>JAJZCG010000114.1 GCA_021846225.1 Pseudomonadota bacterium | reverse complement strand
TGGCGCTCGACCTGCTGGCCCAGGCCGAACATGACGAGGACGCGCAGGCAATCCTCATCACCACCAGCAGCACCCTGGCCGCCAGCGTGCTGGGCGCGGTGGAGACAGCGCTGGAGACCCTGCCGCGCGCGGCGATTGCAGGCGAGAGCATCCGCCGCCATGGCGCGGTGATCCTGGTGCGGGACTGGGACGAGGCCGTGGCGCTGGCCAACCGCATCGCGCCGGAACATCTGCAGCTGATGCTGGCCGGGCCGGAGCGGATATTCGCCCAAATTCGCCATGCCGGAGCGGTTTTCATCGGCCAGGACTGCCCGGAAGCCATCGGCGACTATGTGGCCGGGCCCAACCATGTGTTGCCCACCTCCGGCACAGCACGTTTTTCCTCCGGGCTCTCGGTCTATGATTTCATGAAGCGCACCACCTGGGTGAAGCTGACGCAAGGTGCGCTGGGGGCGATCGGCCCCGCCGCCGTGGCGCTGGCGGCGGCCGAGAACCTGGGCGCGCATGCCGCCTCCGTGGCGGTCCGGCTTGGGAAAACTTGACCGGAGAGAAAGTTAAGCCCATTTCACCCGCAGCGTTCCAGCAATTTGCACGAGGTGTGTTTGTCTAAAGAAGATATGATCGAGTTCAGCGGCATGGTCACTGAACTGCTTCCCAACGCGATGTTCCGCGTCAAGCTCGACAACGACCATGTGATTCTGGCCCATACCAGCGGCAAGATGCGCAAGAACCGCATCCGGGTGCTGGCCGGGGACCGGGTGAATGTCGAGATGACCCCTTATGACCTGACCAAGGGCCGGATCACATTCCGCTTCAAGTGATTCTGGCTTCGGCCAGCCCCAGACGGCTCGAGCTGCTCCGCCAGATCGGGATAGAGCCGGACCAGATTGTTGCTCCTGATATTGATGAGACGCCGCTGGCGGGGGAGCCGCCCCGCGCCTGCGCGTTGCGCCTTGCCCTGGCCAAGCTGGTGCCGGGCGGGGGGTTTGTGATCGCCGCCGATACGGTGGTGGCCGCCGGAACTCGAATTCTACCGAAAGCGGAAAGCCTGGAACAGGCGGAAAAATGCCTGACACTCCTCTCCGGCCGCAGACACCGGGTTTATACCGGGGTGGCGGTGCGCGCGCCCGATGGCCGGGTGGCCAGCCGCGTGACGGGCTCCGTGGTGGGCTTTGCCCGGCTGGATGCGGGGCAGCTGCGCGATTATCTGGACAGCGGGGAGTGGCGCGGCAAGGCGGGGGGCTATGCCATCCAGGGCCGGGCCGCGGCGTTCGTGGATTTTGTCTCCGGCTCGTATTCCGCCGTGGTCGGGCTGCCGCTGCATGAGACCGCCTCGCTCCTGCGGGGGCTGGGATACCGGCCATGATCCGGGCCTCGCGCCAGGGGGATGTGGTGCGGGTGGCGCGGCTGGAGGGCGATGTTTTAAGCGAATTCTGGATCTGGGATTTAGGCCAGCCGGATGGCGTGGGTGATGTCTACACCGGGCGGGTGGAGGCGGTGCTGCCGGCGATGGCCGGGCGGTTCGTGGAAATTGGCGGCGTTGCTGGGTTTTTGCCCGATAGCGCGGGGGGCAAAGGGCTTACGGTTGGCAGCTATGTGGCGGTGCGGGTGAGCCGCAGCGCGCAGGGCGGCAAAGGCCCGCGGCTGGCGGTGGCCGATGCGGCGCCAGGGGAGAAGCCGGGGTTACTGCGCCGGGGCGATGGGCCGCTGCTGGAGCTGGCGGCAAGAGCGGCAGGTGAGATTCTGGTGGATGATTACGCGCTGATCGCGCAGTTGCGGCCCCGGCTGGAGGCGCGGCTGCGCCATGATGCGAAGGCGTTCGATACCGTACTGGAAGATGAGGTGGCCGGACTGGCAGCGCCTTGCGCGCCGCTGCCGCTGGGGGCGGTGATGCATATTACCACCGCGCCGGCGGCGGTGCTGATTGATATTGACGCCGGGGCTGGCTCTGGGGTTGCGCCTCTGGCGCTGAATACCGCGATTCTTCCCGAAATTTGCAGGCAGATTGTGCTGCGTAATTTATCCGGCGGGATTCTGGTGGATTTTGCCGGGATGAAGCCCGCCGCGCGGCTGAAACTGGCGGCGCCGTTGAGCGCGGCGCTGGGGCGGGATTTTCTGATGCCGGAATTTTTAGGGTTTTCCCATCTGGGTTTTGCCGAGATTATGCGCCGCCGGGTGCGGCCGGGGTTGCATGAGGTGTTGCGATGAAGACTGTCTGCCCGATTTGTGAAAAGCCTGGCGCGGCGGCGCATAAGCCGTTTTGCTCGGAACGCTGCGCGCAGGTGGACCTGGGCCGCTGGCTGACCGGGAGCTATGCCCTGCCCGCCAAGCCGGAGGATGAGGACGAAGACGCGGCTGACTGAGCGGGGGCTCCACGTGGAGCATTTGCGCGGAACGCGTTATAACCAATTGTTAGTATAGCTTAATTTTTTACTTGCACCCCAATTTGTGCGGGTTTGTGTTGAAAATGGAATGAATTTCGCGCAGCGTGCGGCTGTTGCCCTAGATCGCGATAGGTTTGGGTTGACGCAAGAGCGCGCGTCAACCTCAAACAATCAGACTTTTTAATAAGAGGCTGATTCACGCTTTCGGTTGCCACGCTGGTGCGCGTCAACCTCAAACGATCAGACTCTAACTCTTTGATAAGAGGCTGATTCACGCTTTCGGTTGCCACACTGGCGCGCGTCAACCTCAAACGATCAGACTCTAACTCTTTGATAAGAGGCTGATTCACGCTTTCGGTTGCCACGCTGGCGCGCGTCAACCTCAAACGATCAGACTCTAATAGGGCCGCTCGCCCATGACATTGCCGGGCGGGTCGTAGTCGCAGACCAGAACGTCGCGGCCATAATCCTCGGAGAAGCCGCATCCAACCTTGGTGGTCGCCCGCCAGATCACCTGGCTGTAATGGCCCACGTCCATCCAGTTTCCGGTGGTGGAAATGTCTGGGAAGTTGCCGTAGGTGAAGTAGGTTTGCTCGCTGCCCCACAGATCGACCAGCTGCGTGAGCGACTGGGTGCCGGCCGCGGACATGGCCAGGTTCTGGCCGGAGCCGCTGTGCACGAGCTGCCCGATTTCAGCGAGATGGTCCGCCCAGCTCTGCGCTTTGGCTTCCAGCGTATAGGACCAGCGCAACGGCGGCAGGCCAAGCGGCGTGCGGTAGGCATTATGGGCGGCCAGAATCTCCGCGATGTCCCGCGGGCTTGCCTGGGCGTGGGCCGCGCCGCCGAGCAGCAGGACCGCCAGCCCGGCGGCCAGCGGGGTGGCAAGGCGGGGCATCAGCCGCGCAGCTCGTTCAGCCGGGCCAGGGTTGCCTCGACATCCGGCTGGATCTCGTAGAGGCTGCTCACCGCCTCGCGGGCGAAGCCGCGCTGGATGGCGCCGTTGACCATGGCGACGAAGGGTTGCGCCCAGCCCAGCAGATCAACCAGGATGATCGGCTTATTGTGCTGGCCGAGTTGCTTCCAGGTCAGGATTTCGATGGTTTCATCAAAAGTTCCCAAACCGCCGGGCATCACCACGAAGGCGTTGGCCAGGGCGAACATGCGGCGTTTGCGGGTGTGCATGGAGTCGGTCACGAAGAGTTCGGAGAGGCCGTGCAGCTCCTCCTCGCGGCTACGCAAAAAATCGGGGATAATACCGGTGACATGGCCGCCGGCGCCGAGTGCGGCGCGGGCCGTGGTGCCCATCAGCCCGACATTGCCGCCGCCGAATACCAGCTTCATGCCATGGCCGGCCAGCCCTTGCCCCAGCGCCGTGGCGGCCTGGACATAGGCGGGATCGGCGCCTGGAGATGATCCGCAAAAGACGGTGACGGCGTAGCTGCCCATGGTGCTGTTTTACCTCGCTTCATGTATAGACCGGTTCGTGGCAGGCTATTTGCCAGTTAGCAAGCATGCGGCGCGCGAAGGACAGGGGTTGGGTATGGCTGAGATGACGCGGAAATATGTTGGGATCGCCGCGCTCGCGCTATTGGCGGGGCTGGCGATTAGTGGATTGCTGTTTTTAAGCTCCAAACCGCAGTTGCAGCCCACACCGCCCGCCCCGGCGCCGCCGCCCGCCGTGACCGTGGTGCCGCCGACCTTCGATGTGGTGCGCGTGGATGCGCAGGGCAATGCGGTGATGGCCGGGCGCGCGGTGCCGGGCGCCGTTGTGACGATTAAAAGCGGCGATAAAGTTATCGGCACGGCGACCGCGGATGCGCAGGGGGCTTTCGTGCTCGTGCCGGGCACGCCGCTGGCGCCGGGGGCGCAGGAGATTACCCTGAGCGAGACGCTGGCCGATGGGACGGTTGTGGCGGGGCAGGAGGTTGCCGCGATCAACGTGCCGGTGGACGGCAAGGGCCATGCGCTGGCTGTGGTTTCCGGCCCGAACGGCAGTGTTGTGATGTCCGGCCAGGGGCCGCTCGCGGGGACGCTGGGCATGGGCACCGTGGATTATGACGCCAACGGCCATGCGTTGTTTGGCGGCACCGCGCCGCCGGGCGCAAAGGTGAGCGTGAGCCTGGGCGGCAAGCAGATCGGCCAGGCGGTGGCGGGGACGGATGGGCGGTGGCACTTCATTGCCCCCACGCCCGCGGCCAGCGGCACCATCACCCTGCTGGCGACCGGCGCGGATGGAAAAATCTTGCCGCCGGTGGAAGTGCCCTTTACGTTGCAGACCTTGCCCGAGGCGGTCGCGGCTGGGAATGTCGTGATCGTGCCGGGAGATAACCTGTGGACGATCTCGCAGCATGTGTATGGCCACGGTATCATGTACACCGTGATCTATGCAGCCAACGCAAACCAGATAGAGAACCCGAACCTGATTTACCCTGGGCAGAAATTCACCCTGCCGCAACCGCAAAAGGCCCCGTGATGGATATTATCGAGAGCATCAAATCGGTCCTGGCGCCGCCGCACAAGGCTGGCTACCCGTTCATCCTGGGCGGAATCGCCGTGGCGGTGCTCGGGCTGCTGCTCTGGCACCCGCTAACCTGGGTGGGCCTGCTGTTCACCGTGTTCTGCCTGTATTTTTTCCGCGACCCGGAGCGGGTGCTGCCGCCGCGCGCCAATGCGTTCGTGGCGCCGGCCGATGGGCTGGTGGTGAGCATAGAGCGCGCCGCGCCGCCGGCGGAGCTGGGCTTGGGCCATGAGCCGCGCACGCGGGTCGCGATTTTCCTCTCGGTGCTGGATGTGCACGTGAACCGCGCGCCGATTGGCGGGGTGGTGCGCAAGATCGC
>JAJZCG010000029.1 GCA_021846225.1 Pseudomonadota bacterium | reverse complement strand
TGTGTTCCAAGGGCTACCCCGGCGCCTATGCCACCGGCGGCGAAATTTATGGGCTGGAGGAAGCCGGGGCGCTGGCGGGGGTGAATGTGTTCCACGCCGGGACGATGGCCGACCAGGGCGGAATCCTTGCCAATGGCGGGCGCGTGCTGGCGGTGAACGCGGTGGGCGCGGATCTGGAGCAGGCCGTGGCGCGCGCCTATGCGGCGGTGGATGCCATTGAGTGGGATGACGGTTTTTGCCGCCGCGATATCGGGCGGCGGGCGATATTCGCGGCGGCGTTCGCCAAGGGGTGAGCCCGGATTGTTCAAAGTGGCGTGAAGCGAAGATGGGCCAATAGGATGAACGAGTCGTGGAGGTCTATATTTGGTCGCCATGGGAATGGGGCTATGTTAAAAGCAAGTCGATGTAAGGATTTAGATGGCACATCAGCAGCAACAAGATTTCGTGCGCGCGGTTAAGGCTGCGTTTCCGAATTTTTTTTACGGACAGCGTGTGTTAGAAATCGGTAGCCTGGATATCAACGGCACCATCCGCGGACATTTTATAGGGTGTGCCTATACTGGGCTGGATGTGGGCGCGGGGCCGGGCGTAGATGTGGTCTGTCAGGGGCAGGATTACGCGGCGCCTGATGCCTCGTTTGATACGGTGATTTCCTGCGAGGTGATGGAGCATAATCCGTATTGGAGGGAGACGTTTGCAAACATGGCGCGGCTATGCCGCCCCGGGGGGCTTGTGCTGATGACCTGCGCCAGCCTGGGGCGGCCTGAGCACGGCACCACGCGCAGCACCAAGGCAGATGCGCCACTGATCGCCTGGGAGTATTACCGGAACCTGACGCCGAGAGATTTTAAGGCGTCGTTAAACTTTCATGACGAATTCTCGGTTTTTCGCTTTTTTGAGAATGTGGATTCGCGCGATACATATTTTGTCGGCTTCAAGCTCGGCGCGCTGCCGCCCAACACCGCGGACAGGGCGCTTAGTTCCCTGCGGTGGCATTATTTCTGGGAAAATATGCGGCATTTAAATGCGTTGCGGCGAAGAGTGAGGTTCGGGTTGTTTGGAGAGGCAACGTATCAAGCGAAGCAGATCAAAGGCCACAAAAAAAGTTAGAGCGGCCTGATGCCGTGCGTGAGGCCGTGTTTTTTTATCAGCACGCGCATTTCGGCCATCGGGTCTATGCCGCTGGCGGTCATGAAACGGTAGAACGCGCCGCCTTGTTTGTCGGGCGGGCGGGTGTGGCGGGCGGTGATGTTGTTGATGAGCGCGACCGTGTTGCCAAACTGCGCGCGGACCTCTGAGCCGAGCAGCAGATCAACCCCATAGCCGCTGATGCCGCTGCCAAACACCCAGCCGCAACGGGCCAGCGCGCGCGCGGAGAGTGCGGGGGCCATGATTTCCACGGTGTTGAAGCGGCGGATTGGCGCGCCGCCGGGCTGGGTGAGCAGGCTGGGGAAGGCGGAGATGGAATCTGGTGTCAGCGCGGGCTGTGCGAGGTCTAGCTGTTCGCGCGCCATGATGCTGAAAAGCTCGTTGATGGCGGGGGCGTGCATTTCCACATCGTCATCAAGAAACAGGACATGGTCGTAGCGCAGCAGCAGATCGGGGTGCTGTTGCAGGATTTTGTTGATCGCGCTGACCTTGGTGCCGCGCTGGGTCAGCACATAATCGGCGTCGCGTCCGGCCGTGGTGGCGGCGTAATGGTTCAGCATCAGGTCGTAGTGGCGGCCATGTTCAATGCTGGCCGGATGGCCGCCGGCGGTTTGCACGAACACCAGGTTGCGGTGGCGGCGCTGGGGAAGCTGGCGGTGGATGGTCAGTTCAATCTGTGCGCGGAAACGCGCCTGCGTGCGCTCCAGCGCGGCGAGGGTGAGCGGCGGGAGCGGGTTGTTGCCCTGGCGGGCCAGAATTTCATAAAGCTGCCGGGGGAGCTGCGCGGGCTTGTCGCAATAGGCGTCTTCGATGAAGCGTAGTGAGATGGCGGGCGAGGGGTCGAGCCGGGCGGGAATGCCAAACTTCTGAAAATGCAGCCAGGGCGAGAGCTGCGAGGCGGTGGGTGTGCGCGCGCGGTACCAGGCGGGAACAAACTGCGCGCAGGCGGGCAAAACGGCGCCCCCGCGCAGAAATGCGGCGAAGAGATTGCCGCGTTTGTGCGGTGCCGTTGCGCGCAGGTGGGCCGGATTGAAAAACGCGCAAGGATGTGCGTTCTGCGCTTCGCCCTTCAGGACATAGTGCAGCAACGCGAAGGGTGCCGCGCGCGAGCCGCCGAGATAGACCCGCGCGTAGAGCCGGTGTGCGAACAGGCCGGAGCGCAGGATGGTGAAGACATCGCGTATCCGGCTTGCCACGGCTTAAGCCAGGGCCTGGGCCTGGACCAGCCGGGAGAACGCGCCGCCCGCTGCCAGGAGTTCGGCATGGGTGCCCTGTTCGATGGCGTGGCCGTCGGCCATGACCACGATGAGGTCGGCGTCGCGCACGGTGGAGAGCCGGTGGGCGACGACGATGGTGGTGCGCCCGGCGCGCAGATGCGCCAGCGCGGCCTGTACGGCGGCTTCGCTTGCGGTGTCCAGCGCGCTGGTGGCTTCATCGAGCAGCAGGATGCGCGGGTTGCGCAAAATGGCCCGCGCGATGGCGACGCGCTGGCGCTGACCGCCGGAGAGCCTCTGGCCGTTGACGCCGACGCGGGTTTGGAAGCCTTCGGGCATTTCCTGCACGAAGGTGCAGGCGGCGGCGGCGGCGGCGGCGTGGACTTCATCGGCCGTGGCGCCGGGCCGGCCGAGCTGGATGTTGGTGTAGATTGTATCGTCAAACAGCAGAGAATCCTGGCCGACATAGGCGATGGCATCGCGCAGGGAGTGCAGGGTGACGCTGGTGATTTCAGCGCCGTCGATACGGATATGCCCGCTGGCCGGGGTGTAGAGCCGGGGGATGAGCGCCAGTGCGGTGGATTTGCCCGCCCCCGAGGAGCCGACCAGCGCCAGCATTTTTCCGGGCGCGGCGTTGAAGGAGAGGTCTTTCAGGCCGGGGCGGCCATCGGGATAGTTGAAGGCGACATGCTCGAACGCCAGCTCTCCCGCGCCGGGGGGCAGCGGCACGGCGCCGGGGGCATCGGCGATGGCGGCTGGTTCGTCGATGATGGCGAATACGCGCACCATGCCCGCGAGGCCTTCCTGGACGGCGGCGTTCATGGTTCCCAGCGCGCGCAAGGGGCGGCTGGCGATGAGCAGGGCGGAGATGAAGCCCATGAAATTGCCCACGCCGCTGCCGCCGGTGGCGTTGCGCCAGCCCTCGAAGCCGATGACCATGGCTACGGCGAGCCCGCCCAGGACTTCGAGCATCGGGTCCAGCCGGGAGCGGATCTGGGTCATGCGCAGGAGGGAGCGGTAGAGCTGGTCGAAGGTTTTGTTGGCGCGGTTCTGCTCGTGCTCTTCCAGCCCGTAGGCGCGCACGGTGCGGGCCTGGGCGAAGCTCTCGTTCAGCACGGCGGCGGTGTGGCCCATCTGGTCTTGCATGCCATCGGAGGCGTGGCGCATGCGTTTGCCGATTTTCTGCACGGGGATGCCGGCCAGCGGGTAGAGCGCGGCGGCGATGAGGCTGAGCTTCCAGTCGATCACGATCATGGTGACGACCAGGCCGGCCACGGTGGCGGCATCGGCGATGGCGTTGACGGCGCGGGTCATCGCGTCGCGGATGACGGTGGCATCGGTGGTGAAGCGGGCGGCGAGCTGGGCCGGGGCCTCACGCTCCACGCTCGCCAGGGCGGCGTTGGAGAGGTGGCGGAACATGCCGGTTTGCAGCCGGCGGATGACCAGGAGCACGACATCCTGGGTCAGCACCGCCTGGAAATACATCGAGAGACCCTTGATGGTGGTGACGATGAGCACCAGCACCGGCACCTGGTAGAGGATGCGCGGGTCTTTGTGGGAGAACATGTCGAAGGCCCATTTGATCAGCGCCGGGTAGGCCGCCGTGGTTCCCGACATCACCAGCGTGGCCGCGACGATGAGGACAATGCGGCCGCGGTAGTGGCGCACATGCTCGCGCCAGAGGCGATAGATGAGGGAGGCGGTGGATTTCTGTTGGGTCATGGCGCTGGGGTTAAGCATATTTTGGCCTTGCCACAAATGAGGCGCCAGGCGCGCGGGGCGGCCGCGCGGTAAATATGAAGCCCGCGCGGGGCTGGCGGGGCGGCCGCGCGGTAAATATAAGCCTTACGCATGGACACCATTTTTAAAGGCGATCTCTCCACCAGGGCCGGCCGGCGCAATGCGTGGGTTGACGCGCTGTTCATTGATCATGCGGTGCTGCGCATCCTGTGGACCAATTTCGCGGCGGTGAAGCCGGGGCGGCTGTATCGCTCCAACCACCCGACACCGGGCAATCTGGCGGCGTTCACGCGCAAGACGGGGCTGCAAAGCCTCATCAACCTGCGCGGGCGGGCGGAAAACGGCTCGGATGCGCTCTCACGCGAGGCGGCGGCGCGGCTGGGGCTGGATTTTTACGACATGGCCATGGAGTCACGCGGGGCGCCGCATAAG
This sequence comes from Pseudomonadota bacterium, assembly GCA_021846225.1. Classification (GTDB taxonomy): domain Bacteria; phylum Pseudomonadota; class Alphaproteobacteria; order Acetobacterales; family Acetobacteraceae; genus Acidocella. The sequence goes on along the minus strand of JAJZCG010000029.1, from coordinate 25,004 downwards.
GACAGGATTTTACGGCTGGCGGAGATTTACCAGACCATGCGCGGCCCGGCGCTGGTGCATTGCAAATCCGGCGCGGACCGCGCGGGGCTGGCGGCGGGGCTGTTCGTGGTCATCGAGGGCGGCACGGCGGCGCAGGCGCTAAAGCAGCTCTCGCTGCGCTTTGGGCATATCAAGCAGTCCAACACGGGGATACTGGACGCGTTTTTTCTCACCTATCAGCGCGACGGCGAGGCGAAGGGCAAGAGTTTTCTGGACTGGGTGCGCGAGGATTATTCCGAGGATGAGCTGCGCGCGCATTTCAGGGCCAATTCGCTGGCTGGATTTGTCAACGACAAGATGCTGAGGCGCGAATAACCGCGGGGATGGGCGCTGCCGGTCATTTCAGGGGTTCAGAAGCGGGCCAAGCGGGACGGATACATGTGGATATATGTATTGGCATGCGATGACTTGGCGGGCCATTTTTTGAGGGCGATTCACGTTTGAGGCCCGTTCAGGCGCGCGAGCCTCAAACGATCAGACTCTAGGCGAAGAGTTTGTTGGCGACCTCGGCGACGTGGCGGCCCTGGAAGCGGGCGCCGGCAAGTTCGTTCTCGGAAGGCTGCCGGCTGCCATCGCCAGCGGCGATCGTGCTGGCGCCATAGGGGCTTGCGCCAGTCACTTCATCGAGCCTGAGCTGCCCCTGGAAGCTGTAGGGCAGGCCGACAATGACCATGCCGAAATGCAGCAGGTTGGTGATCATCGAGAACAATGTGGTCTCCTGCCCGCCATGCTGGCTTGCCGTGGAGGTGAAGGCGGCACCGGCCTTGCCGTTGAGGGCGCCGCGCATCCATAGTCCGCCGGCCTGGTCGAGGAAGCTGGCCATTTGCGAGGGCATCCGGCCAAAGCGGGTCGGGGCGCCGAGGATGATCGCATCATAATCGGCGAGTTCCGCCACGGTGGCGATTGGCGCTTTCTGCTCAAGCTTGAAATGGGCGGCCTTGGCGATTTCCTCAGGCGCGGTTTCGGGAACCCGTTTTATGGTGACCGTTGCGCCCGTTTCGGCTGCTCCGGCGGCCACGGCCTCGGCCATTTGTTCGATGTGGCCGTAGCTCGAATAGTAGAGAACCAGTACTTTGCTCATGAATAACTCCTTGTGCGGGTAAAGGCGGCGGGTGGTTTCAGTCGACATCCACGAGGACGATCTCGGTGTCTGTCAGAGCGGTGACGCGCAGGACCCCGGTATTGCTGATCGCGGCGCCGTCACGTTCATTCACGGTCACGCCCTCGATTTCCACAGCGCCGGTGGCCGGCACCAGATATGCGTGACGTTCGTGGCCCAGGGCATAGTCAGCGGTTTCACCGGCGCGCAGCGTGGCGCCGAGGAGGCGCGCGTTGGCGTGGATTTTCAGGGCGTCTGTATCCTGGGGAAAGCCCGAGGCCAGCGCGACAAAGCGCCCGGCGCGATCACCTTTTGGAAACGGCTGCGCGCCCCAGCTGGGCTGGTGCCCCCGGCTGCCGGGCAGAATCCAGATCTGGAAAATCTGGGTTGCTTCTTTCTCCAGATTATACTCGCTGTGCGTGATGCCGGTTCCCGCTGACATAACCTGCACGTCGCCGGCTTCTGTGCGGCCGGTGTTGCCCAGATGGTCCTGATGCGTGATGGCGCCTTTGCGGACGTAGGTGATGATTTCCATGTTCTTGTGCGGATGTGGCGGGAAGCCCGTGCCGGGCGCGATGGTGTCGTCGTTCCAGACGCGCAGCTCACCCCAGCCCATGCGCTGGGGGTCGTGATATTCGGCAAAAGAGAAATGATGCTTGGCGTCGAGCCAGCCATGGTCAGCCCCGCCGAGGCTTTTGAAAGGACGAAGTTCAATCATCGCGAATCTCCATTGGGGCATCCGGCCCGTGTCTGGAGTGGAAATAGGGTAAAGCCGCGCACGATTAAATAGAAATGATGGAAACAGATCGGTTCTAAAAACTTACCGGTGCGGCGCGGGCCGCCAACATTTCACGCGCCCGAAAATGTAAATCAAGTTGAGACAAGGCGGCGCTTTTGGTGTTAAATTAGAAATAATACGAATGAATCGGTTCAATAATTTTATGATGAAGCTGCCTGACCTCGAAGCGTGGGCAATTTTTGCGAAGGTTGCCCAGACGGGTTCCTTCGCGCGCGCGGCTGAGGAGCTGGGGCTCTCCAAGCCGACCGTCTCCAAGGCGATTGCGCGGCTGGAGCAGCGTTTGGGGGCGGTGCTGCTGCACCGGACGTCGCGGCGGCTCTCACTGACCGAAATGGGCCGCGCCACTCTGGTGCATGCCAACCGGATTGTGGCGGAGGGGGAGGCGGCGGAGCTTGAAGCTTCCGCACAGTCGCTAACGCCGCGCGGGCTGGTGCGTCTGGCGGCGCCGATGTCCTTTGGCGTGCGCCATCTGGCGCCGGTGCTCCCGGCGTTTTTGGAACGCTATCGGGAAGTCGATGTTGACGTGCAGCTGAGCGACAGTTTGGTGGATCTGGTGGCCGAGGGGTTCGACGCCGCCTTGCGCATTGCCGCCCTGGCCGACTCCTCGTTGCGCGGGCGCCGTTTGTGCGCGGTTCGCCGGCCGCTGGTCGCGGCCCCGGCCTATCTGGCCAGATACGGATACCCGGAGCATCCGGCCGATCTCACCAAACATTTGACGCTGATTTATACAAATGCCCCCGCGCCAGGGGTGTGGCGATTTCAGCATCCCAGAGACGGCGAGTTCAGCGTGCCGGTGAAAGGGCGCTTGCGGGCCAATAACGCCGATGCCCTCACCGCGGCCCTGCGCGCGGGGCTGGGGATGGCGTTACAGCCGGAGTTCATGGTGTGGGAAGAGCTCGCGCAAGGGGTTCTGGTGGAAGTTCTGCCAGAGTGGGCGATTGCGCCGGTTTCCATCAATCTTGTCACGCCGCCGGGGGTTTTGCGGCCTGCAAGGGTTAAAGTGCTGCTTGATTATCTCGCGGGATGCTTTGTGGCGGCGCCCTGGTCGCGCCCTGCGCCGGAGGTTTGAAAACTGGGCGCGAGGATTGGTGATGCGGCGCGGGCCTGGGCGGGGAGGACGCCAGCAGCGCGCAGGCCGCCCTCCCGCCGGGTTCATCTCAGCTCGAAACGGTCAAGGTTCATGACCTTGTCCCAGGCTGCCACAAAGTCGTGCACAAACGCTGCCTGAGCGTCCTGGCTGGCATAAACCTCCGCGATGGCGCGGAGCTGGGCGTTTGAGCCAAAGACCAGATCAACCGCCGTGCCGGTCCATTTCAGGGCGCCGGTTGAGCGCTCGTATCCCTCGTACACGCCCGCGGCCGTGGCGGATTTGCGCCATTGCGTGCGCATGTCGAGCAGATTGACGAAGACATCGTTGCTCAGCGTCCCTGGCCGGGTGGTGAGCACGCCGTGGTGCGAAGCCCCGAAATTGGCGTTGAGCGCGCGCAGGCCGCCGATGAGGACCGTCATTTCCGGGGCGGTGAGTGTCAGCAGCTGGGCTTTGTCCACTAGCAGCTCCGCCGCCACGCCTTCGGCACCTTTGCGGGTGTAGTTGCGGAACCCGTCGGCGGCGGGTTCCAGCACGGCGAAGGATTCGATATCGGTCTGCTCCTGGGCCGCGTCCGTGCGCCCCGGTGTGAAAGGCACGGTGAGATCGTGGCCCGCCGCCTTTGCGGCCGCTTCGACGGCGGCGCAACCGCCCAGCACGATCAGATCAGCCATGGAGACCTTATCGCCGCCGGGCGCGGTGCTCTCGAACGCCGCCCGGATCGTCTCCAGCACCTCCAGCACCTTGGCCAGCTCGGCCGGTTGGTTGACCTCCCAGTCCTTCTGCGGCGCCAGGCGGATACGCGCCCCATTGGCGCCGCCGCGCTTGTCGCTGCCGCGGAATGTGGCGGCGGAGGCCCAGGCCGTGGTGACGAGCTGGGAGATGGACAGGCCCGAGGCGAGGATATCGGCCTTGAGCGTGGCGATGCCTGCCGCATCGATCAGCGCGTGATCAACCGCGGGCAGCGGATCCTGCCAGATCAGCGTCTCGGCGGGCACCAGACTACCCAGGTAACGCGAGAGCGGCCCCATGTCGCGGTGGGTGAGCTTGAACCAGGCGCGGGCAAAGGCATCGGCGAACGCATCGGGATGCTCATGGAAGCGCCGCGCGATTTTCTCGTAGGCGGGGTCGAAGCGCAGCGCCAAATCGGTGGTCAGCATGGCGGGGGCACGGCGCTTTGCCGGGTCGTGCGCCTCGGGCACCGTGCCGGCGCCTGCGCCGTTTTTCGGTGTCCATTGGTGCGCCCCGGCCGGGCTTTTGGTTAGCTCCCATTCATAGCCGAAGAGATTCCAGAAGAAATTGCCGCTCCATCTGGTTGGCGTGGTGGTCCAGGTGACTTCCAGCCCGCTGCCGATGGCATCAGCGCCCTTGCCGGTGCCAAAGCGGCTCTTCCAGCCCAGCCCCTGTTCTTCAAGCGGCGCGGCCTCCGGCTCCGGCCCCACCAGCGCGGCATCGCCGGCGCCATGGGTTTTGCCAAAACTGTGGCCACCGGCAATGAGCGCCACCGTTTCCTCGTCATTCATCGCCATGCGGGCAAAGGTCTCGCGGATGTCGCGCGCCGCGGCCAGCGGGTCCGGGTTGCCGTTCGGGCCCTCGGGGTTCACATAAATAAGGCCCATCTGCACAGCGCCCAGCGGATTTTCCAGCTCACGGTCCCCCGTGTGGCGCTGGTCTTCGAGCCATTTGCCCTCTGGCCCCCAGTAAATGTCTGCCTCAGGCTCCCAGATATCCTCCCGCCCGCCGCCGAAGCCGAAAGTCTTGAAGCCCATGGATTCCAGCGCGGCATTGCCGGTGAGGATCAGCAGATCGGCCCAGGAGAGCTTGCGGCCGTATTTCTGCTTAATCGGCCAGAGCAGCCGGCGCGCCTTGTCGAGATTGACGTTGTCCGGCCAGCTGTTGAGCGGCGCGAAGCGCTGGGCGCCGGAGCCTGCGCCGCCGCGCCCGTCGCTGATGCGGTAGGTGCCGGCGCTGTGCCAGGCCATACGGACGAACAGAGGGCCGTAATGCCCGAAATCCGCTGGCCACCAGTCCTGTGAGTCTGTCATCAGGGCACGCAGATCGGCCATCACGGCGTTCAGGTCGAGGGTTTTGAACTCTTCGGCATAGTTGAACGCGCCGCCCAGAGGGTTGGATTTGGCCGCATGCTGATGCAGGATGCTCAGCTTGAGCTGATTGGGCCACCAATCCTGGTTCGATTTGGAGCCGGTTGCCGCATGCTTATGAGCGCCGCCCGCGACCGGGCATTTGCTTTCACTGGTCATGTGTCCTCCAATAATGTTGCGGATTTAATCTTGTCCGTGAGGATAACGCTTCAGGGGGGCGCGCGTCCAATTGATTATTTGCAAAATGTTCATCGATGAAAGCGATTTGCTTGCCATGGACGGGAAAGAGAGATGGCGCGGTTTGGCCGTTGCGCGACGACGGCCAAGCGGCCATTGGCGGCGTGGCAAATTTGTACGTTCTGCGGAATTGATTCAGAGCCGCATGGAGTAGCCGCGCCCAAATTTACGGAAAACCGGCAGGCATCGGAAACGTTCAAGAAATATAAAGCGAGAATGCTGTCCGAAAATTCAAGTGACCCTGTAAAATCATTCCGCGCGGCGTTTCCCTAACGCCGGTTGATATTCAAAAGCATATCAAATTTATCAAATTAACTATTTGACGGCTATTGAAGCTGGCCGGTAATCTTTCATTCAGGCGTCGCGGTTCGTTCAGGCAAGTCTGAGATTGTGGTGTCCTGTCATACTAAAATAAAAATCAACATCGTATCCAGGTGAATTATCAAAATGAAAAATTCTGTTTAGTGGAGGAATTTCCTTAAGGTCGCTGTGACCTGGCAGGGGATGTAACCCTGCTTGCGGGAAATTTCTGGTGCTTTTGCTCATGAGACACGTGTTTCATGAATGCGGAGTCGCGTCTTTAAATCCAAAAAAGGGAGGAATAAACATAATGAATGATGTAATCGATGGTGCTTGCCTGACGCATGGCGGCCTGCCCGCGCGGTGGCGCTTGCGAAGTGTTTTTTTGACGGCGGCCGTTGCGGTTGCAGTGTTTGCGCCCCGCGCGTCCCGGGCGGATGTAACGCTTTATGCGGGCAGCGGGCCGGTGCCGAGCGTCAAGGCTTATGTGCGCGTTGACGCCGGTGTGCGGCTTGATACGAATGTCGATCTTTCGCAGTATAACGGCAATACGGGCTCCACGACATTGCTGCAGGCGGGAGGAAATGACTGGGGCACCAGCATGTTCGGTGTCTATGGGTCGTCTCAGCTCACGCCGGACCTCACGGGTGTTTACAAAATCGAGTCGGGGTTTAATGCAACGAACGGAAAATTCAACAGTTCCACTAACTCCATTTTTAATCGCCGGGCCTATGTCGGGTTGAGCAATCCAACATTCGGGACGGTTACTTTTGGTAAAGATCTTTTCATAGACAATGATGTTTATAATTTTGATCCGATGATTCAGGAGAACATGTCAACCTCGACGCTGGTTTATGGCCGCAATTGGCAGGGTGCGTCTGACATGGTGGAGTATCGCAGCCCGGATTGGAGTGGTCTGCAAATCGGCGCGCAGGCATCGTTTGGTAATGGCGATACCTTTGCCTCGACCAAAGTTTCGAACATGTACGGCGTCTCGGCGGAGTATGATATCTCGAAACTGAGTATCTACGGAATTTATGATGAGATTCAGAATTCACGAGGTCAGTACACAAACATCTACACTGCATCGCGCGAGGCGATTGCGGGTGCGAAGCTGGATTTGAATCCGGTGACCGCCTATGCGGGCTTTGAGCAGCTCTCCGCACCGCAGGGGAGCAAGGCCAGGGGCGGGACGGCGATTTCCAACCCCGGCGCCAGCTATTCTCCTTATCCCTCGGTTTATGCCACAAGCGCCTATATGGCCTGGATCGGGGCGGCGGTGCAGGTGACCCCTGCTCTGGTGCTGCGCGGCGCCTGGTTTCATACCGCGATCAATGAACATGGCGGCAGCGCCAACCTTGTTACGGGTGGCGGGGAATACTCCCTTTCGCCAAATGTGCTGCTCTACACTACGGTTGGTGAGGTCATGAACAGCGGTGCGGCCGATTTTTCAGCCGATATTTATGCACCGCCCGCAGCGCCGGGACATTCGCAGTTTTCCGGGTTCAGCGGTGTGAGTATCAAGTTCTAACGCCTTATGTGATATGCCGGGTGCGCAGGCTGGCGCGCCTGGCATGTTCAGCCGTTTTTATGATAGGGTTGGTTGTGGACGGAGCATTTACGGTTGCTGTTGACTGGGGAACGAGTAGCCTGCGTGTATGGCTGCTGGATTCGGCTGGCGCGCCATTGGGCGAGAGCCGTTCCGCCGAAGGGGCTGATGGTCTTGCAGGCGGGGCGTTTGAGGCCTGCCTGACGCGCCATATTGAACGGCTGGGCAGCGCAGCGCGCGGGGTGCGGGTTGTGATGTGCGGCATGGTGGGCGCGCGCAACGGTTGGCGTGAAGCGCCGTATATGCCCATTCCCGCCCGGCTGGACGAACTGCCCCGGCATGCGATGCGCGTTGCAGGCGCGGGGGTGGAGGCGCTGATTCTCCCCGGGCTGGTTCGCAACCATGCCGATGCGCCCGATGTGATGCGCGGCGAGGAGACGCAGTTGCTCGGCTTTTCGGCGGTGCCGGGCTTTAGCGGGCTTGTCTGCCTGCCAGGCACGCATTGCAAATGGGTGCGGGTGCGCGAGGGCGTTGTGGAGGATTTTTCGTCAGCCATGACAGGTGAGATTTTCCGCCTGCTGGCGCAGCATTCGGTGCTGCGCCATGTGGTGGACCCGCAGGCGCGCATCGCCGCGGATGACCCGGTGTTTCTGCGCGCGGCGGCGGCCGGGCTGGCCAGGCCCGAGGCGCTTTTGCATACTCTCTTCTCTGTCCGGGGGGCGGCGCTTGTCGCCGGGCTATCAGCCAGTGCGGCGGCGGCGCGGCTTTCAGGGCTGTTGATTGGCACGGATACCGGCGCGGCGCTGCGCGAGGTGCCCCCGGGCACGCCGGTCAGCCTGATTGCCTCCGGCCCTTTCGCGGCGCTCTATGAGCGGGTTTTCGGCCTGGCCGGTGTGCGGCCGCGGGTCTTCGATGCTGATGAAATGGTGCGGGCAGGTTTGTTCAGGGCGGCCCGCCTTTGGGATGAGATGGAGTTGCGCGCATGACTGAGAGTTCTGACGATGTTTGCCCCTCGGCCCCTTGGCCGGTGCTGCGCCGTCATCTCGTGGCGATTCTGCGCGGGATAACGCCGGCGGATGTCGAGGCCGTGGGTGCGGCCTTGGTCGAGGCCGGGTTCGAGGCTATCGAGGTGCCGTTGAATTCACCGCAGGCGCTGGTCTCGATCGCGCGGCTCGCGCGGGTGATGCCGGATGGTGTTCTGGTGGGGGCGGGGACGGTGCTTACCCAAGCCGAGGTGGCGGCGGTGGCCGATGCTGGTGGACGGCTGCTGGTGGCGCCGAATACGGATGCCGGGGTTCTGCGCGCGGCGGCGCGGCGCGGCATGGTGACGATGCCGGGGGTGTTCTCCCCAAGCGAGGCTTTGCTGGCGCTGCGCGCCGGAGCCTCGGCCTTGAAATTTTTTCCCGCATCCGTGCTCGGCCCGCGCGGCATTGGCGCCATCCGCGCCGTGTTGCCGCCCGATTGCGTGATCGGCGCCGTGGGCGGCGTTGGCGTGGCGGATTTCGCGCCATATCTGCGCGCCGGTGTGCGGGCGTTTGGGTTGGGCACAAGCCTTTACATGCCAGGAAGCACGGCTGGAGAGGTTGGCGCGCGGGCGCGTGAGGCTGTGGCCGCCTATGATGCCGCTCTGGCGGCTGGATAAGATAAAGCCATAACGGGTTTGTTGGTTGTGCTGGATAAGCGATAACCAAACGGCTATGTAGGTTCCTTAACCTCGCGAGACCGGGGACCGGGGAGGGATAAAATGGCCTATCGTCTTGCAAAAGACTGGTTTTTGCGTTCGCGGCTGAAGTTGCGGCATTTGCGGCTGGTTGTGGCGCTCGATGAGCACCGCAACCTGCACCGCGCCGCTGAAGCGATGAATATCGCGCAGCCCGCGGCATCGAAGCTTCTCGCCGAGGTTGAGGATATTCTGAATCAGCCGTTGTTCGAGCGGCATCCGCGTGGGCTGAAGCCGAATATCCAGGGGGAAATTCTGATCCGCAATGCAAAGATCGTGTTGCGGACGCTGGTGCACGCGGGCGATGAGATTATCGCCATCTCGAATGGAGATTCGGGCGTTGTGACCGTGGGGACGGTGATGGCGCCAATGGTGGAGCTTCTGGTCGAGGCGATTGACCGGGTTCATGCCACGCATCCGCGCTTGCGCATCACCATCGAGCTGGATGTGAGCGGCGTTCTGGCTAATCGCCTGCTTGAAGGCGCTATAGATTTTAGCCTGGCGCGGATTCCGCATGACATGGATCCGGGGCAGTTTGAGTATCGCGAGCTTTGGGGAGAGACTATTCACTTTCTCTGCCGCGAGGGGCATCCCCTGGCTGAGCGCGATGATCTCACGATCCATGATCTGGCCGCCTGCTCGTGGGTGTTGCAGCCGCGGGGCGCGCCGCTGCGCCGGATGATTGATGATGCGTTTCTCTCAGCCGGGCTGGCGCCGCCGGAGGACGTCATCAGCTCAACCTCCGCCGTGATGGCTATGATCATGGTTGACCGCTCCAATGCGATTACCGCCATGGAGATGCAGGTGGCCAAGCTTCTCTCTGGAATGGGGCGGATCCGGATCCTGAATTTTGCCAATCCCCTGAGTGTGGAGCCTTATGGGCTGTTGCGGCTGGCGGAGCGCCCGCTCTCGCCCGGTGCGCTTATCCTGTATGACGCGATTGCGGATATTGCGGCGGCACGAGCCAGAATGCCGGCGCTTGCGGCTGCGGCTGGATAAAAGCGATAACCAAATGGTTATGTAATTCCGGCAATTTATTATTTGACGGTTATTTCGGTGGTTCGTATGTTAGCCTAGCCTTCGTGCATTGCGGATGCCAATATAAAAACCGAGGAAACATTATGGTCTATCCTGATCTGACGCGTGGTTTGCGTTTTGGAGGACAATTGTGAGCGCGCCCGTTAAAAAACAGCGCCGCAGCCAGGAATGGTTTGGCAAAAAAGACCGTGATGGGTTTGTGCATCGAAGCTGGATCAAGAATCAGGGCTATCCGGATGATCTCTTCGATGGCCGGCCGATTATTGGCATTTGCAATACATGGTCGGAACTGACCCCGTGCAATGGGCATTTTCGTGAACTCGCGGAATTCGTCAAGCGGGGCGTGTATGAGGCGGGCGGGTTTCCGCTGGAGTTTCCTGTTATGTCGCTGGGTGAGACGCAGCTGCGGCCCACGGCGATGCTGTTTCGTAATCTCGCCAGCATGGATGTTGAGGAAAGCATACGCGGCAATCCGATCGACGGGGTGGTGCTGCTGATGGGGTGCGACAAGACCACGCCGTCGCTCTTGATGGGCGCGGCGAGTGTTGGCCTGCCGACGATTGGCGTTTCCGGCGGCGCGATGCTGAATGGGAAGTTCCGCGGCCAGGATGTCGGCTCGGGAACAGGGGTTTGGATGATGTCCGAGGCGGTGCGCGCCGGGCAGATGACCATGGATGAGTTTGTGGCGTCCGAATCCTGCATGCATCGCTCCTCGGGCGTTTGCATGACGATGGGCACGGCCTCCACGATGGCGAGCATGGTTGAGGCTCTGGGCATGTCTCTGCCTGAGAATGCGGCCATTCCGGCGGTGGATGCCAGGCGCAAGCGTTTGGCGCAGCTCACCGGACGGCGCATTGTGGAAATGGTCAATGAGGATCTGACCATCGACAAGGTGTTGACGCGCGAAGCCTTTGAGAACGCGATCCGGGTGAATGCGGCCATTGGCGGCTCGACCAATGCGGTCATCCACTTGATCGCGCTGGCGGGGAGGATCGGCGTTAAGCTCTCGCTCGACGATTGGGATCACCTTGGCCGTGATCTGCCTTGTCTGCTCAACCTGCAACCATCGGGAAAATACCTGATGGAGGATTTTTATTACGCAGGCGGGTTGCCCGCGATTATCCGGGAGATCTCGCATCTGCTGCATAGCGAGGCAAAAACGGTAAACGGCAAGTCGATCGTGGAGAATTCGCAAGCGGCGGCGTGCTATAACCGGGAGGTGATCCACGCCTACGATGCGCCGTTCAAGGATTCCGCGGGGATTGCTGTTTTGCGGGGAAATCTCGCGGAAAACGGCGCGATCGTGAAGCCCTCGGCGGCGACGCCGGCACTCATGAAGCATCGAGGCCGGGCCGTCGTGTTCGAGACGATTGAGGATTTTCATGAGAAGATCGATGACGAGTCGCTGGACATCGACGAGACCTGCATCATGGTGCTGAAGAATTGCGGGCCCAAGGGCTATCCGGGCATGGCCGAGGTGGGCAACATGCCGCTGCCGCCGAAAGTGCTGCGCAAGGGGATCACCGATATGGTCCGTATTTCAGACGCCAGAATGAGCGGCACCGCTTATGGAACGATTGTGCTGCATGTCTCCCCCGAGGCGGCGGCGGGCGGGGTGCTGGCGCTGGTGGAAAACGGCGACATGATTGAGCTCGATGTGGCCGCGCGGCGGTTGCACCTGGATGTTTCCGACGAGGAGCTGGCGCGCCGCCGCCAGTTCTGGCAGGCTCCTGAGAGTCCGGCGCGCGGATGGTACAAATTATATGTGGATCATGTGCTGCAGGCGGATCAGGGAGCCGATCTGGACTTTCTGGTCGGCGCGAGCGGATCTGTCGTGAAGCGTGAATCACATTGAAGGATGCTGTGATGTCTGCACAATACCCCAGCTTGGAAGGCCGCGTTGTATTTATCACCGGTGGCGGAAGCGGCATTGGCGCCGCGCTGACCAGGGCCTTTGCGGCGCAACGCGCGAAGGTCGCATTTGTGGATATAGCCGAGGCGGAATCGGTTGAACTCGTTGAGGCTGTCGGCAAGGAGACGGGGAACGCCCCCTTGTATCTGCGTTGCGACATCCGCGATATTGCAGCGTTACGCACGGCGATTGGGCAGGTTGCCGCGCAGCTCGGTACGATTAACGTGCTGGTGAACAATGCCGCCAACGACCAGCGCCATGCAATAGAGAGCGTGACGCCGGAATATTGGGACAACCAGATGGCGATTAACCTGCGGCCGATGTTTTTTGCGGCGCAGGCCGTGGTGCCCGGCATGCAGGCGTTGCGCGCGGGGTCGATCATCAATTTCGGCTCGGTGAGCTGGATGATCGGGCAGGGGGGGATGCCCGCCTACACCTCCGCGAAAGCCGCCGTGCACGGGCTGACGCGCGGTCTCGCCCGTGATTTCGGCGGGGATAATATCCGGGTGAATACGCTGATACCGGGGTGGGTGATGACGGAGCGCCAGCTGAAACTCTGGCTGACGCCCGAGGCTGACGCGGAGCGGGCGAAACGGCAATGCCTGCCGCTGCGCGTGCAGCCGGAGCATATTGCGGCCATGGCGTTGTTTCTGGCGGCCGATGACAGCGCCGCCTGTACGGCGCAGCAATATATCATCGATGCCGGATGGGTTTGAACGGTGGTGCGTGTTCTCGATCCCGCGGCCGCGCTCCTGGGTGAAGGTCCGGTCTGGATCGCGGAGGAGAATGCGCTCTACTGGGTCGATATAAAAGGCCACCGGCTCAACCGTTATGATATGACAGATGGCGCGGTTACGCGTTGGGTTATGCCGGCGCAATTATGCTGGGTCATCGCGCGGCGGCATGCTTCGGGCTTTATCGCTGGTTTGGGCAAGGCAATTGGCGTGTTGCATATGTCTGAACCGCCCGTGTTCGAGGCAAAGCTGGATGTGGAAGCCGGGTTGCCTGGCAACAGGCTCAACGATGCGAAGGCGGATGACGCCGGGAACATCTGGCTGGGCACGATGGATGACACGGAGCGGCGGCCGGAGGGCGCTCTCTATGCTTTGGGGGCGGATTTCAGCCTGCGGCGCGAGGATAGCGGTTATGTCGTCGCCAATGGCCCCGCCTTCAGCCCGGACGGTGCGACACTCTACCATACCGATAGCGCGGCGCGTACAATCTACCGGTTCAGGCGCCGGGCGGATGGAGAGCTGGCCGGACGCGAGGTGTTCGTGCGTTTTCAACCCGAGGACGGCTACCCGGACGGTATGACGGTTGATACGCAAGGAGGCGTGTGGGTGGCGCATTGGGGGGGAGGGCGTGTAACGCGCTTTCTGCCGGATGGAACGCGCGAGCGCGCGATAGAGCTGCCGGTTTCGCAGGTGACGAGCTGCGCCTTTGGCGGCGAACGGCTGGACCGGCTGTTTGTAACAAGCGCGGCGATCGGCCTGTCCGCGGCGGCGCTTGCGGCAGAACCGCTTGCCGGCGCGTTGTTTGAACTGGACCCGGGGGTTGTTGGCCTTTTACCTGGACGCTTTGCAGGTTAGGCTGGCGATGGCGAGACTATGTTGGTAATATCAGAATGAATATCGCGCGCGCGAAAATGATTATTTGACAGCTATCAAGACCGTTCTTAATCGTTAGTGAAACTTAACGCGCGGCGGGCATCTGTCCAAGAGATGCCATAAGCCGGAATGCCAGGTGTAAAAAAGGCAACAAGAGGAGGTGTATCATGCTTTGCATTATTTCCCCGATTCTTTCAGCGGCCTGGGTGTGAAGGCCGCGCAGACGTTGAGGCGCCGGAAGCGATTGTTCCGTTGATTTCAATAAAAAACGAAATAATCGCCGATTAACCACTCCAAAAACGAAAACAAGAGGAAGCATCATCCAATGACTGACGACAACTCAGAGCTTAATAAAGTCTCGCTGCGCCGCCGCATGATCATGCAGGGCGCTCCCGCATTGGTGGCGGCGGCAGGCATGGCCGCCATGGCCAAGCCGGCGCTGGCCGATATGGGCAAAAATGGCCCGCTGCCCGCGCATAAAAAATGGCAACTCGTTTTCGTCAATCATGTGACGACCAATCCATTCTTTGTCGCCACCCAGTACGGCATTCAGGATGCCTGCGATTATTTTGGCTGCGGCTACCAATGGACCGGATCGGAGACCGCTGTCGTCGGTGAGATGGTAAACGCGATGGACGCCGCGATTGCCGCGAAGGCCGACGCGATCGGCGTGTGCATCGTCGATCCCACGGCCTTCAACGAGCCGACGGCGCGGGCCTTGCAGGCCGGTATTCCGGTATTTGCCTATAATGCCGATGCGCCGGCCAATAGCGGCAACAAGCGTCTTGCCTATATCGGCCAGGACCTGTTCAATTCGGGCTTTCAGATGGGCAATCGCATTGTCGATCTGGTCGGCTCCGGCCATGTCGGCTTGTTCATCGCAACGCCGGGGCAGCTGAACATTCAACCGCGTATTGATGGGGCCATCGCCGCGATCAAGGCTTCGGGCAAGCCGATCACCTATGATTCCATCGCCAGCGGGGCGACGCTCGATGAGGAGCTGCCCAAGATCAAAGCCTACTACCTGGGGAACCAATCGGTGAAGGGCATGTTCGCCGTGGATGCCGGGTCTACGCAATGCGTTGGTCAGGTCATCAAGGAATCGGGGCTGCGCGCCAAGGGGATTTATGGCGGCGGGTTTGATCTGGTGCCGCGGACGCTTGAATATATCGACCAGGGCGTTCTCGACTTCTCCATTGATCAGCAGCCTTATCTGCAGGGTTTTTATACGGTCATGGAAATGGTCATGTTCCTCTCGTCGGGCGGGCTTGTGGGGCCGGCCGATATCAACACGGGTCTTAAATTTGTGACCAAGGCGTCCGTTGCGCCGTACCTTTCGACCAAGACGCGGTTTGAAGGTGACAGCACCGTGCAACAGGTTGTTCCACGTTCCGGCGCGATCTAAGGGTAAGATAAGATGACAAGCAGATCGGCGGCGCAGCCGGGTTCAGCATCCACAAGGTCACACTGGCATCATATCCTGTTGCGATTCATTGTGCGGGCGCCGGAAGCCAGTATTGCGGTGGTTGGGATCATCCTCCTCGTTGCATTCGAGGTGTTGAGTCCTAATTTTCTGACAAACGCGAACCTAAGTACGGTCAGTCAGTTTTTTTCACCATGGGCGATCATCGCCAGTGGCGAGATTATGCTGTTGATCTGCGGGGAGGTTGATCTCTCGGTCGGCCAGGTTTTCGCTTTTGCGCCCTTCGTGATGCATTTCACGGCCGCCGCCGGTCTGCCTCTGTTCGCAGGGGTTGTCGTGGCTTTGCTTGTCTCTGGACTATTGGGATTGGCGATCGGTTTTATAACCGTCTTTTTTGGTGTTGCCTCCTTCATCACAACCCTCGGCGCGATGCTGCTCATCAACGGGCTTACCTTGACGTTGAGCGGCGGCTTCCCGATTGACACGCCGAACACCCCGCTGGCGGCCATTCTGGGCGGGTGGAACTATAGCGAGGTTTTCTGGGCGGCGTTCATCGCGCTGGCGTTGCACCTGGTGCTGCGCAATACGCGCTGGGGGCTGCACACCATCGCGGTTGGCGGCAATCCCACCGGGGCGGCTGAGGCGGGTATCCATACCGCGCGGATCAAGATGGGAAATTTTGTGCTGTGCAGCGTGCTCGGCGGTTTTGCCGGGATTCTCAATGCGTTTCATGTCACCTCCATCGACCCGAACGCCGGTGGCGCCAATGTGATGTTTCTGGCCATTGCATCGGCGGTGATTGGCGGCACCTCCCTGCTGGGCGGATCTGGGACAATTCTGGGTGGGTTTATCGGCGCCGCGGTGCTGGGTATTCTTCAGGACGGTTTCACATTGCTGGGCATCAACGCCTTCACCTTTGACATCATCACCGGCGCGGCGATCCTGATCACGATGATCACCAATGTTCAATTCGCCAAGCTGCGGCTCCGCAACCGGATTTGAGACAATGAACACAAACCCATTGACGCTTGAAGCGCATAATATCTCGAAAAATTTCGGGAACATCCAGGCAATCCGCGACATTTCCCTCACGCTGGCGCGGGGCGAGATGCTGGGCATCCTGGGCGATAACGGTGCGGGAAAATCAACCTTGATGAAAATCCTCACCGGTTATCATCAGCAGACATCAGGCGAGCTGCTGGTGAACGGCACGAAGGTGATGCTCTCATCGGTTGACCATGCACGCAGTTTCGGGATCGAGTGCGTGTATCAGGATCTGGCGATGATCAACACGCTGTCGGTTTATCATAACATGTTCCTCAACCGTGAGATTTTGCGCCGCGGCCCGCTGCCCCTGCTCGACCACAGGGCGATGCGCAAAAAGGCGGAGGCGGCGCTTGAGGATATTGGCGTTAACATCCCATCTGTCGATGTGGAGGTTGGCGCGCTCTCCGGCGGGCAGCGCCAAGCCGTGGCGATTGCGCGCGCCGTGGCATCGCAGGCGAAAATCCTGCTGCTCGACGAACCCTTGGCGGCAATGGGCGCGCGCGAGGCGGCGCTTATCATTGCGCTGATCGAACGGTTGAAGGCGCGCGGCGATGTCTCGATGATCATGATCGCGCATAATTACGCCCAGACATTGGATGTCGCCGACAGGGTGATGATGATCCAGCGCGGCACCTGCACTTTCGAGGGGCGCTCGGCCGAGACATCGGCGGCGGAACTCTTCGATATCGTGCGCCGGGAGTATCAGGCCAACCGGGTGCAGGGCTGATGGCGCCCGCACCGGGCGCCACGGCGTTGCCTCGCCTGGTGGCCTGATTTGTTTCTTACATTGCGTCTGGAGTTGTAATGAGCGGCCTGCATCCAAATCCGCCTTTTCGTGGCGTCTTCCCCGTGGTTCCGACGATTTTCGACGAGGCGGGGCGGCTCGACCTGGAGGGGCAACGGCGCTGCCTTGATTTCATGATCGATGCCGGGTCCGATGGGTTGTGCATTCTGGCGAATTTTTCAGAGCAGTTCGTGCTGAGTGACGATGAGCGCGATTTGCTGACAACCATGGCGTTGGAGCATGTGGCGGGGCGGGTGCCGGTTATTGTTACGACCAGTCATTTCAGCACCCATGTCTGCGCCGCGCGTAGCCGGCGGGCGCAGGATCTGGGGGCGGCGATGGTGATGGTGATGCCGCCGTATCATGGCGCGACCATCCGCGCGGCGCAGCCCCAGATTTTCGAGTTTTTCCAGGTTTTGTCAGGCACTTTGGATATTCCTATCATGATCCAAGATGCGCCGGTCAGCGGTACGGTCCTGCCGGTTGAGTTTCTGGCGTCGCTGGCGCGCGAGATCGAGCATGTCAGCTATTTCAAGATCGAGGTGCCGCAGGCGGCGGCCAAGCTGCGGGCGCTGATCGCAGCGGGGGGGAGCGCCATTGAAGGGCCGTGGGATGGCGAGGAGGCAATCACGCTGCTGGCGGATCTGGATGCGGGCGCCACGGGGGCGATGACCGGCGGGGGATTCCCGGATCTGATCGGGCCGATTGTGCATGATTATCTGGCCGGAAGGCGTGAGGCGGCGATGCTGGGCTATGAGCGCTGCCTGCCGCTGATCAATTTCGAGAACCGGCAATGCGGCCTGCTGGCGGCGAAGGCGCTGATGCAGGAGGGCGGGGTGATTGCCTGCGCGGCAGGGCGCCACCCCATTGCGCCGCTGCACCCGGCGACGCGCGCCGGGCTGGTCGAGACGGCGCGCCGGGTTAATCCGCTCGTCTTGCGCTGGGCGGCATAACTGACACCACAAAGGAGCACGGGACATGGCAGGCAGGCTGGCGGGGAAAACGGCATTGGTGACGGCGGCGGCGCAGGGCATAGGGCGTGCCAGCGCGGAGGCGTTCCTGCGCGAGGGCGCCAGGGTGATTGCCACGGATATTGCCGATTTTACGCTGGAGGGGGTGGAAACCCGCTACCTTGATGTGACGGCGCCGGGGGCGGCCGAGGCTCTGGCGGCAGAGCTGGGGCACATGGATATCCTTTTCAATTGCGCGGGCTATGTGCACCAGGGCACAGTGCTGGATTGCGATGATGCAGCCTGGGACCGCTCCTTTGCGATCAATGCCACGGCGATGTTCCATACCATTCGCGCCTTTCTGCCGGGCATGCTGGCGGGCGGCGGTGGCTCCATCATCAACATGGCCTCCGCAGTGTCCAGCGTGAAGGGGGTTGTGAACCGCTTTGCCTATGGCGCGAGCAAGGCCGCGGTGATCGGCCTGACCAAATCCGTCGCGGCGGATTTTGTGACGCAGGGCATACGCTGCAATGCCATTTGCCCGGGAACGGTTGAATCCCCCTCGTTGCAGGAGCGCATCCAGGCATTGGCGCTACAGCGGGGAGAGAGCGAGGCGGCGATACGCCAGGCCTTCATCGCGCGCCAGCCGATGGGCAGGCTGGGAACGCCGCTGGAAATTGCAGCCCTTGCGGTTTATCTCGGCTCTGATGAGTCAGCCTTTACCTCGGGCGCCATTCATCTCATCGACGGCTGCTGGTCGAACTGAACGCCCCGGAATACGGCGGCGGCCGCTGGCCTTTTCCGTGCCAGGGCCAATCCCAGCCGCGCGCCGCGCCAAGCCAGGATAGATAGGGTGGTTAGCCTGAAGCAGAAATTTCAGGCTAACCACATAGAGAGGCTGTGCCGCCCGTTTATTTAACTCTGGCCTGTGGACAGGTGCACGGTTAAATTAAACGTGATGGCGTGCTGCGGCATTTTCGCCGTGAAGGCTGGAAGCGGCACCGCGCGAACGGCAGCCTCCGCAGCTTGGTCGATTGGCGGCGCGCCGGAGCTTCTGGTCACCACAACCGATATGATGGCGCCATTGGGCGCCACTGTTACGGCCAGATGCGTCTTGCCGGAGAGCCCCATCATCTGGACAGATTCCGGTACCACCAGGTTGGACTGCACGCGCGCGTTCAGCTCAGCCGCATAAACCTGCTCGGCCGTGGCTTGCGTTTGCGGATCGGGCTGCGGCGCAACCGGCTGCGGCGGCGGCGGCGGGGCCTGCATAACCGGGGCTGCAACCGGCGGCGGCTTGTGCGGCAAGATTTTACGCATCACCGGCCTCGGCGTGGGCTTGGGCGGCGGCGGCAATGGCACCGGCTGCGGCACCGGCACCGGCGGCGGGGGCGGCGGCGGCGGTTGCGGCTTGGGCACCGGCGGCGGCGGCGCGGGCGGCTGCTGAATGGTGATCTTCATTACAGTCGGCTGCTTGTCCTGGTGCTTGTTGCTGATGCTCTCGGAAAGCTTGACCATGCCGAATACGAAAATAACCTCGATGGCGGCGGCCATGAGAATGGCCCGCCAGAATTTGTCATTGCCATGATGGCCGAACGACATTGAAGAATCCTGAATTGCTGATGACATGGCGGCTCAGGACTTCGGAGAAATGGATTGCAGATAAGCAATGACATCGGCGCGTGCCGTGGCGCTCTCCAGGCCGCGGTAAGGCATAATCGTGCCATGAATATAGGCGCGCGGATCTTTCAGAAAACCATTCAATGTGTTGGCATCCCAGCGGATATGGGCGGATTTCATCGCCTTGGAATAGCGGTGCAGCGGCGCCGTGCCCGCCATACGGCCATAAACACCGGCCAAGGTGGGGCCGAAACGGTCCATATGCGGCTGGTTGCTGTGGCAGTCGGAACACTGGTGCAGATAAACAAGTTTTCCAGCGGCCACATTGGCGCTTTCAGCCGCGTGCGCTTGCGTGGCTACGCAACCGAGCGCGAGAAGGGCGAACAAGAATTTACGCATCGTCATATCCTTTAAAAATCATCGCCGCTTCCGGCGTCAGGTTGATTAACACCAAAGAGCACCAGGGATTTTATTCCCTGGTGCTCGTTAGAAAGCCAGTTAGTTGAAAGTTAGAATTTTACAGCCATTGATGCGAGGAACTGCCGGGGTGCGCCAGGTTCCGCCAAGATGGCGCCGGCACTGTTGCCGCCCAGGTAACTGCCGCTCGAAACATAGGCGTTGGCGTTATACTTGGCGCCGAGCACGTTGCTGATATCAAAGCCGAATTTAACAACTTTGATGGTTTGGCTGAGGTAGTGCGGCATCGGGACGTCAGCGCTGAAGTTAAGATCAGCCACGTTGAACGCTGGCAGTTTGCGATGCGATGTGATGTCAGTCAAATTGTTGAACATATACTGCGCGCCGGTGTACTGATCCAGCAGGCCGACGGAGGCGAGCGTATTGCCGATAAAGGTGCGGTAATTAACACCCACGGATAATGCCACGTCCGGGTTGTAGGCCACCGGCGTACCGGAAACCGGAGCCGCGGCGCCAGCTGCCAGGTATGAGGTGAAGATATTGTTGCTGAAACCGACATTGGTGAACATGTTCCAATGGAAGTTCGGCTGTGCATCCGCCGCGATATTCACACCCTTCAACACGGCGTTGGCGGAGGCAAACTTGGTCAACGCGATGTTGGTGAAATAGGTCGCGATGGTCTCATTCGTCAGCGTGTCGTTGTAATAGTTGACGTTCAGAGTGGCGTGATGGAGCACCGGCACATCGTCGAACATCATCTTCGCGCCGATTTCATAATCCGCGCTCTTGATCGGCTTCAGGCCGGCGATATCAACGCCGCCCGGATTGCTATTGTTGGCGCCAAAGCCGTTATCGGTCGGGTTTTGGTACGAGATGGCATAGCTGCCATAGAGCGCGCCCCATGGCACGGGCTGGTAACGCACGCTGATGGAAGGCTCAGGCTTTGTAAAGGTCTTTTGAGCATTGCCTGAAAGGGTCGTATTCGCCGGGTTGGCGAGTGCGTTGTTATAGAAATTCGTCTGGTATTCAACACCGGAAATGCCAGGCGTAATATCCAGCCCATGGAATGGGGTGATGGTATCCTGCAAGAAGGCGTCGAGGAAGGTGTTGTACACCGTGAAGTTGGAAACCTGCGAAGGATTGTTCTGCGGAATACCAAGGGCTGCGTTATAGCCGACATAAGGCGACACATAACGCTGGTTAATGAAATAGCCGCCGAGTTTCACATCATTGTAAGGCAGCTGCCAGTCGAGATAGGCGCGGTCTCCGTAGGTGTTGGAGTTCGGGTTGTAATACTCGCTGTTGGCTGTGCCTTGCGCCTGTGCGCCGTAATTGATGATGCGGTAATGCACCCGCGCGCCATGGCGATACCAGGTGATGTTGTGGAAGGTCATGTCCGGCGCAAGGTCAAGGTTGATCTTGGCGTAATACATCTGGTCGCGGACCTGCAGGGTCTTGAACCAGACGTCAGGCGTGCCGGAGCTGTAGAAGCCGCTGGTCGGCTGGCTGTAGAGCTGGCCAGTGGGGGCGCCGGTTACAGTGATGCCCGCGATCGGCTGGGTGGGAATGAAGTTAGGGCTGGGGCGGTGCTCGACGTTATTGTCGTCATACACGCCAAAGCTTACCGTGCCGCTGCTGAAAACCTTCGTGATCTTGCCGAAGAAAGCGTTTGATTGGGCCGGCGCGCCATAACTGCCGTTTGATGTTCCGGTGCGGAACGCGTGGTTGCTGGCGTAGCCGCCGGCGATCAGGAAGCTCCAGCCGTCATGCAAGCCGGAATTGGCGATGAAATGCGCGCCTGAGGTGACGTCACTTCCAACCTGCCCGCCAACTTCATACTCCGGTTTCGCACTCATCGCGACCGGCACATAATTGATCGTGCCGCCGATGCTGTCGAACCAGCGCGACGCAGGATTCCCGGGACCGTTGATGACGTTGATTCCACCGATCATCTGCATGATGGGGATTTCATTCGAATCCCACTGGCCGTTATGAGAGGTCAGGTTGTTCATCGGAATGCCATCGAACAACACGGTGATGCCGTTGCGCTCAACGTCGCCGTTCACCGAAGACCAGCCGACCTTCACGCCGCGCAGCGTCACTTCATAACGCGCCGTTGCAGCCGTGCCGCCATAGCCGCGCACCACAACGCCGGGAGCGATAGAGACCGCCTGTGCCGCACCGGCAGCCTGGCCAACGGCCTGGATTTGCGCCTTGGTTACGACAGACTTGGTCTGGCCGGATTCGAAAATTTTCTTTTTGGTCAGTTTCTCGTCCGTCGAGGCCAATGCCTTGGCAGCAGCGGTGCTGTTCGCACGCGCGCTCACGGTTCCTGCATCAACGACTTGTGCCGTAGCAGGCGTTATGAATGACAGCGCCAATCCCGATGCAAATAAGGATGGCAAGGCCAACCTGATGGCTCTCGATGAGCACGCACCAGCCAATATCCTACGTATCGTTGAAGTTCCAGTCATTCTAATAGCCCCTGTTTACACACTCATTTCGCCGAAATTCCGCAAGCTTCGACTTGGGCCGTCTGGTAACGAAGACACGCTAGTGCAGCAATTTCAGATTTGCGTCAGACTTATGGCAAAATGATTACAAGGGGGATGATTCCGGGGACGGATGGCCAGATATTTTCTAATTCGATTCGAATTAATGTTTGTTTATCGTTATAATTGCTCGGAAATACCAAGAAAATTGTGGGTATTTTAAAGCGAGGAAAATGACCATGAGAGATGCAACATTACAAAATAATAAACTTGCGGCGGGGTTTTGTCACTGATTTGTCATTCAATCTGGCTGGGGCCCTGCCGGTATATAAGTTTATCCAACGGTCCCGGCGCATTCGAACATAGATCCTGGTGCCGTATGTTTTTTCGGGATTCGAATGAGAACCTTGAGTCCGGGAGCATTGCCGGCAAGAGAAATCGCTGAATCGTGCAGGTCCGCGATGGCCTTAACGAGAGCAAGCCCGAGACCTGTACCGGGATGATGGCGAGAGCTGTCGAGGCGTACAAAGCGCTGCAGAACGCGCCGATGCTCATGCGCGGGGATGCCGGGGCCGTTGTCGGCAATTTCAATGTCTACGTCACCTGACGGGTTCAGCCCGGCCATGATCGAGATGGTGCCGCCGGGCGGCGAGTAGAGAATGGCATTTTCAAGGATATTGACGAACATTTGTTCGAGCAATTCACGATCCCCGACCACGCGCAGGCAGGACGCAATGCTGGCGCGCACCGTCTTGTGCTCCTGTGCGCCGACCACTTTGAATGTCTCGGCCAGGTCATCGAGCAGCGTTGACATATCGACGGGCAGGAAATGCGACCTCATCGAGTTTGTTTCGATTTCGGCAAGACGCAACATCGCCGAGAAAATTCCCAAGACCGTGTCGACCTGTTCGATTGCTTCATCCAAACATTTTGTCATGGAAGGGTCACATGGTGTCATGCGGGATACTTCCAAACTATCACGCAACCGTGCCAGCGGTGAGCGTAGATCGTGTGAAATATCATTGCTTACCTGTTGAACGTTCTGCATCAATGCCTCAATGCGGTCCAACATCAGATTAAGGCTGATGATCAATCTGTCGAATTCGTCGCCGCTGCCATCTACATCAATCCGCCGGGCCAAATTTCCGGCCATGATCTCCTGGCTGGCCACGGTGATCGCTTCCACGCGGCGCAATGCGCTCCGTGCAACAAGAAATCCCCCCGCCATGCCGATGCCAAAAATGCCGCCGCCGAGGATCAAAAATGAAAATGAATAAAAATCATTAAGGGCGACAAGTTCATTAGCTTTTTCGCCGATGTAGAGGATATCGCCATTACTCGAATTTGTTGCCATACCGCGGATTGCCAGGACATGCGGCGGCAACTTAAGGCCGTTCCCGGGCACGAGCGTTTGATAGTGATTTAATTTTTTGAGAAGCGAGATCGGCATACTTAAGTTGCCGGCCAAGGTCTTGCCCGAGGGGCTGATCAGCGCATAGAACAGCCCGGAGGAATCTTTCAGTTCTTCGTGTATGCTGTCAACAATGCCGGATTCCGTGCCGTTTGAATCGCCCATTATCTCGGCTTGTTCGCTTTTTACCGAACTATCCAATTGCCCCTTTATTGTCGCTTCGGCAGCGCAATAAATAATGACTGAGATAAGGATGGTACCAAAACCCGAAATAATTGTTGTTTGCAAAGCGAGATGAAAAGCTTTGCTTCTCAGGGCGCGCATGATGGCAGCTTTAAGCATGAGCTTTGATACGGTATCCTCGTTGGCAGGTATGGATTAAGGGTTGCGGATAGCCGCTATCGATCTTGTCGCGTAACCGGCTGATATGTGATTCTACAATTTTGGTGCTGGGGGTAAAGCGGTAATTCCAGACTTTTTCAAGTAATAGTTTCCGCGTAACGGCTTGACCCTCATAAAGCATGAGGACCGTTAGTACTTGAAATTCTTTCGGTGTCAGATCAATGGCGGCACCATCACGCCTTACCTCGCGCGTTATCCGGTCCAATTCCAGATCCCCGACCTTCATCTGCATTTGTTGCCGGTTGCTTGTTTGGCGGCGCGAAAGTGCTCCTATGCGTGCCTCAAGTTCGGCGAGCGAAAAAGGCTTTACGAGATAATCGTCACCGCCGGCTTGCAACCCCATCACACGATCATTTATACTGTCCAATGCCGTAAGAAAAAGGGCTGGGACGTCGATCTTGGTCATCCGCAATGTGCGAAGCAGGGTCAGTCCATCAATGCCGGGGAGCATGCGGTCGATGATTAAAACGTCGAAAGCGCCTTCCGCGGCCCTAATCAGGCCGGTATGGCCGTCAGCCGCCACCATAATTTCGTGATCGTATGCTCCGAGGCCGCGGCTAAGATATTCGGCTGTCTTGGGATCGTCTTCAATCAACAAAATCCGCAACGGCTCATACTTTCCTTCTTATAGATATCGCCCGGATTGGTGTCGCGCAGTCCATGAGTCGTCAGTGAAATTTGTGAGAAATCCGCTCCTTCTTAAACCAACTTGGTTGTTTCGAGTGTGACCAATTGATGGCATTTTTTGAGCGGTACCCTCTGCCTGCGCGGCCCGCGAATTTGCGGTGCCAGGCTTTGGCCGGTGCCGTAGTCTTGCTATGTCATAGGTGTCTTCGCTCACGGCTGTGCGGGGCGCGAGGTCCAGCGCGGAAGCGGCGGCGCCATTAGCGCCGCCGTGTGTCAGGCCGCCGCGGTTCTGCCGGTGCGTGCCATTGTCGCGTATACGCCATCCGGTTTCACCGGCGCGTT
>JAJZCG010000113.1 GCA_021846225.1 Pseudomonadota bacterium | reverse complement strand
ACGGCATGGCGGGGTGTTGCGGTTTGCAGCGCCAGATACCGGTCGAACACCGCGGCGATATTGCGCACGAACGGCCGGCCCGTCTCCGTCACCTCAAGGCGCGTGCCGTCCCAGCTTACAAGGCCATCCGCCTGAAACCCCGCCAGAACCTGCGCATCGGCCAGCAGCGGCGCCGGATCGGCGCCAAAGGCTCCGGCCTGCGCAAGCAGATCCACCTCCAGCTCGCACATGATGCTCTCAATCACCGCGCGGCGCAGCCGGTCGTCCGGGCTCAGGGCGGCGCCACGGCTGGCGGCCAGCCTGCCCTCGTTGATGGCGGCGCTATAGGCGGGCACGCCGGGGGCATTCTGCACATAGCCCTGCGGCAGGCTGCCAATCGCGCTCGCCCCCAGGCCGATGAGCACGGGCGCCGCATCCGTTGTGTAGCCCTGGAAGCTGCGGTGCAGTTTCCGGCCCAGCGCGGCTTCGGCCATGGCGTCGCCGGGGCGGGCGAAGTGGTCCAGCCCCACCGGAATATACCCACCTTCGCGCTCCAGCACCCGGCGCACCATTTTCGCCTGCGCGAAGCGCGCCTGCGCGCCCGGCAGCGATGCCTCCGGGATCAGCGACTGGTGCTTCTTCATCCACGGCACATGCGCGTAGCCGAACACGGCCACCCGGTCCGCGCGCAGCGCCAGCGCCTGCCGTGCGGTTCGCTCCAACGATTCCTCGCTCTGGTGCGGCAGGCCGTATATCAGGTCCAGGTTGAGCGAGTTGATGCCAATCCCGCGCAATGCCTGCGCGCAGGCCGCGGTTTCCTCAAAGCTCTGCTGGCGGCCGATGGCGTCCTGCACCGCCTGGTCAAAATCCTGCACGCCCAGGCTGACGCGGTTGATGCCCATTTGCGCCAGCGCCGCCAGACGGTCCGGCGCCAGCGATGTGGGGTCAATCTCGATGGCGATTTCGGCATCGGGCAGCAGCTCGAAATGGCCGCGCACGCTCTCCATGATATCGATGAGGCAGTCAGGCGGCAGCACCGTAGGCGTGCCCCCGCCCCAATGCACATGCGAGACCTGCACCCGCCGCCCGATGGTCTCCGCCACCAGCGAGATTTCGCGCATCAGCGTCCTGGCATAAATGCGCTTGGGGCGCTCCATATGCACGACCGAGGTATTACACCCGCAATACAAACACAGCCGGTCGCAGAACGGCACGTGCAGATACAGCGAAACCGGCACCCCCACAGGTAGGTTTTCCAGCCACCCGGCGTAAGCCTGCGCGCCGGTCGCGGGGGTGAAATGCGGGGCGGTCGGGTAGCTCGTATAGCGCGGTACGCGGCCATCGTAGCGGGCAATCAGGTCTGCATCTGTCATCATGGCCCTCTTTTGAACGCGCATAGCCCCGTTCTCATTGATTCAGGTCAAACCGGCAGGCGCTCAGCCCGGCAGATACTCCGGCACCGAGAGATAGCGCTCGCCGGTGTCGTAGTTGAAGCCGAGTATTTTCGTCCCCGCCGGCAGCTCCGGCAGCTTCTTGGCGATGGCCGCCAGCGTCGCGCCGGAGGAAATACCAACCAGCAGCCCCTCCTGCCGGGCGGAACGGCGGCCGTATTCGCGCGCCTCCTCGGCCTCCACCGGGATCACCCCATCCAGCGCCGCGAGGTGCAGATTGGCCGGAATAAACCCGGCGCCGATCCCCTGGATCGGGTGCGGCCCCGGCGCGCCGCCCGATATAACCGGCGAGAGCGACGGCTCCACGGCAAAAGCCTTCAAATTTGGCCAATGCTTTTTCAGCTCCTCCGCGCAGCCGGTGATATGCCCGCCAGTGCCAACACCGGTGATCAGCACATCCAGCCCCTCGGGGAAGTCCGCCAGAATTTCCCGCGCCGTGGTGCGCACATGCGCCTCGATATTCGCCGGATTTTCAAACTGCTGCGGAATCCACGCGCCCGGATTCTCCGCCGCCAGCACGCTGGCGCGCGCGATGGCGCCTTTCATGCCAAGCTCCTTGGGCGTCAGGTCAAAGCTCGCGCCATAGGCCTGCATCAGGCGGCGCCGCTCAACCGACATCGATTCTGGCATCACCAGGATCAGCCGGTATCCCTTCACCGCCGCCACCAGCGCCAGGCCGATGCCGGTATTGCCCGAGGTCGGCTCGATGATCAGCCCGCCGGGCTTCAGCGCGCCCGAGGCCTCCGCCGCCTCCACCATGGCCAGCGCAATGCGGTCCTTAATCGAGCCGCCAGGGTTGGTGCGCTCAGATTTCAGCCAGACCTGCGCCGAGGGAAACATCCGCGCCAGACGAATATGCGGGGTGTTGCCGATGGTCTCAAGAACGCTGCTGGCTTTCATACTCTGGCTCCTTGGTGTGTTTCACGCCGTTGCAACCAAGATGCCCCGATTTAAGCGAAGTGCAAGCCCCGGCCCGGAGCTTTGCACACAACAAAAAGCCGGAACGGCACAATGCCGCCCCGGCTGCCGCCAATACCGCCGCGCCTGAAGTCAGGCGGCAGCGGCCTCCTGAAATACCAGCGCGCGTGCCGCCAGCGCCGCGCGCAAGGCCACAGGCACCTGGCGCTGCGATTTTACGCGCGGAAGGTTCATCTCTTCGATCGGCGCGGTCTCGCCCAGGGCCTCGTGCTCCGCCCAGTTGGCAAAACCCATGCGGTCCACGTTGTCAACGAAGCTTTCCGCCGCCGCGCCCTCGGCCAGCAGCAGCTCATGAGTGGCAAGCTCCACATGGTAATAGGTGAAGCACTCCGGCACATCAGCCTCGCGGATGATGCTGCTGCCATTCACCATTGCTCCCGCCTGCACCAGCACGCCGCCAACGAACATGGCGTGGTCCGGCGAGACCAGCAGGTCGCGCAGCGGCAGGCTCTCGCCCAGCGCACCTGCCTTGATACGGATCGGCAAAACGCGCAGCGGATCAGCAAAGCGGGTGGAAACTTCCGAGCGCCCAAGCCAGCGCACCGGCTTGCTCTCGCCCGCGGCGGTCAGCAGCAGCATACCGGCGGTAATATCCTCCACCGCAATCTCTCCATCCGCCGTGGCCAGGCGTGTACCGGCGTAGAAACACGGCGCCGACCCGGCATAGTAGAAAGTACCGCCCACAGATACGAAATTGCCCGGCCCCGCGCCCGGCGCCAATGTTACGTTTGTGGACACAACCGTTGAATAGCCGCCGCTCTGCGCATCGGTCAGCGTATAAACGCTCGTGCTGCCGGGATTCAGCGTCAGCGTCAGCGTGTTGCCGGTGCCCAGCACGATGCTGTCGCCATAGCCGAGGTTTTGCAGCACCATCCCCGTGCTTTGCGCGTTGACATTCAGAACATTCGCGCGCCCGCTGCTGCTCACGGAGTCAAAAATAAACGTCCCCGCCGCGGGCATATTGCTGCCGCTGATCACCGTGGCGCCGTTGAGCGTTATGGTGCTGCCGTGCTGACCGATCGCCGCCACTACCGACGAGACCGTGGTGTTCTCCAGCGTCACGTTATAGCCGGGGATCGGCGGGAGGCCGTAGTAGAACTGCCATGAGCCGCCGGCGAGCGTCACGGTCCCGGCGGGGCCCGACGGCACCAGGCCGTCCAGAGAAACCTGGTTGCCAGATGGGATAGAAATGGTTGTCCCAGTCGGAACACCAATGAACCCATATGTTGGAACTTGGGGAGGGATCCAGTTTGAGGCCGTATAAAAATCCCCCGAAGCGCCGCCAACCCAAGTAAAATCAGCCATTTATATTCCCCCCCAACAAGCAACGCCCGCGTTCGGCCCAGCATCCGTAACTCAGCCGCCGGGCTAAAAATTCCACAAGCGATATGTATCGTTGCCTTTGTCACCTTATCGGAGGAAAATCGTCTCAAAAATCCGTGATTGACGCGTTCGTGATACCGATCAACGTTTTGTGATACATAGTTCACAGATGTTAGAATACCGCGCGGCCGCCTGTCAGACGGGCTGCCTCCAGCCTGACGCAAATTTTTGAATGGGTTATAGCGGCGCCAGGGCCGCCAGCATGGTTTGCGCCAAGGCGGGCCAGCCCACCGCCGTGTTCTCCGGCGGCCGGGCCGCCTCCACGCCGCCAGCCTGCAAATCCACCGTAAGCTGTATCAGCCCCCGGGCAACGGCTTCAACCGTGGGCGCGCACAGCCGCGCACCGGGCACCCCGGCCAGTTGCTCAGGCAGCCCCCCCACGTTCGTTGCCAGCACATATCTCCCGGCCGCGATCGCCAAAGCCGCCACGCCGGACTGGCTCGCCTCCTGGTACGGCAGCACCACGGCATCAGCCCAGGCCAGCAGGGCTGGCAGCTCCGCTTCGCTCACCCAGCGCTGCTCCACGCTCACCCCCGGTTGTGCGCGTAACTGGGCAAGGCTGGGCGAGGCCGGGCCCTCACCGCAGACGCGAAGCTGAAACGCCCGCTCCGGGCCAAGCCGCTCGAGCGCCCCGGCCAGCAGGCCAAGCCCCTTATAGGGCAGCAACCGGCCGAAACAGAGCAGCCGGGGCGGCCCGCCATGCGCCATCACCGGCGCCATTTCCCCCAGCCCCACCGGCGGATGCCAGAGTTTCACAACACGTTGCCCCGCTTTGCCAAACCCCTGCCGGCGCAGCCCGTCCTCCACATGCGCGGTCAGCGGAAACAGCGCCCGCGCATCCCGAAACTGGCGCCACTGGCCCATGACGCGGAAGTTAAAAGCCTCCCCCGGATGCGCCGCCGCATCATGCACAACCATGGCATAGGGAATACCCAGGCGGCGCAGGCTGATCGTCATGCGCGCATCCAGCAGCGCCGGCATCGCGCAGATGGCGATATCAGGCAGGTCCTCGCTGAGCCGCCTCATCACCCGCCCGCGCACCAGCGGCCCGCTGAGCCGTTGTAGCGCATAGCCCAGCGCGTTTTCATACGTCGGCTCGCGCCAGCTGCACGCCGCCGCCGCCGCCCCGGCCAGAATCTCCGCGCCTCCCGCCAGCGAGAGGCGCACATTATGCCCGGGAACATCCCCCAGCGCCGCCGCCAGCCGCAGCGCGAACAACGGGCCGCCGCCGCGCCGCCCCCAGTGCCACACCAGCAGCTTCATCCCCGCTCACGCCCCACCCGCGCGGCAGTACTGGCGCACATACGGGACAAACCGTTGTTGCAAAGCGCTCTGGCTAAGCTTGAAGTTTTCCAGCGAATACGGCGCATGCCGGGCATATCCGCCCCGTGGCTTGGCCGCGATCCGGCGCGACATCGCCCCCAGCGCTTCCGCGCGCAGCGGCATGCCAAAGCGCGCATAGATCCGCGCGATGACCGCCAGCGGCGCGCCGGCCAGCTCATCATAATGAACATGAATCTTCCGCTCCGGTGCCACATCCGCGCGCCTGTCGAAATCCAGCAGCAGGTTCGCCCCTTGTATCC
>JAJZCG010000112.1 GCA_021846225.1 Pseudomonadota bacterium | reverse complement strand
CTGCGCCGCACGCCGCCCGGCTGGCTGGATCTGGCGCGCACCATGAACGCCTCGCCCCTGGCCGTGCTGCGCCACATCCGCCTGCCGGCCGGGCTGCCGGCTTTTGGCTCCGGCCTGCGCGTGGCCACCGCCATCGCCCCCATCGGCGCGATTATCGGGGAGTGGGCCGGGGCATCCTCGGGGCTGGGTTATGTCATGCTCAACGCCAATGCGCGTATCCAGACCGCGCTGATGTTCGCGGCGCTGTTCATCCTCGCGGCGCTCACCATCGCGCTTTATGTGGTCGTGGACCGCCTGCTGCGCCGTATGCTCTATTGGGCGCCTGACACCACCGGCGGCTGAGCCGCGGCGCCTGAGCCGTCCCCCGGCGCCTGCGGCGTGGGGGCGGGCGGGTTCTCCAGCATGTTCCAGTCAATTTCGGGTAAATCCGCGGCTTTCTGGCCGTTGATGGTCACGCTGCCCGCGCCGTAGACCAGATGCATGTTCAGCGCCTGCCCTTGCGCCGGGGTGCTGGAGAGATAAGGCGAGAGGCGCGCCTGGATCATGCTGATGGCGTTCTGCGTCTGCGGATAGGCGCTGGTGATGGCGGTGGAGAAGGCGTCGAGATGGTCCGCGGTGACATCGGCGCTGCCCTCGGGCTGGGTTTTGGTGTCAAACTTCACGGTGCCGCTGGCGTTCAGCGTGCTGGGGCCGATGGCCAGGGTGAGGCTGGCACTGGCATTGCCGCCCTGCGCTGCCCAGCCCTGCACGGCTTGCAGCGCGATTTTGCCGCGCCCGGCCGGGTTTGCCACCGGCACGGCGTTGAACTGGCTCACCAGCGCCTCCCCGTTGGCGGGCGCGGGGCCGGAGATGTTCAGTTTCAGCCCGATTTGCGTGATGGCGCCGCCAAAGGGGACCGAGGCCAGGCGCGTGAGCAAAGGCGAGAGCGAGATGCCCTTGATGGTCTCGGTGAGGCCAAGCGCCGTAGCGGCGGCGCCGGCCTTGCGGTTGAAGCTGGCGTGGGCGGCGTAGCTATCTATATGGAGCAGCAGCAGGCTGCCGCTGCTGGCCA
The DNA here is from genome assembly GCA_021846225.1 of Pseudomonadota bacterium. Lineage (GTDB taxonomy): Bacteria > Pseudomonadota > Alphaproteobacteria > Acetobacterales > Acetobacteraceae > Acidocella. Next base: position 4,362 of record JAJZCG010000112.1, on the reverse strand, counting down.
GGATATTGATGTTGCTGGCGGAGGCGTCGCTCGCCTTGAAGGGGTCGATTTCGGCCGCCGCCAGGGCGTTCAGGTCGATCTGCTGGGTCAACGCGATGCTGCCGAAGGTGACGGCGGCATCGGCGCGCGGGGTGTTGATGCTGACCTGACGCGGCAGGTTGTAGCGCAGCTCGCGCGGGTTGGCGGCGTCGATCTCCATGCCGAGACTCGGCAGCGTGATCGATATGGGGGCCTGGCTGGGGTTCGGCTGCACGGTGATCAGCACATTCGTGAGCGTGACATCGGCCGCCAGCGGCGAGAGGCCGCGGTTGATGCGGGCGTAGCTGATTTTTACATCGCCCTGCGCTTGCATGCGGCTGGCCCAGTTGGTGAAGCCGGACTGCATCCGGCCCTCCGCCCACCACCACAGCCCGAGCCAGACGACAGCAAGGACCAATATGGCCACGCCCAAAACTCTGCCGATAAACCGCATGGTGCAAACTCCGTTCGGGCGATATCTGTGCCGCCATACTGCCTCACCCTTGACCTTTGGCCAAGCGTTGGGGCTTTTGCTGTGCCATGAAGATTTTTAAGGACTGGCGGGGACTGCCCGCCGCCGCAAAAGGCGCCTGTGTGGCCCTGGGTAATTTTGACGGCGTGCACCTGGGCCACGCCGGGGTGCTGCGCGCCGCCCATGCGGCCAGGCCGGACGCGCCGCTGGCGGTGCTGACCTTCGAGCCGCACCCGCGCGAGTTTTTCCGCCCGCAGGACCCGCCGTTCCGCCTCTCTCTCTCGCCGGAGCGGGCCGAGGCTCTGGCGGGGATGGGCGTGCAGCTGCTCTATGAGCTGCCTTTTGATGCGGCGTTCTCTCATCTTTCCGCCGAGCAGTTCTGCCGCGAGGTGCTGTACGAGGGGGTGGGGGCGGTGCATCTGGCCTGCGGCGGAGATTTCGCTTTCGGGCACCGGCGCGGCGGCGATGTGGCGCTGCTGGCGCGCCAGGCGGAGGCCTTTGGCATGGGCCTGAGCGTGGTGCCGCCGGTGAGCGATGCGCAGGGGCTGATCTCGTCCAGCCGCATCCGCCGCCTGTTGCAAGATGGCTACCCAGGCTACGCGGCGATGTTGCTCGGCCGCCCCTATACCATTCGCGGCGAGGTGCACCACGGCGATGCGCGCGGGCGCACCATCGGCTTCCCCACCGCCAATATTGCGCTTGGCCGCCATCTGGAGCCCGCGCGCGGCGTATATGCCGTAACCGTGCGGCTGCCGGGCGGGGCGGCGGTGAACGGGGTTGCCAATATCGGCCTGCGCCCGACCGTGGGCGGGGTGGAATCGCGGCTGGAAGTGCATCTGTTGGATTTCGCGGGCGATCTCTACGGCCAGGAGCTAAGCGTGGCGCTGCACCATTTTTTGCGCGAGGAACAGAAATTCCCCAGCTTCGAGGCGCTCAAGGCGCAGATCGCGCGCGATGCGGCGCAGGCGCGCGCCATGCTTGACAGAGACCAAAATCCGGCCAAACCCCTTTAGCCCATGACCGAAGCCCCCATGACCGAAGCAAAGCCCGACTATAAAGCCACCGTATTTCTGCCGCGCACGGAATTTCCGATGCGCGGGGATCTGCCAACCCGCGAGCCGGAGATGCTGCGCCGCTGGGAGGAGATGCGCCTGTGGGAGAAACTGCGCGCAGCCGGGCAGGGGCGCGAGCCGTTCATCCTGCATGACGGCCCCCCCTATGCCAACGGCAATCTGCACATCGGCCATGCGCTGAACAAGATTCACAAGGATGTCATCAACCGCGCGCAGCAGATGTCCGGGCGGGATGCCAACTACATCCCCGGGTGGGACTGCCACGGCCTGCCGATTGAATGGAAGGTCGAGGAGAAATACCGCGCCAAAAAGCTGGATAAGGACCAGGTGCCGGTGCTGGAATTCCGCCGCGAGTGCCGCGAATACGCGCAGCATTGGCTGGATGTGCAGGCGGCGGAGTTCAGGCGCCTGGGTGTCGCGGGCGATTGGGTGAACCGCTACGCCACTATGGATTTTAAGTCCGAGGCGTGCATCGCGGGCGAGATCGGCAAATTTCTGCTCAATGGCGCGCTCTACCGCGGCCTGCGCCCGGTGATGTGGAGCCCGGTGGAAAAAACCGCCTTGGCCGAGGCCGAGGTTGAGTATTACGACAAAAAAGACACCGCGATCTACGTCCGCTTCCCCATCGCGGACACGGTCGTGAATGGCAGCCCCGGCGAGGTGGATGATCTGCTGGGCTGCGCCATCGTCATCTGGACCACGACGCCCTGGACCATTCCCGGCAACCGCGGCCTGGCGGTGGGGCATGAGCTTGATTATGTGCTGCTGCGCGTGGAGGCCATCGCCGAGGGCAGCGCCGCTGTGGTTGGCGAGAAACTGATCGTCTCCGAGGGGCTGCTGGAGGATTTCGCGGCAAAAACCGGCATTACCGCGCATGGCGTGCTGCGGAAATTCCAGGGGCGCGCGCTTGCGGGCCAGTTGTTCAAACACCCGCTGCACAAGGCCGATGCGGGATATGATTTTACCGTGCCGCTGCTGCTGGGCGAGTTTGTGACCATGGAAGCGGGCACCGGCATCGTCCATATGGCGCCCGGCCACGGCGAGGACGATTTTCTGCTCTGCCGCGCGCATAACATCGCCGTGCCGGATACGGTGGCGGGCGATGGCACTTATTATCCCGCCGTGCCGCTGTTCGCGGGGCTGCATGTCTACAAGGCGGCCGATCCGGTCTGCAACGCCTTGCAGGCGGCCGGGGCGCTGCTGCACCGGGCGGAGTTCATGCACTCCTACCCGCATAGCTGGCGCTCGAAAGCCCCGCTGATCTACCGCGCCACGCCGAACTGGTTCATCCGCATGGATGGCGAGGACCAGATCCGCGAGAAGGCGCTCGCCGCCATCGACGCGACGAAATTCGTGCCCGGGATCGGCCGCAACCGCATCCGCTCCATGGTGGAATCGCGCCCCGACTGGTGCATCTCGCGCCAGCGCGCCTGGGGCGTGCCGATTGCGATTTTTGTTGATAAAACCACGCATGAACCGCTGCGCGATGCCGGGGTCATGGCCCGCATCGTGGAGATTTTCGCGGCCGAGAGCGCCGATGCCTGGTATGCCCGCCCGGCGCAGGATTTCCTGGGCGATCAGTACAAGGCGGAAGATTACGAGCAGGTGTTCGATGTCGTCGACGTCTGGTTCGAATCCGGCTCCACCCATGCCTTCGTGCTGGAGGCGCGCGGCCTGCCCACGCCGGCTGATATTTATCTCGAAGGCTCGGACCAGCATCGCGGCTGGTTCCAGGCGTCGTTGCTGGAATCGGTCGGCACGCGCGGCGTGGCGCCGTTCAAGGCGGTGGTGACCGATGGCTTCGTGCTCGACGAGCAGGGGCGCAAGATGTCCAAATCGCTCGGCAATGTCACCGCGCCGCAGGAGGTGAACGACAAATACGGCGCGGATATTCTGCGCCTGTGGGTGATGAATTCCGATACCTCCGAGGATCTGCGCATTGGCCCGGAAATCCTCAAGCAGCAGGCGGAATTGTACCGCCGGTTGCGCAATTCGCTGCGCTGGATTCTCGGCTCGCTGGATGGCTTCACCGAGGCGGAGAAACTGCCGGAAGCCAAATTCCCGGCGCTGGAGCAATTTCTGTTGCACCGGCTGTGGGAGCTGAACGGAAAAATCCAGACCGCCGTGCGTGAGCATGACTGGACCGGCGTGTACCCCGCCATCCATCATTTCTGCGCGACCGACCTCTCGGCGTTCTATTTCGACATCCGCAAGGACTCACTCTATTGCGACCAGCCGGATTCTGAAAAACGCCGCGCCTGCCGCAGCTTTTTGGATATTCTGCACCGCTGCCTCACGGCCTGGCTGGCGCCCGCGCTGCCCTTCACCGCGGAGGAGGCGTGGGTCACGCGCTTTGGCGCGCAGATGTCGGTGCATACCACATTGTTCCCCGAAGTGCCCGATACCTGGCGCAACGACGCGCTGGCGGAGAGATGGCAGGATAAGATCCGCGCCGTGCGGGCGAATTTCACCAATGCGATCGAACAGATGCGGCGCGAGAAGAAGGTGGGCTCGTCGTTGCAAATCGCCTTGAGCATCCCCAGCAAATGGTCGTTCGGGCTGTCCGCCGGGGAATGGGCCGATGTCGTCATCGTCTCGCAGGTTGAGCTGTCAGCGGAGACTCAAGAATCGGATGAAAGCATGGAGCTTCCCTTGCTCGCCTCCGGCGCCAAATGCGAACGTTGCTGGAAAATTCTACCGGAAGTGGGCAGCAATGCCAGCCATCCCACGTTGTGCGTGCGTTGCTGCGAGGCTGTCGCGTGAATAAGCGGATCGCCGGATTTTCCCTTGCCGCTTTGG
>JAJZCG010000001.1 GCA_021846225.1 Pseudomonadota bacterium | reverse complement strand
GCAGCCATCCTCACACTCCTCCCCCTCGCGCTCGACCTCGGCCAGGGAGCCGGAATGCAACAACCACTCGCAATCGCCATCATCTCAGGACTCCTGGTCCAGTTCCCAATGGTACTCCTGGCTCTCCCCGTGCTGCTCTGGCTGCTGCGCGCGCGCAATGGCGGCCCGGATTAATTGTAATTGTTATACCTGTATCGTAATTATTTATTATTTCGATTACTCTATGATCTGAGGATTATCAGCCAGCCGGGGTTCACACGCGCGACATTCGCTTACGGCAGCACAAGCCTGTCGAACGGGATATCGCGAGAGGCACATTGATATCCGTGGTACTTCTTCATGACAGGCCCCGGAAGCCTCTCCTCCGGACTCAAACCTGTCATGAAGCGCAGGATTCAACTCTCACTCTTGAATTTCGTCATACCAACCAAGCCGCGATTTCTAACAACCGCGATGCCTGTGCTTCTGACCTTGCCCCACAAACGACGCAACCGGAATACCCACACCGCTGTAGCGGGCCACCAATAATTTGAATTATGACACCATAAATTTGAAATTCGGAAAATTGCATCCCCCGACTAACAGAGATTCGAGATTTCCCCTAACATTGAGGAATTTTTGGGATCAAACGGAGAGGGCAAATTGTTTCTAGTGGTCGGTTTGGGCGAGTTCTGGGCGCGCCTTAACGGCGCCTTAATCTGCTCGGTCTCGCGTTTACGATCGCCCCGCCGTAATCCACTCCAACACCTCGGGATGGGCTACTGCCGCGCGCAGCAGCCGGGCTACAGGCTCGGGGATTTCCCGGTCCTCGGCCTCCCAGCTCTGCACTGTACGGCGGCCCACGCCGATTACGGTTGCCAGTGCGCCCTGGGTTAGCCCCAGGCCAGTGCGCGCGGCGAGGAATTCGGCGGGGGTCATAATTCGATCCAATCGTAAATTTTTATATTAGAAACGGGCTGGAAAGCGGTCGCGCCGTGTTGCAGTCTCAAACGTTCGACGTATTTCCGCAACCAGCGGTGCAGAGGGATTTGGTCCGCCTCTAAATCAAACTCAGGGGGGCGGACGCGCTCGAACTGGTCCACCTGACGCAGATAAAACAACTGCACTGCCTCGTATTTCCCGCCAGCGCGGATAGATTCCAGCACCGCGATTTCAGGTTCGTCCAGCAGCGCGAGATCAACGTCACGCTCTGTTTTTACGGTCCGGTAGTGCGAGGTACGCACGTTCTGGGCACCGTTTAGTTGGAACCGCGTAGAGCCGTTCCAACGATCTAACGGCTGGGTGCGGCGGATTTTTTGGTGCAATACAACGCGCATACTGCCGGTCTCCTCTAGCCGTTTGCAATTTTGTACGCCCGGTTGAACCGGGCGCAAATCGGAAATCCCAGGCGGGGGCTAGAATCAACGGCGCGAAAAGCGCTCTTTGCGGCGTGGTAGGCCGGTTTTTTGGCCCAAAAATTAGCCACCAAATCGGCGCCCTCTGCCGTGAAATTTACGCGAAACGCCAAATTGCTGGGGCGGCGTGCGCAATGAAAATCGCGGCTTTCGCGGAACGCCGCAACCGCTTGGTACGCCCCTAAAAACTCATTTCTTGCGGCGGCGTATTTTTCCATGCGTGCGTCGCGTTCTGCGTCGCTGGAGCAATCGGCGTCGTGGTTAAATTCGGTGGTGGTGTTCATTGTCTCTGTCCTCGTTCCCGGCGCTTGATTGCGTCTCGGTGAGTCATTTATACGCACAGTGTGCGCATTCGTCAACAACAAAATCGCCGCGCCGTGCTCCGCCCAGCCATTACGTCACAGCGATCGGCCCAGACACCGCCGTCAGCGCCGTCACCAGGTCATTAGCCCACACGTAATAGGTGCCTGCGGCAACTGGCGTGAGGCTGCCCGAGAGCATGCCGCCACTGTTTGCCGCCGCCACATAGCCGGAAGTGGGCGCGACAAGTGACGACGTGGCGAGTGCGATCTGCACCGAATCAGAGACCGGCCATACACTCCCAGAAACCGCCAATGCCGTCCCAGCCACGCCCGTACCCGGTGCGCTGACAGTGAGGGAATTGCCCGCAACCGTGAACGCGTTGGACGCGCCCACGACACTCAGCGCATTATGGTCCCGCACCAGCAGGCTATACGCCCCGGCGGGCAATCCACCCGAAATCCCGAAGCTGAACGCCCCGGCGCTGATCGTGGGCGCAACCGCCGCCACCCAGGTGGTGCCACCATTTGTGCTGTAATCCAGTGCCACCGGCACATCGTTGAAATACGCGCCACTGACCAAGATCGCCGTCCCGGCCGTGGTGTTGCCGATGAGCGCCACCGTCAATGCCGGCGCCGTGCTGGCCACATCGACGCCCGCCCAAAACACCACACCACCCGCCACACCTGGCAGCCCACGCACCCGCGCCTCGCCTCCCGGCACCAGCACAGGTGCGCCATTGCCCACCGTAATCCCACTCCCCATCACCACGTTACCCGAGGAGAGGTTGACGATATCGCACTCAAACCCCAGCCCGGCCGTCGCGAAATTGGCACTCAACGTGAGCGGCGCCAGACACACGAGCACCGCGCCGTCATGCGCCGCGCGGGTCAACCCGGTGTTGCCCGTCAACTCAACAATCGGCGCATCCGCCGTCCCACCCGGCAACTGGCTCACCGGCAATGCCACATTTTTGAGGCCCGGGGGCGCCGTGGGGTCAACTGCGGGTATCAACAAACCCGGCTTGTACAAAATCTGAGTGAGCTGCATCACGGATTGATCGGTCATCTACGCCTCCAACAACAAAAATCCAGCCCCGTCCTCCAGCAGGAAAAGGCCGCGCGCATCCTCCAGTGCCAACACCGCCAGCGCCGGGGACGCATTGGTCTGCACCCAGCTTAAAACACCGCCCACATACGTCAGATACCAGCTCTGCGCCGGATCACTAGCCAGCGGATACGGCGGAATCCCAGGCGGCGGCGCGCCCACGGCCCCGGAAACCACCTCCACAGGCACGCTGACACCAGCCTGCGTGCGGGTGATACTGGCGGGGGCTAAAATCGTGCCACTCATCAGTTTGGCAATCCATCTGTCACGGGGTTTGGCGCGGCCGGATCAGGCGAGAGGATCGTCACTGCGCGCTCCACATAAACCGGCATCGTCTCACTATACACCACATAGCCGCTGGCCAGCGCGCTGAACGCGATATCCAGCTTGTGCATCCCCTCTGGCCACCCCGCCGTTACGGCGCAGATCGCCGTGTAGGTGCCCGGAACCCCAAGGGTGAAACTCAACACCCCGAGCAGATTATCGCGCGAATCACGAATCATCCCGCTCAACTGCACTTGGGTCAGGTCAAATGCGCTGCCATCGGCATTCGCGCACACGTCAGTGAAAATCAGCGGCTGCCCGCGTTTAATCCGGATGTCAGGCAAGATTAAACCCCCACCAAATCAGCCTTAATCCGCCCAAAACGGCCAGCCATAGCAGCACGCACAGCAGCAACAGCCCGGCAATGGCCCTCAAATAGTTCTCACCCCCCATCGGCAGCCCGCGCCGCTGGTCCGCGCAATGATGCCGCTGCACCCAAAAACTGAGAAAATCGCACAGCCAGCACGCCCAGCGCGCACCCGTGGCCTCTTCCAGCGCCGCATGCAGCGATATCGTCATCCCCCGCACACCAAAAATAATCGCGCAGAGCAGCTCATCGAGCTGTATCCCGACAGTCTCGCAATAGCTGACCACCGCGCTCCGGATCACCACACCACCGCCTGCGCAGCCGCGGCGGTAGTGGCGCCCATAATCCGCGCCGTGAGCGCCTGGCGCTTACCAATAGCCGCCCCGCTGGCCGCCAGATACGCCGCGGCTTTGGCGATAACCCCCGCCGCGAGGCTGGTGACGGTAGCGCCGGAGGCCGCGGCAATCGCGGAGAGGATCGGCGTCGGCGCGGTGGAGCTGGCCGTCACCGCCTGTGCCTCGGCGTATTGCTGCGGCCAGGTGGCCACCTCCAAATCTGGATAAGCCGCCACAATCGCCGCCAGCGTGGTCTGGCAAGCAGCATTGATCGCGCCGATCTGCGCGGTCTGCACGGTGGCGAGCGGGGGCGCGATAAACGGCGCGGTGCCGGGCGTCAGCGTGGCCGGATACGGCCCCAGCACCACGCCATGCGCCGCGCTAAAAACATAGGCACCCGGCGCGCCTGAGCAGATAACATCATCCCCGAACGCATATTGCTTCCCCGTCGCGGGATCAAAATAAAATTGCATTTTAAAGCTCCATCCAGGTTGAGATACCGCCGCCGCCGGTCAGCTCGTAGGTCGCGCCAGCCGGCACAATCGCGGTGATCGTGCCTGATTTTGTCACCGTGGAGCCGCTGCCACCGCCCGCGATAGCAACGCCCGCGACCGCAAAACTTACGCTTTGACTGCCTGCGGTGCTGTTAAGAATCACGACCATTAATGGCCGCGTCCCGCTGTTGGTGTAGACGGTGCCAATCGCCCGAGCTGCGGTTTGGTTGACATATGCCGCCCCGCCCCCCGCCACCACGCCGCTCGCAACCGCAGCACCCAACACCGGCGCCGACCCCGCCAACACCCGCCAATAGGTCAGCGACGCATCCAAAATCAGCGTCACGAAATCTCCAGGCGCGGGGAGGGTCAGCACGCTGTTGCCCGTCGTCTGCGCATCGATAATCGCGTTGCCGTTGGGGTTGATCGACACCACACCCGTCTCGTTGACGATCGAGACTTTATACCCAGCCGTCACACCGCTATTTGGCAGCGTGAACGTCAACGTCCCGTCGCCCAGCAGTACTTTCCCGGCATCGGCCGCCACCAGCGCATAGGAGGCGGTTTTAACCTCCACAGGCGCCGCCCCGCCGGTGCTGCCCAGCACCACATCCCAAACGCTCACCCCATCACTCTCGATCCAGAGCGGCGACCCCGCCACTACCGGCAAAGCCGTCGCACCTCCCGGCGCGTCCGTATCGGTGCCCGCATCCTGCACCGTCACCGTGTTGGCGCTCGTATCCGTGCGCATGAACACAAATTTCAGCGGCGCGCCGCCAGCCCCGGCGGCGGCGGGCAGCGTGAGCGTGATATTTCCCGCCGCGGCGTTCACCACCACCAACCCCGCATTATCCGCCGTCAACACCGCACTGGCCGCCAGCACCGCGCGGTTGCCGCCAAAAATCCGCTTCAGGCTTTGCAACACCTGCGTCGGCGTGTTCACCGCAGGCACCACCCCGGCGGAATTCAGCACATTCAGCGCCTCACCCTGCACGTCGTTGAGCCACGCGGTCGTCACCTGCGTGCCGTTGGGAATCCCAGCGCCAGGGTTGGCTGACTGGAACTGCGGCACACCGTTAACCGTTATCGTATAGAGGCCATTAACCCAGTACATTGCTTACCTCACGCATAATTAAAAACCACAGTCAGCTGCGCCGGATTGCGTGCCGCGATCACGTTCTGCACGTTGCTCGGCTCAAAACTAGAGACGAGATCACCGGCCGAAAATTCATTGGCGAACGCATACGCCATCACACTCGCGGGCAGGTTCACCTGCCAGGTGAACTGGATCGGCGTATCGGCGCATTGTGCATCCGCGAAAAAATTCACCTGTAGATCCGCGAATTCCGTGATGCTGATCGCCACACCAAAACTTGCGGCGAGCGCGATAAAATCCGCTGGCCGCACGCCATATTTCGCGGTCCACCGGCTATGCGCGAGCTGTTGGCGCTGCGCGATCGTGAGGCTGCCCGCATCCCGGCCATACGGGTCGGGCCCCAGCACACGCTCGTAATCGGTCAGCAGATATTGCGCGCTGGCCGGGTCAACCTCGGCCAGCATCGCGTCGTCGAGCACCTCAAACAGCGATATTTCATTGGCGAACGGCCGCAGCCAATTGGCCCACATCGCGCCCGCATCCCCGCTGGGCAGCACATCGCCCGGTGGTGAAATCGCCAGCAGCTCAGTCAGCACCTGGTCAGGGCCACGGCTCATACGAAACTCACCGCGCCCAAAACGTTCAGGCTGAACAGGCTCGGCGCGGCCACATCCGCAGCCGGAATGCTCATCTCGTGACTATATTCCCCGTCGGAGGAGCTGATCGCCGCATCCAGCCTGGTCACATACGTCGTCGCGCCAATCGCCGCATCCTGCGCAAAACTCAGCGCCAGCGCGGCGGCGGCCGCGGCGCGAATATCCACCGTGTCGGGGTTCAGGTGCAGCGTCACGTTCACCGCATTCAACACGCAGGCATATACCGTGATATTCGTGGCCCCCACCGGCCGCTTGGTCTCGATATACGCCAGCACCGCCGCGATCTGCGCGGGCGTCGGCGGCACGAGTCCCGTCATCGCGATCACCACGCTCACCACCCCGCCGCCACACGCCGCCGGCGGGCACGCGGCGAGCTGCACATCCGGCAGCGCTTCCTTCGCCCATTTCACGTAGTCATCGTAATTGCCGCCCGACGGCTCCAGCCGGATCTGCGCCATAATCCGCGCCCGCCAGGAATCCAGGCTCTCGATATCCGCGCCACCCGAAATACCGTTGCCGTCCACCACCGCGACGGTATTCAAGCTCAGCCCGATCGAGGACACCAGCTTCACCGGCGCCCCCGCGACCAAATTCCCTGCCACACCCACCATGCTCGCCGCCACCGGCACACTGGCGGTCAGCGTGCTGCCGATCGTCACCGCCGCCGTGGTCGCATAAATCTGGCCACTCGCGGCGGCGAATTGCAGGCCGATCGGGATCACGGTGGTATTGCCGCCCGTCACGATCAAATTGCCCGTCGCGGCCGAGGGCTGCACCTGCGGCACCCCCCATTCCACGGCGATCCGCGGCAGATTTTCCACGGCAGTATCCGGCATCATCTCCAGCACCGTGTTTTGCAGCCGCACATATAAATCCAGCATCGCCATTTCGGTGATGCGCGTATTCGCGGTGGCGACCGTGTTGGGGCTGCGCGCATCGATGCCGGCGAGCAGCTCCTCATAAATCGCCGCCGCGCGGCCCGAGATCACGCCAGGCGCTGGTACAGGTACGGGCATCAGCGCGTCTCCATCACGCGGCCAACGCGCGGGTGAGTGATAATTTCGTCTGGCCGCACCGGGCCAAAATCCCCAAAATGCCGGGCTTTACCCACCGCACCGTCACCTGCACCGCCAAATTGCGGTCGGTCTCCAGCCAGCCCAGCCCTTGCGCCACGTAGCTCTCCGCCGCGCGGCGCGTCGCCTCGCTCGCCTTGGCGCGCCGCAGCAGCCAAAACCGGCTCCCCACCAGCCGCCCCAGCGCGTCGAGCCAATCGCCGCACCAGCCGCGCCGCGCGATAAACGTGCTGGGCGCCAGATAATCAGGCACCGTATCCGGCAAAACATCATCCGGCTCCGCGCGCCGGTCAGCCAACAGCGAAAACAGCATCGCGGAGGCAGGCGTCGCATCGAGCGCGAAATCGCGGCCATTAAACACCACATCACAGCGGCGCATCACCGGATCGTATTGCAGGGCGATATCCATGGCCCGTTATCGCGCGCGCGCGAGTAGCTGCCTGCGACCCCTGGGTGGCTGATTAATTAACCGAGCACCGCCGTTTCCAGCCCCGCATCGGTGGCGATATCGCCCCAGACCACGGATATATCCGCGCGCAGCAGCGCCTGGTTCCAGGTAAGCGCGATATCGCCCCAGGCGGTGCGCCCCTTGGGAATATTGACCGAAGAATTAGCCACGACCAACATCTTCGCGCGCGCCGCAATCCACATCGATCAACCCAGCGCCTGCCGCAGTCTCGATCCGCACATACCCCGGTATCCCCGTCGCCACGGCGTTCACCGAGGCAATCGCATTTGCGGTGAGATACGGCTCTGCGCCACCGCTCACCCCCGGCGTCACGACACCAAAAACTGACGCCGCGCTCGCGGTCGCCAACAGCGTCCCCGTCGCCGCGACAGACGGGTCTGCCGGCCATGCGCCAGTGTAGATTTTTATCAGCGCATTCGCGCCGAGCGCGCTCAGCACCGCATTCAGCCGTGCCGTTTTCAGCACCGCATTCAGCCGTGCCGTTTTCAGCGCTACGGGATCGAAATTTATATAGGCCATCAAAATCTCCTTATCATTACGTCATCACCGCTGCCGCGCCCACAACGTATACCTGCCAGTTGTCAGACCCGGCACCGGCGTAATTTGCAACGCGGTCGGAACGGCGGGCAACGGGCCGTCAACTGTAAAATTCCATTCCCAAAATGCCGAATGTATCTCCAGCAGATATGAGACTGGCGAGGTGATTTCTGAAACAGTTATACCAACGCGCGCCACGGGCCCCGCATTAGCTACGCCAAGATACGCAATAGCAATCGCAGCGCCAGAGAGATACGGAGTTGTCCCCGCGCCGGTGCCCACGCTAGTACCTGTTTCATACAGGTTAGACGGCGTTATAGGACTGAAAGTTGTTGTTCCAGTGCCAAATGTCAGAAACAGGTTTCCGATGCCTGCTGCCTTGTCTTGCTCATATACAAGCTCGTAATCGTACACGCTAAAATTTAGGCCGAATATCGATATTGGAGACGAGCTCGTGAAGGTGCCGTTTGACGCAATGAAATATGCACTTCCACCACCTCCAGCCGAAAACGCCAAAACTGAACCACTCGGCGTGATAGTCACACCACCGCCAGCCGCCAGCGTACCATAGAGCGTGCCACCATATTCAACGCCACCGGAAATCGAGAGCGTGCGCCCCGTAATGGAGGCCGCAGCCCCGCCCGACGGGGCCACGTACTCAACAAAATTTGTCGCTAAATCCAGCGTCGTTCCCGAGAGGGTCAAATCCGGCCCGAGCGTCACTGGCTGCGGCGCGCCACCAAGCGTGGAGGGACCAAATAAAACCTCGGCCGCCGCCGCTGCGATTTTTGGCTGCGCCGCACTAATGCTCAGCGTCACCGGCGAGCCGCCGCCACCGGTCAACGTCCCGCCCTCAACCACCAGCGTCGGCGCGCCCTGCGCAAAGCTGCCCTGCTCCCATACCACCGCCGCCGCGCTAATCGGCGTCCCGCTCACATAAAATCCGTGCGCCGCATCAATCGTGCCGGTGGATTTAATCCCGCTCATCTAAATCATCCCTGTGAAATATTGCCGGTGACCGTGAGGTTTCCTGCGATTTCGGTATTGCCGTTTATCGTCGTCCCGGCCGCCGCGTTAATCGTGCAACCCGCTGGCGCGCTGATGCTGCACGTCTCCGTATGCAGATTAATTTGCGTGCCGCCCCAAATCTCCACCACGCCGCCCTGGCGCACCGCCACCCGCGTGCCGTCCTGCGCGTACATCGCCGCTTCCCCGGGCTGCTGGCCACCAAACCTTTGCGCGGGCGCCGCAATCGGCAGCGCGCGCAAATTGGCCGGATCCGCCCCCACCGCCAGCAGCAGGCAGATCGCCCCGTGCAGCGGCGGCATCGAGGCGAAGCCGAAGGGCATCATCACCTCAACATCCGCCCGCACCACATTATCCGCCGTGAGCACGCTCACCGTCTGCGCCTGGCCCGCGTCGTTCACGGATATCACCTGGCCGATGCTCACCGCCCCGCGCAGATTCGAAAACAGCTCCTGTTCCATCAGCCTGTCCGGGTCGGGCCAAAGCTGCGCGGCGATTTTTTGAACAAGAATTTCGGCCCTTTCGCAGGCTCATCAATCCGGTCGAACGCCGTGCGCCCGGCAATCCGCAACACGGTGGTAATCCCCGCCTCGCTCATCCGGTATTTCACACCGCTGATCAGCATATCCCGGTTGATATCCAAATACGCATCGCTCACCGCCACAATCTGGTTCGCCAGCCACAGCGCGTTCGCCGCCCCGGCCCGCCAGTCCTGCACCGTGTAGTTCAGCGTCTCGCCCATCCCGCGCGCCACCCGCAGCGCCCACTCCGCCTGCGCCTGGGCCGATGCAGAACCGGATTGCGTGGCAACGCCCCGTACGTTTGGCCGGTAGCGCGTCACCTGCGGGTCAATCGCGTGGCCCGTCATCACAATGGTGCTGGCCTCGGCCGTGTCGTCGCTCACGTCAGGCAGCGGCGCGGGCGCGCTGGACGGGTCGGTGGCGGAGGTGATCGCGCAATTTTTCCCCGCCCGCTGGCCGCCCGTGCCGGTCTGGCCCTTCACGTAATAATCGCTGTACCGCTCAGCCCAGGAGTTGGTGTAATCGCTCGCCTGGATGTTGCCACCCCGCGCCAGCGCCGCCGGCGCACGCGTGTTGCCGCCCACTGTCAAAATCAGCCCGCTCACCCCGTCGGAAACCATGAGCAACCCGCGCTGGCGGCAAGCGCGCTCAATCGCTGGCATGCAGTTCTCGTCGAGCTGGATGCCAAACACCGGGAATGCAGGCCCCACATCCACCTCGGCGCGCACGCTCAAACCAAAGGGCGCGCAAATCGCCTGCGCAATCTGCAACGCATTCAGCCCGTGCCACTCAACCGGCCCGTTCGGCGCCGCCGCGCAATCCACCAAATCCCCGCAAACATCGCGCCCGGTCACCGTGGCGCTCAGCTCTTCCGCCTCATCCTTCAGCTCCACCTCGTCAATCCAACCCCGCTGCACCGGCTCACCGTCCAGCAGCACCGTATAGGCCATACCCGCCTGGATGATCTCAAACGGCGGCAGCCGGTCCAAATCCGGCGAGACCGCCTGCGCAATGCGCCCAGAGTCGACATACTGCATGGTAAATCCGCCCGCGATGTTGCGCAGGTCGCGGTCAATCTCTACCTCGCTCCAGCGGTCGAACACATGGCCGCCCACCACCAGCCCCACACGGCGGCTGGAGGCGGCGCTGAAGCTGTTGAGCGCCGCGCTCACGATGCCAGCGCCTCGATGGTGCCAGGCGGCACCGCGCCGGGGCTGCGGATATTGTTGCGCGCCACGATATCCTGCCAGGTCGCGAACACCGCGCCCGGATTATCGCCCGAGATATATTGCGCCAGCAGCCACGCCGGAATCGTGTTCGGCACCGTGATCACCACCACCGGCGGCAACCGCCCGATCACCGCATTCATATCCGCCGCCACCGCCGCTTTCAGGTCCAGCAGGTCGCGCCACACCGCGCCACCCAAAACGGGCGCGCTGGCCGCCGCCAGGGCCGCGCTGGCGATCCCCGCATCAAACGCCGCATACAGCAGCGCCGCCTGCGCCTGCGCCTGCTGCTGGCTCGTGTAGCTGATATTGCTGGCCGCCTGCGCCGCGTTCGCCAACACCAGCGCGGTGAGCGCGATGGCCAGCGCGGGGCCAGGTGCTGGCGCGTTCAGCCCGGTGCCAATTCCCGCCAGGCTGGCGAGCAGCATGGCCGTGGCATCGCCCGGATCAGCCGCCAGCGCTGCCACAACTGCACCGCCCGGCGCCACGGCGGAGGGCATCGTGGGCGCGCATGCCGCCGCAATCGCCGCAGGCACAGCCGCCAGCGCGGCGGCGGTGGAAACCGCCCAGGCGGTATTCACCACGCTCACCGGTGCGCTCAGCGCCGCCAGCGCCGCTCCCGCCGCCGGGCCGATAATCGCGCCGGAGCCGCCGGTATTCAACAATCCGCCGAACTGCGCCTGCAGGCTCGCGATCCACCCTTGCGCATAGCTGAACGCCCCCAGCGTCCCCGCCGCCGGTGCCAGCTGCGCCGCCAGCCAGCCTTGCGCATCGGCCGTGGCATTCCCCACCGCCAGCTCCAGCGCCGCCAGCGTATCCGGCGCCACCTGCGGCGGCGGCGAATACGGGAAGAACACCGCCTGAAAGCGGCACACGCGCAACTCTTTATCGGTGAAACTCAGCTTTGGCAGTTGCTGCTTATCCTGCACCACCTGCATCGTACCGAGCCACGGATGCACCAGCGTCGCCGGGCCGCTCCGGCGGAACGCCGCCCGCAGCGCCAGCGATTGCGCGATATAATCCTCCCCGATCAAAAACCCCTGGACGCTGATCTGCCCATCGGCCGCGCCCAAATCCTGGAAGCTCGCGCCATCCGCCCCGGGGAATAAAAACCGCTGCGTGCGGCGCCCCACCTCGATGTCGGCCGGCAGCACATAAAAATTCACGCCGCCATAGCTGGCATCCAGGAGGCTGTCATAAAGCCCAACAATATCGACCATTCAGCCCCCCTTAATGCCGGTTTAAAACCTGCCCGCGCGCCGGCGGCCCACTGCTCGGCCCCTCCGTCACCCGCACGTCGCCCTTGCCGTAAACATGCACATGCAACTCCACCGGCGTGGGTTTTGGCGTTCCCGGCGGTGCATCAGGCCCGTAGCGAAACCCTGGATTAAAAACATGATTAAACGGCTGCGCGATAAAATAGTCGAACGCATGCCCCACGTTACGGCTGGCCTGCGCCAGGTTCTCATCAAAAAGCTTCAGGTCGGCCGACGTGCCAGATACCGCAGTATAAAAATCATCCGTGATTGTCTTGTCGGAAATGCCACCCAATTTTTTCTGGTAGTTCTTAAAGTCCTGATCGTACTGCACCAGCGCCAGAATCGCATTTTGCGCGCCCTGATTATGGATCATTGATCCTACGATGTCGGCTCTATCGGTAGGCGACGACACGTTGGCCAACAACTTGGTGAAATAATCAGCCATCGCATTGATCGGGTCGATGCCCTTGGCGCGCTCATCATTCAGATACTTGGGCAGATCAATCGGCTTCACATGATATTTGTTCAATAGCGCCTCGCCGGACGGCCCGAGCAAATCACGCATGTGCTTCGTTTGGTCGAACATCCGCAGCCCCATCGGCGA
This sequence comes from Pseudomonadota bacterium, assembly GCA_021846225.1. GTDB lineage: Bacteria > Pseudomonadota > Alphaproteobacteria > Acetobacterales > Acetobacteraceae > Acidocella. Next base: position 124,790 of record JAJZCG010000001.1, on the reverse strand, counting down.
GTGCAGATAGAACAGCATATCTTGCAAATCCGTCGCCGCTTCGCCGGACGTGCCGGTGTTCTTGCGAATCGTCTCCAGTGCCGACGCCCCGGTGATATCCGCGCCCAGCCCCTGCATGCCCATCAGCGACATCTGGCCGCCGATCTGCGGCAGATACATGCTGAAATCTTCCATGCCAAAATGGCCAGCCATCGCCGCGTGGTGCAAAATCGCCAGTCCCCGGCCCATCTGGTCAGGCCCGATGCCGAGATTTTTATAGAGCGTAAACACCGCCTGGCTCATCTCGCTCACCGGCACATTATAGGCTGTCGATGCCTCAGCCAGCGGCGCCATCAGTTTATTAACTTCATCCTTTGGGATGCTATCCGTGATCAAGAACGAAAATGCGCTCATCAAATCAGTGCTCGAATTGCCAAACTGAATAGCAAGATGGTCGGTCAATCCCTTCAACCGCGCCGACTCAGCCATCGCCGCCGGGCCGCTCAATCCTTCAGTAATCGCTATCTGCTTCGCGGCCACATCAAAATCAGCGAATGATTTGAACGCCGAATATCCCGTCGCGACCGCGATCATGTCGGTGACCATATCAGAGCCACCCAACGCCTTCGTTTCAGGCTGCGGCTTAGCTCCTGGTTCTGTTGGCTCCGGCGCTCCGGGCACCATCCCCGGTGGCAACGGTGCCATCGGGTCAAAACTCCCCGGCGCGGTTACGCCTGGCGGGATGAATGCCAGTCCCTGGCCCATCGCCGCGTACATTTCCTTGATCTTCACAATATCGGCATCCACGCCGGCGCTCACTGAATCCAGCGATGCGGTCATCGTGTCCGCCGCCGCCTTCGCCTGGCTGTTCACCGCCTGCAAATCGCTCATCAGCTGCGTCGGCCCGCGCAGATTCGCCATCAAATCCTGCATGCCGCCCAGCGTATTGTTCAGCGCGTCCAGCGTGGCATTCAGGTTGGTGAACAGCGCCCGTATCTCGCCCACCCCGCCGGACATCTGGTCTTGCAACCGCAGCGTCAGGCTGGCGACCATATCTCCGTACACTATCTCACCCCTCTGTTACCCGATTCATCAGCGCACCGGCCGCCCCCAACCAGAACGCCGCGTCCTGATCGGTCAGCGCGTCAAGCTCAGCCATCGTGAAACTATAATGCTTGGCCAGCGCCGCCAGCGTCAGCGGCCAGTCTTGCGTCCAAACCCGGCCAAAAAACTGACGATTTCCATTGCGGCGCTCGCGTCATCCGCATCCAGCGCATCAAAGGTCAGCGGGCCGCGCCCGTCGCCCAGCCGTGTCGAGCGGTTGAACAGCACCAGGCTGGCGTCACTGCCATCCGCTTTCATCATCGCCCGCAAATCCCCGCCACGCAGCCGCTGGAACACCAGCGTCTCGCCGACACTCTCCTCGCGCACACTGCCGTCCGCCCCTTTGAACTTAATCCCCGCCGGCCAGCGCAGCGTGAGCGTCACCGAGCCATCGGCATTCACCACCGCATTCGCGGGCAGCTTCGGCTCAGGCGTTTGCGCCGCATCCACTCCCAGCGCGGCCATATCATCGGCAGCGTCCGAAATCACAATGAGATCATCATCGATCACGAGATCACCTCTTGCGCCGGCGAGCCTGCCCAGGCGATTTTGGCGGTGCCGCCTTCCTTGCCGCTGCCCGGCGTAATCTGCGGCGTCCCCGTCACGAACGCATCGGGAATCGTATAGGTCTGGCCGGTGTCGCACACGTATTGCAACTCGCCGATCTGCGACGCCGCGAACTGCGCCAGCGAATCCCCCACTTTGAACGGCACCGTCGCCTCCACCGTGTCGGCCTGGAATTCCTGGCTGTTGAACACCCGGCGCGACGCCACCATCGCGTTGTTCACCAGGCCGCCGCGCTTATACGTCGCCGTCTTGATCGGGATTTTCGTGCCCAGCCAGATCAGATCGACAATACCAAGGGTCTGCGCCATTTTTTACTCCTAAGCCTGGAATTCGAGAGACACGCCCTCAACCATGAGGTTGCCGATCCTTATATATTGCAGGCGGCAATTGAGCCGGTTGCGGCTTGTCAGGTCGCGCACAAAATAGCTTTGCTGCGCGCTCGCCTGGCTGTTCTCGATCCAGCCGTACTGCTCATAAAGCATCGAGCGCCCGGCCCATGAATTTTTCACCCGCCGCGGCGTCGCCACCCCGGTGTCATACTCAGCGGCGACCGTGTTATCGTCCGCGAGCTTATTGCGCGGATACACCAGCGCCATATAGCTGATCCAATCGTAGCGGATGCGGCTGGCCACCTTTGGCGCCATGATATCGTGCCACGCCACCGTGGGCACACCACCCGCATCCGTCAGGTGTTCCGTCACCACTTTTTCCAGCGCCACCGTACCGTCGATCTCCACATCAAAGGTCGAGATGCCGTCCGCCAGCAGCAAATTGCGCTCGGTCCAGTCGAAGCGGTCCGCCCGCGCTGGCGCCAGCATTCCCGGCATCGCCAGCCCGCGTAGCTGGCGGGAAGGGTCCTGCGCCATGTAATAACTGCATACGCCCGCGAAACTCGCGGCCCACATCCAGGCCGGCTGCGGCGGGTTCTGCATCAGCAACACCGAGCGGAACCGTGAGTTGAGCGTGGTCTGGTTGGCCAGCCCCGCGCCATAGGTCATCCCCAGCGCGCCGTAGGCATGCGCATCCAGCTTGCTCATCGCGTTGTAGCGGCTCTCCAACGCGGCTTCGAGCAACCCAACGTTCGTGGCATCCACCCAGCACATCACGATATCGCTGTACCAGCTCGCCGCGATCGTGTTCAGCGCGGCGCCGACACTCGGGTCGGTAGCTCCGCCCGCCATCGCGGTGATCGCCACGGTCAAGCCTGCGGGCGTCGTGTCGCCCGGCTGATAATTCACCCGCAGGTCCAGCGAATTGCCGAGCGTGCCGCCATGCAGCGCGGTCAGCGTAATCACCGCGCCCAAATCGCTGGCGGAGCTTTCCAACCCCTGCGTGCCCTGCAGCGCGGTCAGCAAATTCCCCGCCACCACGGCTGCGGTGTCGCCCGCGTTCACCGCCACCGGCACGCGCACCCCCTGCACATACACCGCCAGCGTCCCGGCGGCCGTCGCGGCGCCTGCCACCGTCAAGGTCTGCGATGCCTTCGCAGCGCCCACGGCATCCGCCACACCCATGATATCCACGGCGATATACGGATTGGCCGCGATAAACGCCGACGCCATCTGCGCCGCGATCGACCCCACGCCAAACAAATTCTCCGCCTGCGCCACGGCATAGAGCGGATACGCCACATTCGGCTGCGCCGTGCCTGCGGCCAGCATCTGGCCGATAATCAGCGCCTTGGCCGTATAGGCCGTCAGCCCGCTTTGGCTGTAATTCGGATGGATCTCGACATAGGTGCCCGGCACCTCGATATTGTTCGGGATTTCGTTGAAATTGATCACCTGCGGCGGCGTCGGCGCATTCGTACCGGACATGCTTAAACTCCCTTCTTCTCAGCGGCCTTCGCCGGCGCGTCAGCAGGCGGCGCGGCGGGCGCCAGCACCAAATCGCCACAGGCCAGCCGCCGCTCGATGAACATGCTCCGCTCGCAAATCACCCCCTGCGGCGGCACAATCGTGCCTCCCGGCAGTCTCACCCGGCGGCCAGCCCCCGGCATCACATGCACACGTTCAAACATCATCAATCACTCCGGTCGCCGACAATCAGTTGCTCGGTCAGCACATCCGCGCCGCCGAAATTCCATTCCGCCATCATCGCGCTGAACTCGTTCAAATCGCCCGGCGCGCTCACCAGCTCGGGCAGCGCCAGCGTGGTGGTCACATCCAGATCCACGATCACGGCGGCCGCATCATCGTCCCAGCTCTCGGCGTAAACATTGCCCGCCTGGCGCACGCGCACGCTGCCAAACCCCTCGATCGTATAACCGTTCAACACGCCGATCGCGGCTTGCGTCAGCAAAAACAATCCCGCGCCCTGCGTGTCGCCAAAATACCGTGCCGGCACCGAGGCGGGGTTCTTCACCACCAAAAACACGCTCCAGCTGCTCAGCCCCTCGAACAAACGGCCATCAAGCCCATTGTTCACCGCATTCCAGCCCAGCCCGATAAACGGCGTGCGCCGGAGCAACTGTTTCCAAATCTCCGGCGTGATTTTCGCGGGCACGATATCGTGCTGGAACCGCGTGGCCGGGAACACCAGCTGCAACCGCGCCTGCAACGCCCGCGCGATCAGCGCCAGCGGCCCGGGCCCAATCGGCTGCACCGGGTAAATCGGCGCGGCGGCGGCCGTGGTGCTCATTACCAGAAATCTCCACTATCGCCCGGCCCGTAATCGTCCAGCCCGCGCCCGCAGCCCTGGCGCCCAAACACCGGATCACGCGTCTGCATCGCCGAGAAAGATTCTTCGCCGGTGGTAACCTCTTCCAGGTCCAAAACCACATCGCCGCTGGCGATCTGCTTCAGCCATGCCAGCGTCTCCTTGCGCTCAGCCACCATGGTCTCGCTCGGCTGCTTCTGCTCACCCGTGGCCAGGTCGTAGCGCGCCAATATGCAGCACGCTCGTTTGATCTCTTTTGGCGCCACATCCAACGGCGCCCGGTAGCGCTTGCGCAAAAACGTATCGATCACCGCCGAGGCATCTTCAAGCGCCACCTTGGCAGGGGCGCTCTGCACCGCCACCAGGTCGGCATTCGCGGGCGTGGTGAGGCGCATCATCTCCGCCTCCCCAAACCGCCCGATCATCTCCTCCACCGTGGCGTATGCCATGCACTATTTGCCCTTGCTCTTAACCCCGGCCCCCTCGGCCAGCAGCTCGGTCAGATTTTCGTGCGTGATCAAAACGCCCTTCACCACGCTCAACATCGGGTCGGCGGCAATCTCGTGCAGCTGCTGCACGCTCAAGGCCCCGGCCTCGTAAACGGTTGCGCCCGCCTTGTGGCGCATCCCGCCGCGAATGCGTCCATCGACGCGGCTGACGATAACGATCATCAGTTCAGCCACACGTTTTCGAGTGCGCTGGCCAGGCCCTTGAAGTCGTTGCCGACATAGGACCCAGTGGCCAGCGGATCACCCGGCGGCAGCAATTCGTTTTCGCAATAGGCGCGGGCCTGGGCATAAAGCGCGGTCGGCACCACCAGCAGATTACCGTTAATGCCCATCGGGGCGCCGTCCGGGCGCCGCCAGGTCGCCATCGTGGTGCGCGCGGTCAGCAGATTGGCCACCGTCAGCGGTGCGTCGGATTTGTATGCGAGCTGCCACAGCCCGTATCCCGCGTTCGCGCGGCCATCCACCCCCCAGATGAATTCATCCGCCCAGAACACGTTCTCCGCCTCAAGGCTGAACTTCGGGATCAGCTTGAACGGCCGGCGCGTCTGATAGATGAATGGCTTGAGCACCTTGGTGGTGTCGATCAGATACCAGCTCGGATTACCGCTGCCCGCCATATAATTGGCGATCGTCGTGGCTGCCCCGGCATTCGTATAGTTCGCATGCGCCAGGTCGAAAAAGTTCTGGCCATCCACGCCGAGCGTGGTATGCCCGTTGATCAGCAGCTGCGCCACCAGCAGGTCCGGCAGATGCCCGGCGTTCTCGCCCAGCTGCGCCGCAACCGGTGAGAGCAGCCCGAATTTATCGTCCTCGATGTCCTCGCGCTTAACGCCGATCGTCCCCTCGAACGTTTTGTTCTTGATCGTGAACGTCTCTTGCGTCAGCCAGTTCACCACGCGCTCGCCAACCCATTCGCGCAGCCCGGGGATCATATCCAGGCGAGGGTACACCTCCGCCGCGCCCGTCGAACTCGCATCGAAGCTGAATTTTTTATAAATGCCGGGCGCCGCCCAGAGCTGGTTGTTGAACTGCAGGTTCACCGCATCGTTAATGCTCTGCAGCGCGGGGAATGAAATATCCATGTATTAATGTCCTTCGAGCTTGACGTAGGTTTGGCCGCCCTCAATCCCCGCGAGATACCCGACCTTGCCGGTAAACCCCGTGGTGGGCAGCGTCAGCGTGAGCGTGTTGTCATCCGTGGCGTACACCGGCGCGTTGATATTCGCGGGCGTCGCGCTGGGCACTGTCAGGGCGTAGGTATCAAACGTGGCGATCACATTATCCCCCGCCGCCGCGACACCTGTATTATTCACCCCCGTGGTCGCGATGCCGATAAACGCCACCGTTCCAGCGGTCTGAATCCGTTGCGCCTGCCCCGCCGCGTTGATGCCGGTCAGGCCGCCGGTATAAACCACCTCGGAGGGCGCCACCGGATACCCGAACGTGTCGCCGACCGCATACCCGCGCCGGCGCGGGTTGGTGCTGCTGGTGAGAGCCATTACGCGTTACCTCCCTTCTCGGCCAGGCGCGCGCGCTTGGCCTTTGCCATTTTCATCGGATCGATGCCCATCTTCTTGGCCACCTCCTTGTCCGCCTCGGTCATCAGCGACATGTCGTCGTCCCCGGCCGCCTGCGCCGCATGCGCCGCGACGCCACCCGCCTTCAGCGACGGCACCGCCGAAATCAAATCCTTCGCCGCCTCCGGGTCCTGCACATGCAGGGCGATCAGCCGGTCCCGCATCACGCCCAGCGGCTTGCCGGCCGCGATCGCCTCATCAACAAAAGCGGCGGCCTTTTCCTGGGCGCGCTCCGCTTGCAAATTGTTCACCTGCGTTTGCAGCGCCACCATCTCGCCCAGCGGCACCGTCGCCGCCTTGAGTGTGGCAATCTCCGCGGTATGCGCCACCAGCCCCTCGCGCTGCGCCGTCAAGGCCGCCAGCACGGCGGTCTCGTCGGCCGCCTCGGACAGCCCCAGGACCGCCCGAATTTTTGAAATATCCATGTCTGCTCCGGTTTGTGTGTGGGTGTGCGCGGCCCAGCCGCTGGTATCGACGCCAAGTTCAGCCGCCTTCGCGCGGATGCGCTTGCGCGCCTCCGTTTTCTCCGCAGCACTCAGCCCCGCGGTACGCTCGACCATATCCCAGGCCAGCATTACGTGATGCGCGTCGGGGATCGGCAACGCCCCTTTCCCCGGCACCGCATAATCAGCCGGTTTCAGCGCCTGGCGCTGCTCCGCGCTCAGCGCGGTGTTCATCGAGGTGAGCTGCTTCAAATTCGGCGAATTGGTCAGCGCCGCCGAAATCAACCGCGTGACGGTGCCGTCTTTGTCATGACAAAATACCGGGCTCACGTTGCGGTAGGCTTTCTGCGACATCAGCGCATGTCCAGCCTCGTTCCATTCAACCTGGCCCCAAATGCCATCCGGGCGCGCCTGCAGCGCCACAATCCAGCCCCGCGCCGGCGCCGGGCGTCCCTGCGGCGACGCCACCTGCGTCGAATGGTTCTCATCCATCGGCAGCCGCCCCGCCGCCATCGAGGCCGCGATAACCGCTTCAGGGCTGCGCAGACTATAAGGCCCGCGCCCGTCTGATCCTAAAAATTTGCCGCCCGGCAGCAAATGCACCCATTCAGGCACAGCACCAGGCGGCAATAAGGTGGTATGGGAGGAAACGTCCATGTCCGGACCATGCCCCGGCGCACAGGCGCGCTTCTGCAACCCGTGGGCGGCAGCGGCGGTCTATTCAGTTGTGGGGATAATGCAGTCTAGCGCGACTTGACGCTGATTTACCAGCCCGAGTTCACCTGGGCTACAAAAACCGCCTAGGAAGGCCGTAGGCGGCGTTTTTAAACCGGATGGAAGTTTGCCCGAGAGCCACTTATAATCCCGTCAGCGGGTTCGAATCTGGGCCTTAAATGCCTATTTTCTCTGAAGGCCAAATCAGCCGCGCATTCTCAGTGCGTTCATCACTTTTTGATGTAAGACCAACCATTCATGATCCGCGCGCTCTTCGGCGGTCATAGCGGCGATACGCTTCTCTTCATCTTCGAGCCGTCTCTGCCTCTCTTCGCGTTTAGCACGATAGTAAGGAGTGTTAAACTTAAACTTTTCTGAGAGTGCTGCTTTGTTTTGTTCCTTCTCTGCAATGCGCGCCTTCTTGGCCAGCGCCACCGCTTCGCGGCGAGCCTCACGAGCGAGACGCTTTTCTTCCGTCGCCCTTACTCTCTCGTGATGCAACATAGCGGCCTGGTTGAATTCGCCATCAGAGATGACGGTCCCGAGTTGGCGTCCAGCAGGCTTGAGGGCACCGACATTTATCGGTGCCCAACGGCGCCAGCCCAATTGCTCCATCTCAACGCAATATAGATAAGCCAAGGTCATAACCACCTTCTCGCCCGGCATATCCTTTTCAGCTTCCCACTGCGAAACGGCGGCTTGGGTAACGCCGCATGCTTTCGCGACCACTGCCTGGGTTAATCGGCGCGCCTCTCTGATCTGCTTAAACCTTTCCCCAAACCCCCGGCATAAATGCCGGGGATCTGGTTTAGCATCAGAGTCTTGCTCGCCGCTCAATTCACCCGCCGCTCATGCGTCGCCGTGGCAGCAGCAACACTCCGCGCGGCAACCAGAGGCTCAGCGGCCACCAGTACGTCCGAAATATCCCGCAACATCATGGCCAGCCCGGCGAGCCCGGCGTCAGACAGCGAAAGGCTATCCTCTGAATGGCCAGCAAACAAATCGGCGAGCATCGCCACTTTGCACTGCGCGTTCGAGACATCGAAGCAGTCAATTTTGTCGTCAGTAATTTTCGTCATGGTAATCTCCTACATGCTTTTGAAGGCATTGCTCCGCGCGACAACCGCGCGAAGCCGGAAGTTCAAAACCGTAGTAGGAACGGCGCAGATGTCTTTAGGCTCACGCCCTGGACATACACATCTGCCTTCCGGCATTTCGATAAATCTCATGTTCGGTATCCTACTATCAGCGGCGTTTTGAAGCACCGTGGATCATCCGTAATCCCGGCCTCATGCCGCCGTCAAGCTAAAATTATACCGCCATCACCCGCTCCAGATACGCCTGCGTCTCGGCTTCGATCATCGCCTCATCCTCGGCCGAGATACCCAGATACGGCCGCGCCGGAATCGTCACCGCCCGCACCCGCACCAGGCCGCCACCCGCTCCCATTTGGAACACGAGTGACTTAACGTTTTTTGCCTCGATGCGCGCGCCGAACTGGTGAACTGCCGCATAGATCATCGGGCTGCCGATCTTCACCTCCTCGGCGGATGGCCGGAACGTGATGCTGCCGCGCAGATGGCCGCCCTGCACCAATATCGGCCCCGGGCGCCGCAGCTCCGCATACGCTGGGTTCAATGCCGCCCATTTATTACCATCCGGCGCGATGTTGCTGGAAAACCGCAGCCGCGTGGAGTCCGCGAGCGCGGAGCCCAACACGGTCATCAACTGCACCGCGCCAGCACCAACCGCCTCCAGCCGCGCCAGCGCGTCCAGCACCGGCCTGTCGTCAAACACCACATCAATCGTTGCGCCCATATCGCTGCGCTCCTATACTGGCCCTGGGCGCGGTGCGAGACGGCGATATTCTGCACACCGCAGGCCAGCCAAATTATTGGCTGAGCCGATTATGGGGTTTTTTGCAGGCCCCATCACCGCGCTCGTTTTCCCATCCAGTCCAGCAACGCTGAGGCATCCCCAGCCAGCAAAGGGTTCTTGCGTAAAAAGCGCTTCACGTTCGGCATGTCGGCCACATGTGCGCTCAACACAAAAACCTCATCCTTCGCGCCTGTGGTTTTCACCATCACGCTCAGCACCTGCGTACCCACGCGGCCGATCACACGGATATGCCGTTCCCCGGCATCGAGCATGAGTTCAGGATGCTTCAGCACGGCGGCAAGCTCAGCGTAGAGCTGCGGCGTCATTTCCGGGTGCTTCACCGCCTGCTTGGTCAGCGTGGGGGCTGAAAGCAGCACACGAGGCGACTTGGTTCCCAACAGCTGCACCAGCTCAGGGCTCAACGTCGCCACCTGCGCCGCGCCATCCGGCGCCGCGATAAATCTATCCAGAACATGCGGCTCAACCGCATTCGCTCCAGGGCGCGCCAGGTGCGGCATTTTGCCCCCCACCAGCTTCACCTCCGGCGCGCGCACCGGCAGCTTCGCATCCTCCGCCCATGCCTTGCCGGGGTTATAGACGAAGCCGGGGTCAACCCCCACCGGCACCTTCATCACCTCGCCGGTGCCTTTATTCGTCCAGTCCCTGTATTGCAGCACCGGCGCCAAATCCGGCGCGCTTTTGCCCATGCGCCCCAGCCCTCCGGCGGAAACCGCCGTCACGAAGCAGCGGCAGCCCCAGCCGTTGGGCGGATAACACATATCCCAGAACCCATCATCGGCGCTCAGCACCAGCCCGTCCCAGGCCAGATGCTGCAGGCGCGGGTTGGCGCACGGCGTGTGATTATATTGCCAATAAGGGAAGGCTGCGCGCATCCCTGGTGCGGTGAGCTGCGCATAGCGCCCCGCCGAGAACGCGGTGGTCATGTTGGTCTCGTAGATCACCCGTGCCCGCCAGCCCGCATCGCCGGTATGCTGCCACCCGTATTTTTTCACGATAGCGTCGAAATCCTGGCGGAACGCAGCGAGCCCGGTGCCCTGCGAAATCGCCCTGTCCACCGCCTCGCGGAAATCGCCGAGCATCGCCTCATTGGCCGCCCCGGCCACCGCAAAGCCGTGGCTGTGCGCCTCGTTCATCAAATCCGTCCAGCGCTCGGTCGGCACGTTCACCTTCTGCCGGAAAAAATCCACCGCCTCGTTGAACGGCAGGTTCACGGCGCTGCGCGCGGTGGTGGGCATCCTCAGCCTTTCTTGCCCAGCGGCCTCAGCTCGTCCATCAGCGCGGCCTGTCCGGCCAGGTTCGCCAGCACCATGCCGCGCGTCATCGCCTGCGCGAATTCGTTGTCATCCAGTTTCAGCCTGGTCAGCCGCTCGGCCAGATCCTGCATGTCCCGCGCGGCCACGAATTGCGCGTGGATCTGCGCGCTCATTCCCGCCAGCGCGCCGGCCGCCTCACGCGCCATGCGCGCGTCCAGCGCCGCCAGCGTCGCCTTCACCTCATCGTCGCCGAGCTGCTCCGTTTGCGCGGAAATAAACCGCCCGAACAGCGCGCCCGTGCTCATCATCGCGCGGCTATCGGAGGTCGGGTTGATCTCGGGGTGCGGGTTCGCCTTAATCTTCAGCGCCGCCGCCGCCGTCGGATCGCTCGATGCTTGCGCCCCGCCACCACCGCCAGCGCCTGGCGGCGGCGGCGGCGGAATCCCGATCACCTCATCGCCCTCCTCGGGCTTCGTTAGCTGCAGCCTGTCGCGCAGCTCCGAGGCTTTCACCTTCAGCCCGAGCGGTCCCAAATCCGCGACAGATGCAATCACGTCCGATATCGGCACCTGTTCCTGCTGCCCGATCAAAATCACCGGATACGCCGCCTGCTCCCCGAAGGTGAACGCGATCATCGCCTGCACAATCTGGCGATTGATCGACCCGGCGATCAGCCGCGCGTCGAATTTTTCCACATCCTGCTCGGCCGAGCGGTGCTCCTGCCCCACGGCGTGGCCACCGGCCACCGCATCCGTGCCCGCGGTGCCACCCAGAACCAGCTTCGAGGTCTCATAATTCAGCCAGTTCGCCCGCTCCGTGAACAGCTTCGCCCCGTCATTCGCCCCCTTCGCCTCGACAAACTCCATCTCCATGCTTTTTGGAATAATCGCCGCCAGGTCTCCGGCGATGCCCCGCACCGCTTTCCACAACGTGCGTTTATCGGAGTCGGAGGCTTCCGGCCCATAGCGTCCCAGCCGCACTGGCAGCCCGTAGCCCTGCACGAAGAGCGCCCAGTCCTTCTCTGTGAAGGTCGCATACATCCATTTCCATGCAATCGCGCGGGTCAGGCCAGAGCGCACCACATTGCCTGATTTGCTGGCGTGCCGGTGCAGCAGAAACTTATGCGGCGCCAACCCCTCAAAGCCGCCATTCGTACGCAGCCAGATCGTCTGGCCATCCTCCCAGCTCACCTCAAAATCGCGCTGGTTGCGCCAGCAGATTTCCGCCGGCCACACGCCATCCGGCCGCGTGTCCCACATGATCTCATTGGCCGAGAAGCCCTTGCCGATCGCATCGGTCACGTCGTACATCGCGCGCTCCAGCGTTTCGGTCGCCAGCCATTTGCGCACGTAATCCGCATGCCGTTCCGCGCCCTTCACCCCTTCGGGGGCTTTCACCGTCACCGGCAACAGCGTCACCTGGCGGCGGCGTTTGCTCAGCACCGCGTAGTAATGCGTGAACAGCTCTTCGATCTCTTCGGCCAGAATAAACCAATCCCGCGTCTGCCCATTATCCGCCGCGCGGATAACAGCGCCCAGGCGCCGCGGCTCAATATCAAACGCCAGATGCCCGGCGAACGGCGGCCTGGCCGAAAACCCGCTCGGCGCCGCCACCTGTGTTTTGAGCTGTGCGATCTCCGCCCGGCTGATCGCATTGCCAAACTGGTCAACCACCGGCTTGTAACCGTCAGCCATTTTTAAACCCTCCCTGCGCGCCCAGCCCAGCCAGGCGCTTATCAACCTCGGCATTCACCGCATCCAGCCACGCCTGCGCCGCGCCCACCGCCGTCTGCCAATTCGCCAACCCGTCCTGATACTCCGCCACGCGCCGCGCCGCCGTGGCGGCTTTCAGCTCCTCGCTCAGCTCACCAAAGCTCATTTCGCACAGCAGTTTTTGGATCACTTCACACCCGCTTCGGCGGCAGGCCGCTCCATTTCTTGCACAATCGGGTCACCGGGCGGCAGTTTTGGCGCCAGATGCGCTGGCAACCGCCGCCGGTATTTCCACGCCAAATCCTTAATCCGCTGCACCTGGTCATCGCCCGGCATCTGGTGCAGCACGTTCAGCCGCATATCCATCGCCTCGATAAACCGTCCCTCAGGGCTGCCTGAGGGCAGCTTCAGGGTCAGCATTTTCTCAACCGTGATGCCGAGCATTTTCACGATCGAGCCACTCACCCGCGCGCCGTCGTCATCGCTCTCCGGCATTTCAAACGCCATTGTAAACCCTCCGTGTCAGGCTCGGCATAAAGCCACCTGCATTGCGCGCGGCCTTCTCGGCCTCTTCCTGTTCGTCAGCCGTCGAAAAAAATGCGTCGGCGGCCGCACGCCCCGTGCCGCGCATTGGTGCCCCCTCGTAGCCATAAACCTCCGGCTCGGCCCGGCTCGCCGCCACCGCCAGCGCGCTCGCCACCGCGCTGTCGCCGTGCCGCTTCTTATCCTTCTCGCCCGTCCGCTCATCGGGCACGCGCCCCACGCCGCGGATCAGTTTCACCAGCCGGTGGTCATCCAGAATTTCCCGGTCGCGCGGGATCACAATCATCCCGTCCTCAAACACCGCCTTCCAGCGTGGCATATTATCGCGGTACCACGGCTCGTTGAGCATCACCGCCTCAATGCGCTCACCGTAGCGCTGCATCGCCACCTCGGCCAAAAACCCGCCGTTGCCGGTGGCATCGAACTTGCCGGCGCGGAATTTTGGCAGCCGGTCGATAACATAATTGACGATCTGCTCTTGCGACGTGTAAGGCACGTTGCGCATTTCCAGCACGAAAGGCGTTCGCAGCAGCAAATTCGTACCAATCGCCAGCGGCCAGAACACGCTCAAATCCCGCTTGCGGCCAAAATCCTGCCCGAATACATGTGGCAGTTTTTGGTCGAGCGTTTTCAGTACCGGTAACAATTCCCGTTCGCAAAAATCCCTCACCTCCGCCACGCGCAGATGCTCGGCCAGCATCTTAAAGCTCTCAGGCACGGCAAACCGGATGACCGGTAGATCGTCGCGCATGCACTTCTCGACCACCGCGCCCGAGAGATAGGCGCCAGTTCCCTGGCTCGGAATCACGAACAACTCTTCATCGGCCGACGCGCCGTAGATCGCGATGATTTCGTCGCGCCAGGCCAGTTCAGCCGACGGCGACCACACCTTATCCGTGGTCAGGCAGATGCGCTTATAAAGCCCTTCGGCCAGCGCCTCATCAAACGTGGTCCGCCCCAGATAATAAGGCAGCCGCCCGGCCCGAATATCCTGCACCAGCATATTGAACGGGTTGGCCTCACCGTCATGCGTGCTCAGCACCACCACCTTGCCACCCCATATCAACAATGCGAACGCCGCCTTCAGCACGCCCGGCAAATCATCATGAAACGCCGCCTCATCAATAATCACCAGCCCCTGCATACCACGAAGGCTGCGCGGCACGGACGGCAGCGCGAGTACCTTAAACCCGCTGGCGAACGTCACGCGAAACGCTTTAATATCCTTCTCAGGGTGGTCAGGGTCGTGAAAAATCTCCTCGTCGAGTTCCACCGCGGCACCGGTAATCATCTTGCCCCACTCGCCCACATAATCGATAAACTCGCGTGCCATTTCCAGATTGTAGCCGAGATAAAACACATCCTGGCCGCCGGCGGCGCGCGTGCTCGATGCCGTCAAAACCGCCTCGGCACCAATCGCCCAGGAAAACCCAGTGCGGCGGCTTTTCTCCCATACCACCACAGCGTTTTTAGAGACCGCCGCCATCAACCGCTGCTGATACGGAAGGAATACATCTGGTAGGCCCGTGCTCATATTATCTTCCAAGGTAACGCCTCGCCTCCAGCCAGCCCCGGTCCCACAGCAAAAAGCACGGGCTGCGCGCGGGAAAAGGATTTTCTCCGCGCAGTTTCCCGCTCACATAATCCTCAAACCCGTCATCCTCGGCGGCATGCACCGCGTCCGACGGGACAGGTTTCACCAGTTTTTGTCGCTCGCGCGGAGTCATCTCACTTCACTCCAAAAATCTTGGCTTTGATCGTCTCCACGGTATCCTTCGAAAGCCCGGCGTCCTTCGCCACGTCTTCCACCGCCCGCGCGCTCTCCGCCCGCGCCTTATCCGCCGCGCGCTTCTCCGCCAGCGCCAGGAATTCCACATTGCTCTTGCTGGCCTTGCCGAGGTGATCCAGCGCCTTCGCCAGCATCATCACCCCTTCGGGGTTGCCACTCATCGCGGCCTTGCCGTCGCCGTCCACGAAATCGCCTTCCAGCGTATGCATAAACAGATCGTTGATCGTGCCGTGCAGCAGCTCGATGTTCAGCCGCGCCGTCTTGCTCTCCGGCGCGTCCCCCAGCTCGCGTACCAGCGCCTCTGCTACCACGCGCGAATTGCGCATCTTCTCGGCGATCTTGTCGAACCCCTTAATGTGGCGCCCCAGCGCCGAGCGCGACACCGCGACCTGGCTGCGCATATCCGCCAGATGCGCGAGGATGCCGTCGATCGTATGGCCCTCGCCGCGCAACCGCCCAATCTCCACGCGGATCTCCGCAGGTAATTTATCGATGCTGGAAGGGCGTGCCATCAGCTGGGCTCACGCCGCGCCACGCCGGGGTAAACACGGCCCTTGGCCACCTCCTGGCCTGGCGTCAGTAAATGCGCGATCCATATTTCGCCATTGCTCGCCGCCATCTTCTCCAGCCGCACCAGGCTGTGTTCCGCCAGATACAGCAGATCAGAGCGGATCAGCTCGCGGCTCGGAGCGTGGCCAAATTGCTCCGTCACCTGCTTCAAAACGGTCTCGTTCGCCGCATAGCCGCTCTCGTCGAGTGAGCGGAGGATAATCAAGCGCCGGTCCTCGGCGTGGATTTGTGCGAGACTCATCAGCTTTTCCCTGCCTGGTTTAGCGCATGCTGGTTCAGCAGCCTGGTTTGGTGCGCCAGCGCCTGGATACTGTCGTGCAACCCCGGCAGTTCACCCAACAACCGCGCATTCTGCACCGCCAGCTCCTGCATTTTGCCTTTCAAATTGTCGGCATCCTTATTTGTGAACAACCCTGAAATGGCCATCTCGATTTCATCGATCTTGCCATCGATCTCGCTCACCTTGCCCTCCAGCATGCTATGCTCGGCTCGCGTCACGAATTTGGCCTGCATGCGGTACATAATCCCCGCGAAAACCAGATTGAGCAGCACGAGGATAACCCCAAACACTTCGGCGGCGGCCTGCCAGTCTTGCGCATTCATCGTCTACTTCGCAGCCACCGGCGCGCCCGGCGCGGAATTCTCGATCTGCGCGATCGCCGCCACATCCTGCGAACAATCGGCCCACGCCTCATGCAGCCGCACTACGTAATCCGCCACCGCGCTTTGACGGCGCCAATCGCCCAGCACCGGCGCCCCCTCGCAACTCAGCAATCCACCCGGTAGCCGAACCCGTTCAACTTGTATCCGCGTCTCCACCAGCGGCGGCGGCGCTGCGCAGCCCGCCAGCGAGATGGCCAGCACCACCACCAGCAGCACGAGCTGCACGGCCGCGACACCAAATCGTCCAGCGTCCCTGCGTTCAAATCTCATTTTTCTGCCCCCGCCAAATATGTCCGCGCGGCCAGCAGCACCGGCGCCGTCACGCCGTCCTGCCCCGGCCGCGCACCTTGCGCCGCCAGCGCAGCCCGCTCAGCCTCGCCCGCGCTCTGCGCACCTTGCCGCTCAACCACCCGCGCCGTCAGCGCATCGCTTTGGAGCACCGAAATCCGGGCCTGGAATTGCGCGGCCTGCGCGTTCCATTCCGCGGTCACACCGGCATCAAGCGCTTGCTGCGCGGAGAGCGCGTTGCGAGCCGCATACACCTGCGGCAAACACCAATGATACCCGGCATAAAACCCAAATCCGGCGCCAAGCAACGCAAGCGCGGCATAAGCGCCAAATCTACCGAGCAGACTGATCAGGAACGGCGGCATTTCTCACTCCTTTTGCTTCACGGAAAGCCAGTCCGCCCAGCGTCGCGGCCATCACCGCACCAAAACCAAACCCGAAACTCTGCGGGTCGAACGCGTGGTGCAGAATGCCCACATCGTAGATTTCCAGGCCGAGGAACGTGAGCACACCCGCAATTGAAAGCGCCGACTGCTCATCGAGCCTTCCGTCGGCACCCTCGATCAACTCAAGCAGACGCATGGCCTCAAGCCTTTCGCGCTAGAGGAAGTGCATCACCAAAAACACCACCAGCGCACCGGCCACGGCCGAGCCGATCGCGGCAGCCTTCGGGTTTCGTTCAAAAAATCCGAGCTGCCTGGCAACAGCGGCATTCACATCGGTTTTTACGGCACTCACAGCGGCGTCAGCCGCATTCACAACAGGATCAGTCATAAAAAGCTCCATCCGGCGCTGTGATACATAATCAACATGAGCGCGGCGCCGATCAGCGCGCCCACGAATACCTCGCCCCAGGATTGCCCTTCGGCAAAATTCTTGACGGCCGGAAAATTTAACCGCGCCAGCAGATAACAAGGCGCAAACCCCAACCCGGCCAGCAGCAACACCACACATCCGTAAAGGCCAGCGGTCAGCAGCACCAGCATCGCCAGCGGCGCCATGCACACATACCCAGCCAGCATCATGCCGATAAAATCATGTCCGAGCGTGCCGATCTTGAAACCTAGACGCTCCGGCAGCCAGCGCATCCACGACGCCTCAGGCATATCCGCTGGCATCAAGCCCATCTCCTGGAACGGCGCCCAGCCGCCCTCCACCAATCCAGCGAACACTGCCAGCGGGCCAAGCCTCACCCATCCCGAGACGCCTAAATTCTGCGCCATCACCTCGGCAAAAACCATTGCCGGCACGCACCCAAAAATCCGCGCCTGGTCAGTGCCCAACCGCACTCCCGTGAGCGTGGTGAACGCCCCGCCGCGCAACCGCCACATCACTGCTGAAAACAGCACGAAGAGTCCGGCCAACACCACACTCACGCGCCCAACTCCGTCACGAGCTTAATCACCCGGCGCGTCCAGCCTAGCGAAAATTCAGTCCAACCAGGGCGGCTGGCCAGATAAATCAGCCGCCGCGCCAGCGCCTCGCGCGCGAGCGCCACAGCATCGCCAGACCTCAACGCCGCCATGGTGGCCACCCCCATTATCCCATCAGGCTCGGCCCCGGCCGCCCTCTGCAAAAATTTGATCGAGTTTCCCACGCCTTCGTTCACAGCCGCGTCAAACGCCACCAGCGGCAGCGGCCATGCCAGCGATCCGGCGTAGAGCGGCACAAAATAATCCCGCAAATAAATTGCTTTCGCGCCATCAACGGTGAGGTTTTTAACATCCACCTCTGGGTATTGCGCGGCGCTGATGCCGAATTTCGTGCCGGCCAATTCGCCAACACCCTGCGCGCCGCCCGTCCAATTCCCAGGATCGCCCGGGTTGTTCGAATAGCCGCCTTCCACCCCGAGGGTGAACGAAAAGCACGCGTCAAAGATATTTGCAGGAATACTCTGGGTCATAAAAAGCCGCTTGCGCTAAGGGTCAACATGCGCCAAATCTAAGGCGCGCCCTCAATTCTTCCTGCAACCCAGCGGTTGCGGCGGCTTATTCGCCCGGCGGCTCCGAGCCGCTCACAGGGTTATATCTACCCCTAATTCGTTTTAAAAATCCAGCGCCAGCTGGTTGGCCGTGGCGCGCATTTTTTTCAGCGCCCGGTACACCATGGTCTCGCCACACCCGATCTTACGCGCAATCTGCGCATGTGTGAGGTTCTGGCGCGCGTAAATCTCGACGCGCCATTGCCGTGCGAGAGGCACCAGGATCATTGATTTTCCGAAATAGCGCACCAGATCGCCAAACACCTTTTCGCCCAGCGTCTCGCGCAGCGGGTGCTCGGCCGTAATAAACCCCGGCACAAAAACGCGCGTGCCGCCCAGGCGCTCCACCACAATGAGCGCGCCTTCGTCGCCCAGCAGCTCACGCAATGACGGCAGCTCGCTCAATGCCGGCCCGTATCAACTGGCGGCAGCCCCGCCGGACGGCGGCGCATCTTCGGCGCCGCCTTTCCCTGCGCGCGCCGCTCGGCCGTCTGCTTGGCGCGCTCGCGCGCCAGCCAGCTTTTCAATCCTTCGATCACGTCGTTTGCCAGCTCTGCATTCAGATATTCAGGAGCATCCACGCCAGTTTGCCGTTTCACGAAGCTCTGCAAAGCCCTTACAGAATGATCTCTAACGAAAGGCTTCAGATCGCGCCAAATCGCATAAATCATCCTCACGAACGCCTTGTCAGAGCGCGGTGTTTTCGGCTTCTCGCCCAAAAATCCAAGCCGTTTAAACTCCGCCAGAACAGCATCGAGCTGTGCATCGCTGCACAGCCCCGAACTGTCCTTCCCCACGACTCGCAACAGCAGCGCGCGATAACTGTCATCCTCAAGCGCCAATTGCTTTTTGGCAATATGCACCTTCGCCAATTTCGCCCGGCGATCAGGCTGCACCGTCATGGCCCCCACTCCTTCACGGTCAAATACACGGCCAATACCACCAGGGCCACCACGATCATGGTATTGATCACCTCTTGCAGTTTCCAATACCAGCCGCGCATCACAATCCGGCGCTGTGCCATCACGCCACCTCTTCAAGTTTGGTCTCGAACGGCTCAATCACGAATTCTTCCCGCTGCGTAATCGTGATGCCCGCTATCCCTGCCTCGGCCAGCAGCTTCGCCGCATCCGTCTCAGCCAGTATCGCCTCTTTGTTCACCTCGACCTTGGTCCGCAAAAACCGGCTGAACCCTTTGCGTGCCAGCAACTCCATCGTCATCAGCGCCTGCTTCACACTCACGCCCGGCGGCGTAAAACGCCACTTCACCTCACCCGTGGTGAAGCTCGCGAACTTCACCTTGCCCCCCTGCGTCAGGCTCTCGCGGTTCGCCTCGCAGAAAATCTGCACCCCCTCGCGCAGACTCTGGATTTTTTCCTTCCAAGGCTGCGCCAGCTCCTCAAAGCGCGCCTTAACGGCGGCTATCTCATCATTCATCGCCGCCTCAATGCGCGTGCGCTCACGCTGCGCATTCCCGATCTCGTGGATCGCCAGCGCCACCGCATCTTTATTCTGCGGCACGCTGATCACCTGCGCCGGGGCCTTCACTTTTTTGCCGCTTACTGCTTTTGCCATCTTTCAAGTCCTTCTGAATTTTCAACCATTTTTGTTCCGCCTCCTGGGTGCAGCGCTTGCATGCGTCCGTCTGCGCCCAGTCATTCAAGTTGCCGGGGCGCATGCGGGTGCCTTGGCACATTCCGCATGTCCCCAACGTAATCACGGCCTGGCGTGTGGAATCCGCCACAACGCCCACCGCGCCTGCGCCGATGCCGTAACCACCGCCGCCATAACCTCGCGCTGTTTCGCCTCCGCATAAGCTTGAGAGAACAGCGATGACTCAGCCTTCCCCGCCCGCGCCTGCGCCACTTCCGCCGCTTGCGCCAATTGTGCCGCTCGCTCATGCGCCTGGGCGGCGTCGGTGTGCGTGGTCACGCCACACCAGCCTCGCCGCCCGAAAGGCGGCTCCACGCGCTCGAAATATGTTCCTTCGCAAGCCCTTCCCCCGCGCCGATCGCCAGCATGCGTGCAACGCGCAACGTTTTCACCATGGCCCGCAACGCGCCCGGCTTGGTGGCGATGAACTTCAGTATCTTGCGCTGGTCATCCGCGTATATGCTCAACGCATCGAGCATGATCTCGATATCTTTATCCGATGGCCGGTTCACCGTCACCCGCATCCCGACGCGTGAGAATAACTGTGCGAATTCCGCCTTGCGTCCCCCGCCGTCAATCCGGCTCCAGACCTCCAAATTTCCGGCAAACACGACGCCGATATTTGCTCTGTCGTAGATCGAGCGCAGTTGGTCGATACATTTAATCGCCAGATGCTGCGCCTCGTCGATGATAATCAGCCCCTGGCTGTCGATCAGCTTGGTGGTAATGGCTCGGCTGATACGGTGCGGCGCGGCCTCTGGAATCCCCACGACCTCACGCAGATACTGCAACATTGCGTAGGGCGATGCGATCGACGGCTCCGCCGTCAAAATCCACACATTTGGCCGCGTGGCTTTGTAGTGCTCGAACACTGTCGTTTTGCCGACGCCGGCCCCAGCCGTAATCACGCCGATATCCGGGACGCCCTGTGCATGTTCCAGCACCGCCATGAACTTTTGCGCCGAGCGCGTCATCGCGAACTTCGCATCCGCCGGCATCACCAGGCGCTTCTTGCCCAGCGCGCTCTCGCTCTGCAGCCAGATCCGCACCTGCTCCTCGATGCGCGCATTATTGCCTTTGTATTTTCCGCCCAGCCACGCCGTAAACGTGCTCTCGGCGATGCCCGCGATCAGCGCGACACCCGAATAGCTGGTTGAATTCGCGGCCACATAATCACGCACTCGCTGGCGCAACGCGTCCGCATCCAGTCCGCTCAAATCCTCAAACGGCGGCGGCGTCATAGTCTCCAAGGTCTCGTCGGCATGATCAAGCATTTTTGCTTCTCCTTCTTGATGGACGGCTTTAAAAAATTGTCGGCTAGAACTCCTCGTTATCCGCCCGCACCAGGCGCAGGCCGCGCGCGAACTTCTCATCGAAGTCGTCATCGGCCTCCGCCTGGACCGCGGGCTTCATCGCCAAATTCCCCCTGCTCGCCGGGGTGAACATCGGGCGGATGATCTTGGTCTCAGGCGGCGCGTAGCTCTCCGCCTGCGGCTGCAACGCCACCAGCTCGGCCAACGACATTTTGCGCTCCGCCTCCAACCGTTCCTTCGTGGCGCGCAAATAAGCCTTGCGCGCCTGCGCGTGTTCGCGCGCCGCATTGGTGTCGGCGAAGCCCACGGCCTCCAGCAGCTCGGCCACGCAAATCAGCGTGCCGTCCTGCGCGTACACCGCCAAATCCTGTTGCACGTCTTCGGGGTCAAAACGCACCATCAGCGGCCGGCCTCTGTGCTCAAGCAGCTTCTCGTTCCAGTAGCGGTTGCCCAGCACGAATATTGAGCCGTCCCGCGCCCGCGGCTTCACGCCCTGCGCCATCAACATGAACATCCGCACCTGCTCCGCACTCGCTCTCAGCGGCGGGTTGACGGCGTAGGAGGCATCAAACACCTGCTGGAACGAATACTTCTTCTGGCACACCCGCGTGTCGCGGTTTGGCCGCGCGTTGTGCTTGGCAATTTCTGAGGTGATGATCCGCGTGAATTCATCCACCGGCACCGCCTTCGTGCCGTAATCCTCCGGCTTGTCCAGCGGGCTGTTGCCGCAATAGGCGCCCTGGAATGCCGGATGCTTGGCGATGTCGCGTGCGAAATCCCCAAACCCGCGCTCAATCGGCTTGCTTTGGCCGGCATACGGCGTGGTCCAATGTATCCGCACGCCGAGCTGCGTCAGTATCCCATCCGGCTCCTCTTCTTTAACTTTGAATCGGTAGCGATTCGCCGTGCCGCCGGTCAGCCATTTACTGGCGAACGCCCGGCCGTTATCCAAATAGCAGTCTTCCGGAATCCCGTAGGTATCGATCATATCGCCCAGGCACAGCCGCACATCGTCTTTGTTCTCGCTGCGCGCTATGCGCCAGGCCACGAACATTCCGCTGTAAAGGTCCTGGAAGGCCACCATCATCGGCCGTCCCACCGTGCCATCGGGCCACCGCACGAACACATCCCATTTGTGCCCGTCCACGTTCACCGCCTGCATCGCCGTGAAGCCAGACCTGTCGCGCTCCTGCGCCGGATACATCGCTTTCGTGGCATCGCGCCCCTTGCGCGCCATCGCCTTCACCGCATCCGGTATCGCGTCCACCCGGCGGCGCAATGTGCGCTGGTTGGGAATTTCCCAGCCCTGCTCCTGCGCAATATCGCAGGTACGGCGATAGCATGAATTAAAGCTGGGCTCAGAGAGCCGCAGATAATCCGCTCGGAACGCATCCCAAAACGCCGCGGCCACATCCACCACCCGGCCGCCGCCGCCCCGCGGCGCTGGCGCCAGCGCTGGCAGCCAATCCGCCCGCGCCACGCCGCGCACCAGGTCAAACCAGTTGTGCAGCGTCGCCACCGTCACGGCTTTCTCTTCGGCGATCGCCCGCACCGCGGGCCCGCGCCCAACCCGGCGGCGCAGCGTCTCAACGCGCAGCAGCGCGTCGAGGCGTTGCGCAGCCCGGTCCTTGATCATTCCTGGCAGCGTCTCATACCAAGCCCAAGCCGCCGCGCCGCGTGGCGTTTCCGCCATCGTCACGCCAGCAGCGGCCCGCTTAACCGTTTTCGGCTCCTGGCGGCACTCCGCCTCGCCATAACGCGCCACCAGCGCGGCCTGCGCCCCTTCCGGAAGCAGGCTGAAGTGGTACTCAAGGCCGCCGCCGTGGCCCTCACGGGGGCGCGCCAGGTCAGTGGCATCCCAACGCATCCGTTCAGCATTGCGCGCCACGCCACGCTTGCTGCCCGGCATCCCAGGCAGCCGTTCAGCGGCAATTTCAGCCGCGCTGAACCACGCCTTTTTCAACGCGCACCATGCGTGCGGTGCAGCTCAAGCATACGCTCCAGCTGCGATATTTCCGGCCCGGCATCCGGACCAACATAAACCCCGCGCGGATCGGCGACCCGCGCGCAAATACCCAGCTTACGCGCCCGCTCAATAAAATCCTCCTCAATCGGGACATTCCGCCGCTGCACCTCGTCGCGTGCGCGCTCCGGCAATATCGAAATATGGAACTCAGCAACCGGGAAAAGCACGGTTCCCACGCCCCGCGCCCGTGCGTGATTGGACGACATCTCCGCATAATGCCGCGCCATCGCGCGCAAATACGCCGCGTCAACTTCCGGCAAATTTAACCCGCGCAGCTCGGCCAGCGTGAACCATTCTTTGGCCATCAGAGCGCCTTCCAGATCACCGGCGCCCAAACCAGCGCCATCACCGCCAAAAACCCAAGCGCCACCCTGTCGTTTTTTGTGAGGAATTTCATTTCATTATCCCCTTGAGGAAGCGAGCCCTCACCTCGGCTGGGGCAGCGTTCCACGACGCCACGAGTTCACTGAGATAGACAGCATCATCTAAAAGCACTTCACCCGTGGCGGCGGTTATGGCGTCATGAAGGCTTAAGTTATGATCGCGCATTTGGAGGGCGATTGTTTGCTGACTATGAGCAGGAAGATTAGCTAAAAAATCCAGAGATGGCACACTAGCAGATCGCTCGAACTCCCCAATCACAGCCCAAATAGAATCTCCAATGTGTTCCCGCCGCTTTAAGTCAACAATGATCTGCGTTCGCGATAGCGGTGTCTGTTTGATCACGTCGCGGATAAATGATTTCTCAAGTTCAATGTCGTGCATATCCATCACTTCCTCACAGGCAGCCGCTATTTTTTAGGAATCCGATGATTTCATCGGCGTTGTCGTCGACAAACTTCTGCTTTTTTGCCGGGGGGCATATTTTCCAAGCCTTGCGCAGTTCCTTGAGAGCTACTTCAGCCGGAACGGAAGTTTTTTGCGCTCTCGGATTAGCGATTGCGTCCATGGCTGCTTCAATATCGCCGCCATGATGTTCAACCGCCGCATCGATTATTTCGCCGGCATTCGTATTGAACTTCTTACGGAGCCGATCGAGCGCAGCACCGCTATTCATGGCGCTGGTGCCCTTGAGACGATCCCAAACATGATCAAGCTGCCGGCGGCGGCGAACGGCAAGAGCAATCGTTTCGGGATGGACGCCAGCTATGCCAGCCGTCTTGACATAATGCTTTGCTATCTCCGCGTCGTCTTCAAGATCAGTGATATCCGGCAGTGTATTTCTGCCGTCACGCTTCAGGGAAAGCCGAATCTTCATCGTCGCAAATTCTGCGTACTCGCCAGGCGACAGTTCGCGGCGGTGCAGATTTTCATCGATCTCCAGAACGCGGACATCGTCGGCGGTCAAGCCCTCAACGACGATTGCGCTGATATCTTTCCACCCGAGCTGCTGGGCTGCTGCAACGCGATGGGCACCCGCCACGAGGCGATAGCCACCAAAAGCTGCGGCGATAACAATAATCGGTTGAATTATATTGATTTTATCACCTTTTTCGCCACCCATTGAAGCGGCAAGGTTCATGACCCCCTCCGGATCGACTTCTCTCAAGCGGTCCGCGATCTCAATTTTTTCGAGAGGGATGTTTTGGGTATCGAGGATTGTTTGCTTCTTAATCTTCATGCCGCATGCACTCCCGGCCCGGCGGCATCCTGGTCAGCTTTAACGTCAATTTCCTGCGGCAGCGTCATGTCGATTTCTCCTTCTTTTGTTTTTGAATAATTCGGACGGCTATTAAACGATCCGACCTTGAAATCGGCGTGCCGTCCGGCCGCCACCGCATCGGCCAGATCGCGTATGGTGGCACCTGCAGCGCCTGAGCGACCTTACGTTCCAGCCGGGCAGATGCCAGGGGATTTGATAAAATATTAGAAATAGACTGGCGAGTTACACCAAGCTGTCTGGAGATCTCCGTCAGGCTGCCAAAGCGCTTGCGCAATTCGGCCTTAACGTCTTCATGATGCCAGCCGATGCCGGCCAATTGTGGGAGCGAACTCGAATCGGTCATAGGTTTGTTTATTGACTGAAATTTGCAAAACGTCAAACATAAATTAAACAAGAATCAAACAAAATCGGACGAAAAAGCTTTTTTGTTTTTTACAAATTCAAAAAATAGTGCAACAACCGCACAATGGCCCTTTTCCCCTCATTTGGGTTCCGGTAGTTGTCGCGGAACACGTTACCGCCCGTTGAAGAGGATGATGTGCAACCGCTTGATTTAGCGGCCCGTCTCCGCATTCTGCGCACTAAGGCGGATGTGGCGAACGACTACGAGTTCGCCAAAATGGCAGGCGTCGCCCGTTCATCCATGAGTTTGTATTTAAACGGAAAGCAACGTCCGAAAACGTCAACACTACACCGATTAGCCAAGGCCATGAATGTAGATTCAGACTGGCTTTTAGGTACTGATCCGACCAAAAAACTGACTTCGAACCCGCCGGATGCAATGCCTTCTCAGCATTGCGCTTTACTGACTACTGCCTACCTCGATAGTCCGGTAAATTTCAATTTGCTTTCCATGGCACTCGTCCTTTGCCAGGAATACTTCAAAAACGAACCTAAACCAACCCTTCGACAAGTATTAGACTGGATTGCAGGGCCATATGCGCTCCACGCCACAATTCCTGATGCTCCGGTGAAGCTCAGCCCATAGAAGGAAACTTTCGATGAACTTCCGGTCTGTCAATCTTGCTTTGGCCTTGGCAGTCGCCACGCCGACACTTCCAGCTTATGCCTCACCCTGGCCGGATTCAATCTTCGATGGTGCGTCGCCCCAAGTTTTAGCTGAAGTACATGCGCATCATCTTCTCGTTTCAGAGGCCGAAGGGTATCTTTCTCCATGCACTGGTATGGATGCCGATACCGAGCGGGGCTGCCTCTTCAGTCAATATAACTTTGTCATGGACTACATTTATGCAGTCTATAATGAGTATTCATCCCAAACGAACATTGCATATTTGCTTTCTGGTGACGGCAATCCGCCTCGCAATCTGACCCCAGGGGACTCAGAACTTGGTATTAATCCCGATCCGACTTTGGGTTGCGCCTGGCGCATCATGGCTATTATCGGCGGCAATGCCGGCTTCGATAATGATACTCTCGACAATTACAAGCAAGACTGTTTGGCTCTATCTGCCGATGCTCAGCAAAGTGCGAATGACATCGCGAACAGCCAATTAATGCTCGAAATAACGTCTCATCTCAAGAAGGGTGACGCTCCATTCGATATTTATACCGGTGCTCCAGCTGGCAAATCGCCTAACTAACAATGACAACTAACAAATGAGCCTTTTGGCGCCCGGTTTAACCCAAAATCACCCGTTTCCCGCATCGAAACTGGGACTCACGAACTGGGACATGTGTTTTTTTATTGTGATAATTCAGTAAGTTAGTTGTTCCCAGTTCCCACCGGCAATTTTTCGCCCCTGTCCGAGTTTGTCGCACCGTCCGCACCCTCGATGCTCAAATTTTCCATGCTTCCGTCCACCGTCAGCGGCGCGCCAGAATCCCCTTAAGGCCAGCATTTCTGCGGCCTCACACTGCCCTGAGGTGCCGTTAAGGGGTGTTTCAGGGCTTTTAAAGGTCGCCATTCAAAGCCGCCCCAGATATCTGTTTCCGGGCCGTTTCAGCCCGTCCGTCTCGCATCCGCAACGGCGGCGTCAATTTTGTGGGGTCACGTTTATCGGTGTATTTTCAATACCTTGTCCCATAAAATCCCGCATGGTCCCACATTGTCCCGGTTCAAATTAATGGAGTCACAGGACAACCGCCAGCCTTCGCGGCATATTGTTCTGGATTCGCCTCGAACAGATCACGGTTGACCCGGGTTTCAAAAAAGAAAACCATCCCCCCATGGATTGCCGATGCCGGCGCCTGCGATGTTGAAACGGACTGCCCGCTCACCGGATCGACTGCCAGACCATTTTGTCCATCCACAGGCCATGCCTGTGGATTTTTAGGATCATGAGTACCAGACCCCGCCGAGGATCGGTGCTTGCGGCCCATGCCGCAGCCTCCCATACGCATCATCAGGAACATGGCCGCAATCGCCAATATGATAAAAATCCCGTTCTGTCCAAGATAGGCCATTATCAGCCCCTGTTTTGAGCGGCGGCTAAATCGCTCAGTATATCCTGCTTCTTTTGCAGATACTCCTCGCGGTTAATTTCACCACGCGCATAACGTTCATCCAGCGCGTGCAGGCCGCTGGATGAACGGCCTGGCTGCGGCGGATGAGGCTGATAAACGCCGCGATGCGCGCAGCCATTCCAGGCAACAGCCCTGAAGAGAAACACCAGAAGCGCTACAAATATCACCATGCCCAAAAGCATCATCATCCAGCCTCCATTATTCCAGCCGCCATAGCCACCCATCATCCAGGGGCCAGGCCCGTAACCACTCCACACCGGCCCAGAGCCGCCTGCGCCGCCGCCATTCACCGCCGCCGTACCGGCTGCGGATTGTGCCCATAATGCCTGCGCGCCAAACATAACCGGCAACGCCGCAACACTTATATTACGTATGATCTTGCTCATGATATTTGTCCCTTCCTGGTCCAAAATTCTGTTCACCTGACTATACTTCAGGAAATCCGCGCGCCTTGATCCGGCTCAAGGCGCGCAGGTGCGTCACACGTAACGCAGCTCGGTCATCATCCCCGCGGCCATGTGGTAAAGATTATGGCAGTGAAACAACCAGCGCCCCGGATTATCGGCGTCGAAGGCGATGCGCACGCTGCCCATGGGCGGCACCAGCACGGTATCGCGCATCGCCCCTGGCAAGGCGCTTCCATTAATCGCCACAACCTGGAAATGATGCCCGTGCAGATGCATCGGATGCGCCATCATGCCGTCATTGATGATGTCCAGGCCAACACGCTCGCCCTGTTTCACCACTATCGGCTGGTGGTTCTGCCATTGCCGGCCATCAATGCCCCAATCATAGCCCATCATGCCGCCGGTCAGATGCACCTGGGTCAGGCGGCTGAACGGGCGATTCAGCAAAGGCTTTGCGCCGCGCAGCAGAACTTCCAACTCCACACCGCATGGTCCTGCGGCGATGTTCGCCATGCTCTCCAGCCTGGTGATGCGCGCCTTGGATGCCGCCAGAATAATGCCGGTGCGCGCCACGTCCCCCTCACGCTGAGCAAGAATGGGGTAGACACCCTCTCCCGCCGGCAAGTCCAGCAATATATCCACGCGCTGGGCTTGCGCCAGGGGAAACGGGCCAACGGCAAGGGGCTGCACAGCATTGCCATCAACGGCGATAATCCGCCCCGGCAGCGCCCCGGTATCGATCCAGAACGCGGTTGCCGCCGCGCCATTGATCAACCGGAGACGAATGCGCCCGCCTGCCTCGACCTGGAAGACCTCAGGATCGGCGAGCGTGCGGCCATTTGCCAGATAGGCATCGAAATTGACATCGTTGAGATCGGAAGTACCGCTCATCGTGCCACCCATATTGCCCATCATCCCGCCGCCAGCACTGCCACCCATGCCACCGCCGCCGGTCAGCCCGGCCACGATATCCGCCGGGTTTCTGAAGGTAAAATCATGCAGCAGCACGATAATTTCCTGCCGGTCCTCCCGCGTTTCCGCCGCCGTGCGCACGATCAGCGGCG
Source organism: Pseudomonadota bacterium (assembly GCA_021846225.1). Taxonomy (GTDB): domain Bacteria; phylum Pseudomonadota; class Alphaproteobacteria; order Acetobacterales; family Acetobacteraceae; genus Acidocella. The sequence goes on along the minus strand of JAJZCG010000001.1, from coordinate 95,931 downwards.
CCGCCATCAATTGCTGCTCCTGCAAACCTTGATGCGAATGCATCCAATGCGTACCGGGGCGCGGCGCGAAATCATAGCCCTGGGCGGCGCCATTGGCGATCAGCGTTTCATAGCCGGTCTCGGTCACCCCATCCTGGCGCACAGGCGGCGTCTGGCCGTGCCAATGGATGATCGTGGGCTCACCGCATTGGTTCACGAGCGAGGTGGCAAAGCGCTCGCCCGGCGCCAGCACCGCGCCCAGCCCGCCATCCGCGCCCTCTATAGCAAATACGGAAGCCGCCTTGCCGTTAACCTCGATGCTGCGCCGGCCAACGGTGAGCACCCGGGCCGAGGCCGCGCTGGCGCGCCCGGCTTGCAGGGTGGAAAACGCAGCCGTAGCCGCACCCGCCAGCATCACCTGCCGGCGTGAAAAAACCTTGTTCATAATCTGTACCTTTCCTGGCGTAAGCCGGAATTCATGAAAAAATCGGAATCGGGGCGCGCGGCCCCGCGCAAGCTCAGATCACGCCAAGAGGCGCGGCGGCGGCGCGGCGGGCGGAATGACCTGACCCGGCAATTTATCCTGAACCGCTGGACCAACCCCCCGGCCCGCCCGCACAGAGGAAGGCAAAAGCGTAGCCACGGGCGGCAACAAAGCGGGCATAGCCACCGCGCAAGGCGAACAGGCGAATGGCCCTTGGCAACACCCATCAGCCGCCATGGGCGATGCAGGCGCGGCCCGGGGCATGAACGCGGGCGGGCAGGCGTGAGAAACGCTCATGCCCGCCGCACCGCCCGCCATGGGCATGGCCGCATGGGCGGGCAGGGCCGTGCCGGGCGCGGATGCAAACAGAAGAGCCGTGACGCAGAAAAGCCTGAAAATCCAGGGCATCAGCCCCAGGCTCCCAGGCTTGTTCTGTATCCACCCGCGCGCCATTAGCGTGTCATCCTCGCCAGGGTCCGCACCAGCTCATCCACCTTGTGGCGCTGGTCATTCACATCACCGGCGGCAAAAGCATCCGCGACGCAATGGCTCAGATGATCGCGCAAAATTTCTTCCTCTGCCTTGTGCAAGGCGGCCCGCACGGCGGCGATTTGCGTGAGCAGATCGATACAATAACGATTTTCATCGACCATGCGCAGCAAACCACCCACCTGGCCCTCAATCCGCCGCAGCCTCTGGGTTACTTTCTGCCGTGTTGCGTCATGCATCGATGGTTGCCACTTGATACTATACCCTATGCGGGTATATAAACCTTTCATCTCCGGCCTGCAAGCGGCACCCGCCTGCCCCGCAAACCAAGCCCCAGCAAAATCCATACAGGTGGCCATCATGGACGAATCTGCTCACCACGCGCACCATCACGCCGCTCATCCGGGGCAGATTCATGACCCGGTCTGCGGCATGACGGTTGATCCCGCCACATCACCGCACCAGGCCACCCATGGCGGGCAGGTTTTCCATTTCTGCTCCAATGGCTGCCGCGAGAAATTCCTGGCCGCCCCGGCCCGCTACCTGTCAACGTCGCCACCCAGCGCGGCTGCCGCGCCCGGCACAATCTTCACCTGCCCGATGCATCCGCAGATCAGGCAAGACCACCCCGGCGCCTGCCCGATCTGCGGCATGGCGCTGGAGCCGCTCACCCTCTCCGCGGAAGCCCCGGAAAACACCGAGCTGCACGGCATGCAAAATCGCTTCTGGGTGGCTACCGCGCTCACCGCCCCCATTGTTCTGCTGGCGATGGGCGGCTTCGTGCCCGGCCTCGGCCCCGCCCTCGGCCGTCTGGTCCCGCCACCTGTATCGGTCTGGCTTCAGCTCCTGCTGGCAACGCCTGCCGTTCTCTGGGCCGGGTCGGTATTCTTCGTGCGTGGCTGGCAATCCCTGCGCCGCCGCAGCCTCAACATGTTCACGCTGATCGCGCTGGGTACCGGCACGGCCTATGGCTACAGCCTTGTGGCCACGCTGGCGCCAGAGCTGTTTCCGGCGGGGTTCCGCAACGCCAATGGCGGCGTGGACACATATTTCGAGGCAGCGGCGGTAATCACCGTTCTGGTGCTGCTTGGCCAGGTTCTGGAACTGCGTGCCCGCGCGCAAACCGGCGGGGCGATCCGCGCCCTGCTGAATCTAGCGCCAAAAACCACCCGCCGCGTCCAAACCGATGGCCCTGATGTCGAAATCCCGCTCGATCTCGTCATCGCCGGGGACCACCTGCGTATCCGTCCCGGCGACGCCGTGCCCGTTGACGGGGTCGTTCTCGAGGGCAAGAGCCAGGTCGATGAATCGATGGTCACGGGCGAGTCCATGCCCGTGACCAAAATGCCGGGCGATGCGGTGACCGGCGGCACGGTGAATGGCACCGGCGCGCTGGTGATGCGCGCCGAGAAGATCGGGGCGGAGACGATGCTGGCACGGATCGTTGCCATGGTCGCCGAGGCCCAGCGCTCGCGCGCGCCCATCCAGCGCCTGGCCGACCTTGCCGCCGGGTATTTCGTGCCGGCGGTCATCGCCATCGCACTTCTCGCCTTCGTCCTGTGGACGATCCTGGGTCCGGCACCGGCACTCAGCTATGGGCTGCTGGCGGCTGTATCCGTGCTCATCATCGCCTGCCCCTGCGCACTCGGCCTTGCCACGCCAATGTCCATCCAGGTCGGCGTCGGCAAGGGCGCGCGGGCGGGCGTGCTGATCAAATCCGCCGAGGCGCTTGAGCGGATGGAAAAAGCCGATACGCTGGTTATCGACAAGACCGGCACCCTGACCGAGGGCAAACCGCGTGTCACCACCATCACCCCTGCCACCGGCTATCAGGCGGCGGACATAGTGCGGCTGGCGGCCAGCCTGGAACAATCGAGCGAGCACCCCCTCGCCACCGCTATCGTGCAGGAAGCAATCCGGCGGCAATTACCCCTCGCCAGGATCAGCGCTTTCACATCGGTCACCGGCCAGGGCGTGAGCGGCATGGCCGATGACCGGCATGTGCTGGCTGGCAATGCCCGGCTGATGCAGGCGCAAAACATTACGCTGGATGAACTCACCGCCCCCGCCGAGGCGCTCCGCGCGACGGGCGCCACGGTGCTCTTCGTCGCGGTGGATGGCAAAGCCGCCGGCCTCATCGCCGTTGCCGATCCGGTGAAGGCATCAGCCGGGGCGGCGCTCAATGCATTACGGGCGGATGGGGTGCGCATCGTCATGCTCACTGGTGATAATCGCCGCACCGCCGAAGCAGTGGCGCGGCAGCTCGGTATTACCGAGATCGAGGCGGATGTGCTCCCGGAGCAGAAACACGCGGTGATCCGTAGGCTGCGCGGCGAGGGCCGTGTGGTGGCGATGGCCGGCGACGGCGTGAACGACGCCCCCGCTCTGGCGGAAGCCGATATCGGCATCGCCATGGGCACAGGCACGGAGGTGGCGATGCAAAGTGCGGGGGTGACACTGGTAAAGGGAGATCTGGATGGGATCGTCCGGGCCAGGCGCCTCAGCCGCGCCGTGATGCGCAATATCCGCCAGAACCTATTCTTTGCCTTCATCTATAACGCTGTTGGCGTCCCGGTCGCGGCTGGCCTGCTCTATCCGTGGTTTGGCATTTTGCTCACCCCGGTCGTGTCGGCTCTGGCGATGTCGTTCAGCTCGGTATCAGTCGTCAGCAATGCCTTACGCCTGCGGGGGGCGCGGTTGTAAGTGTTGGTCCTGTATGCTGCACAATATTTTTGAGCATGGGCTGGGCGCCGGGTCCTGTCCGCCTTTAAACCGTTAATCGCCCTCAACAAAATAACTCGTCTGATCACACTTAAACCAATCAGGCACTAGCCAACAAAAAACCCCGGCAGTTTCCTGCCGGGGCTCGATGTTTTGGAAAGGTCCCGATTATTTGAGGACGATTTCCACGCGGCGGTTCTGCGGCTCGCGCACGCCCGGGCCGGTTGGCACCAGCAGGTTGGTGTCGCCGAAGCCCTTGGCGGTGATCTCGGAGGCGGGAACGCCGTCGGCCACCAGCTGGGCCGCAACGGCCTTCGCACGGCGCACGGAGAGGCCCTGGTTATAGACCGGGGTGCCGGAAGTGTCGGTGTAGCCGTTCACGTCAATCGTCGTGGTGGACTGGGTTTTGCTGTCAGACGCCGCCTGCGCGATGATCTGGGTCGCACGCGGGGTCAGGCTGGCCTTATCCCAATCGAAGAACACCAGATAGGTGCGGGCAGGAGCCGGGGCCGGAGCGGCGGCGACCGGGGCGGCAACCGGAGCAACGGCCGGGGCCGCGGGCGCCGGGTTGAACAGCTGATAGCGCATGCCGAGCAGGAAGGTGTGGCTGGATTCCTGACCGAGCTTGAAGCGAGTGCCGGCCTGGTTGTAGTTGCGGCTCTCAACCAGCTGCGTGAACTTGTATTCAGCGGTGAGGGAGAGGCCGGGGACCATCGGGAGCGGATAAGCAGCGCCAGCGATGATGTTATAGGCGAAGCTGCCCTTGTTGCCGCTGACCGGGGCGCTGCCCGCAGTCTTCAGCGACGAGTCGAGATTCTGCCACTGATAGCCGACGCCCGCGCCGACATAGGGGAAAATCGGCAGGCCGACATTCATGTCATACAGCGCGTTGACCATCGGGCCATAGGTATCCAAACCGCCGGTAACGCGCTGGCCGCCGCCGAATTTATGCGCGGTGTTACGGTAGTAGTTACCATTCAGCTCCACGCGGAAGCCGTTGCCAAAGCCGTAACCGACGGCGAGATCGCCGGCATAGGAAGGACGCGACAGGATTTTGCCGGAGCCGGTTGCGTTGCTTGCGGGGACCGGGTTGAGGATGCTGGTGCCAGCACCCAGGCTGACGTAAGGGCCGGTGACCGGCTGTGCATGTGCCATAATCGGCAATGCAAGGCAGGTGGCGGCGGCAAGGGCTAAGCGCAGCTTCATGGCTAAACTCCAAAAATTACAAAACGAACCTCGCTCATTTAGGCGTGCCCCGGATGATTCAACAGAGCGAATTCGCTTCAATCCTTAACATTCTGACTATGTTGTATTTTTAGCACAATTTTGTAGCGCGAAAATAAACAAATGGTAATCGGGCTGCTCTACCGGTGAGCGCCGCTGCATCTTGCCGCGCAAGGAAGCGCCAAGCGTACCCTATAAAAATCCAGCGCCGTCAAAAAAGATGTTTGGATGCCGCGAAGTTTAGAACCGGGATGCTATGAGCATCCAATGACGCGAAAGGTTTCCCCTGCGTCGCCAACGACGGTTGCGCCGGGCGTGGAACGGACCATCCAGCCGCGGAACAACGGCGGCCCGGATATATTGGCCAAAGGCTCAACCGTCAGGAATATGGCTGCATCCGGCAATTGCCCGGCGGGGCGAATGAGGCAGGACTGCACGGAGACCTGAAGATCCCCGACATTCGCCTGCCCGCCAACCGGGATGGAGACCCGGGCCGTGCTGCCGTCAACCTTGTCGAGCACACCAAGCAGCGCTGTTTTGCCGGGCGTCCAGCCGCTGGAAATAACGGGGGCTGTGTCAGGCATATTGGTGTCTGAGGAGCCGGAGGCCGGCGCCTGGGACCCTGGCGAAACAGGGGGTTGCGCCTGCACGAGGCCGGGAGGAGGCGTAACCGGCGCAGGCGCGGCGGCAGAAGCCGGCGCAGGAAGAGGGGCTGAAACAATCGGCGGCGGCGGCGGGACAGCCACGGCGCCACCCGTCTGCCCCCAGGCGGCGCCGCCTGCCAGCAAGGCGAGAACAGCCGTGGCGGTGCGAAGCCGCATTATTTTGCCGCTGCCGGAGAAAGCGCCGCGGGGTTAGCCGGCGCGCCCGCGCCGCTGCCCTGGGCGGGAGCGGATGGCTTGCCCGGCGTGCCGCCCATGGAGAATATGAACTTGCCGAGCAGATCCTCGATATTGATCGCCGACTGGGTCACGGAAAAAGACTGACCGGAGGCGAGCATGGTGTTTGAACCACCCGGCGAAACGGACACATAATTGCCGCCCAGCAGACCATCGGAGGAGATGCTGGCGCTGCTGTCCTCAGGCACCTTGATGCCGTTATCAATCACCAACCGGACGATGGCGGCGTAGGTGTTGGGGTCCAGCCGTTCATCGGCGACATGGCCGATGACAACACCGCCGATTTTAACATCGGCGCCAACGGTGAGGCCGCCGACGCTTGAGAATTGCGCCTGCAGCGGGTAGCCGCTCGTGGTGACGGTGCCCGATTCGGTGAGCGCGTAAACCAGGAACACCGCCGCAACAATGATAACCGCAAAGCCGGTAAAAAGCTCCGGAAGTCTGCGGGCCATCATCCCTGCCCCGGCGTCCAGGATTCGTAATCGGCTGAGGCGGCGGCGCGCTTGCCACCCTTATAATCATGTCCGGCAGGGCGGTAGCTTGCCGCCGTGCCCGTGAGGTTGGGCTGGTGCGGTTTGACCCAGGGCTTGCCGCTGGTCTCGGGCAGCGGCTGGTCCGTGAGGCGATGCAGCCAGGCGTGCCAGCGCGGGGCGACGGCGGAAGGATCAGCGGCGCCGGCATAAACCACCCAGCGGCGGCCCTTGCGGGCAATGCCGTGAGCCGGACGCTCAAAATACAAATTGCCCTGCTCGTCGCGCCCGGCGAGGCGGCCGTGGCGAAGCGTGTAGAGCACCAGGCCCGGGCTGAAGATTAGCCGGCGCAGACCGCCGAGCTGGCTGATTGAGACTTTGGCAGCGGATGCGGATTGGGAAGTGCTCATGCCGCCTGATATAAGTGAAGCGGGCGCTGTGGTCCATCTTCAAGTTGCGCGCAGACTATCCACAGTATTTTGTGGTTTGGAACAAAATTTGCCACTATATGCACTTTAACTGGCGCACCGGCCGGCATAGGATGAGGGCATGGGCACTTATAGAACCGACAAATCCAGAACTGACAAATCCTGGCATGGTATAAAACAGGCGGTGTTCGCCGGACGCGCGGACCCGGATTCTGTGGCGGTTGATGTTAAAATCCCCGCCGCCTGGGGCGCCGGAGCGGCCAATGCGCTCGCAGGGATACTGCCGGAGCGAGGCGCGCTGGATATTGCGCTCGCGGCGCAGGCCTGGATTGCGCCAATCGCAGCCCGGGCGCAAACCACCGCAATTGCGCCGGAGCTGGGCGCACAGCTGCATGAGCTGCTGGCCGCGCGGCTGGGCAGCCCGAGCGCCGATGTCTGGCAGAACAAAGCATCCGGGCAGCCGGGCTTTGTGTTCAACCTGAATGCGTTTGTCGATGAAGCTGGGGTTTTTGACATTGCCCGGCTGGGGACGATGGTGCAGTGCGCGGTAACGGCGCTGACGCTGAGCGCACCCTCGGCGCACCGGCTCAGTATCGGCTTCACGGACCTCAACCTGTTCCTGGCGAGACTCGGCGTGGATTATGACTCCACACCGGCGCGGGATACGGCTTTCACGCTTACGGCGTTCATGGGGGCGCAAGCTGACATCGCCTCGGCCAGGCTGCTGGCACGCGGCACGGCGCCGGGCTATCCGGTGACAGCCGCCGCTTTGCCGGCCGATTGCATGGTGCCGGGGCTGAAGGAAGCCACCGAGGCGGCGCAGCGGGAGGCTCTGGCAGCGGGCTCACGCCGCCACGAGGCATTGCTCGGCTTTTCCGCGACACCGGAAATTGAGGCCCTGCTGGGGGCTGAGGCGCGTAATTTCGCCCCGGCGCTCTCACCGGTGGACGATGAGGGGCGGCTGAGCCTTTGGGTTAACGCGCGGCTGGCGGCGCTGGGCCTGAACGCCGAGGCGGCTCTGGCCAGGATGTTGAGCGGTGAAGCCTTGCTCCCTCCCGTGCGCCCGGCGGCGCATGCCGCGATGCATGATGCGCTGGAGCCTCTGGTGGCGCGGATGCCCGCGCGTCCGGCGGCGCCCATGCCCGCGCGCCGGCAGTCCAACCGCGAGGCATTGCCCGCGCGCCGCAGCGGCTACACGCAAAAAGCCAGCGTCGGCGGGCATAAATTATTCATCTCCACCGGCGAATACGGCAATGGCCGGTTGGGCGAAATTTTCATCGCGCTGCATAAGGAGGGCTCAGCCTTCCGCGGCCTGATGGACGCCTTTGCGATCGCGGTGAGCCTGGGGCTGCAACACGGGGTCAACCTGGAGGATTACGTCGAGGCGTTCACCTTCACGCGCTTTGGCCCCGCCGGGACGGTGGAGGGCGATCCAGCGGTGCCGCAGGCGACCTCGATGATCGATTATGTGTTCCGCAATCTCGCGGTAAACTATCTGGGGCAGACGAATCTGGCCCCGGCGGTGCCCGAAGCCAGCGATACCGTGGGCGATGGCGCGGCCGACCGCGCGCCGCTGCTGCCGCTTGATCTTCCCGCCCCTGCCCCGCGCGAACGGCGCAAAAACCTGAAACTGGTGAGCAACGCATGAATGTGATCGAACGGCTGGCCGAACTTGGAATCACCCTGCCCCGGCCGATGCCCCCGGTGGCGACCTATGTGCCGGTGAGCATTGCCGGCAATTTGGTAACCGTGAGCGGGCAGTTGCCCGCCATTGACGGCAAGGTGGCGGTGACGGGGAAACTCGGGCTGAATGTCTCGATCGAAGAGGGGCAGCACGCGGCGCGGCTTTGCCTGATCAATGTGCTGGCGCAGCTGGAAGCGGCGCTTCCTGGCGGCCTGGCCAGCATCACCAAGGTGATCCGGCTTGGTGGTTTCATCGCCGCGGCGCCGGAGTTCTCGCAACATGCCGTTGTGATGAACGGTGCGTCCGATTTGGCGGTGGCCGCTTTTGGCGATCTGGGGCGCCATGCGCGCTCCACCGTCGGCGTGGCGTCGCTGCCGCTGGACGCGGCGGTTGAGGTTGAAGGGACTTTCTGGCTCGGCTAGCGCCCGCCGCCCACCCGGCATGTTTTAAGCCGGGGCGGCTGATCGCGCTTATGGATAAGCCGCGGCTTCCCCGGATATAAGGCTGCAACCATGAGTGAGCTCAACCTTTCGCGACTGCAAGCCCGTATGGCGGTGAACATACTGCTGGACGGTGCCTTCGCGGCGCTGGCGGTAGGGTTAAGCTTCTGGCTGGCCGCCCCCGCTGCCCCCATACCGCAGCCGCCTGTGTTGCCTCTGGGCGGCGCCGTGGCGATCTGGCTGATCGGGGCGCCGCTTGGCCTCCCCCGGCTGCATTGGCGGTTTATCTCCTTCAGAGATCTGGCCGTGATCGGCGCTGCCGGAGTGGTTACGGCGGTGATGCTGGTGCTGCTGCTCATCGGCTCGGGCATCCCCCTGCCCTCACCGGCATTTCCGGTGATTCTGGCTTTGTCTCTGGTGGTGTTTCTGATTTCGCCGAAATTTCTGTACCGCCTGGCGCGCATCCGCAGTTCTGACCGCCGGATCGCGGCGCAGAGGGCTGTTCTGGTGGGCGATGCCGCAAGCGCGGAGCTGTTTTTGGCGGCGCATCATCAGGCGGCCGCTTCTCCCTACCGGGTGGCCGGGGTGTTGGCCCTCTCAGCCAAACACATGGGGCAGCGGCTGCACGGGCTGGATGTTTTCGGCACCGTGGAGACGGCAGAGGCAGCGCTGGCCAGGCTGGAACAAAAACCTGATCTGCTGATTATCACCGCAGGCGGCTTGATGGGTGACAGGCTGACAAGCCTGCTGGCGGTTGCGGCGCGCAGCGGCATCAGGGTATTGCGCGCCCCCAGCCTGACCCGGCTGGCCCCGGCGGAACACAAACTGGAATTACAGCCGATCGCGATCGAGGATCTGCTGAACCGCCAGCAGGTGCAGCCTGACCGTTCGGGGATGGCGCGGCTAATCACGGGCCGGCGCGTGCTGGTGACAGGTGCAGGGGGCAGCATCGGCGCGGAACTCGCGCGCCAGGTCGCGGGGTTTGCGCCGGGCGAAATTCTGCTGCTGGACAATGGCGAGTATGCGCTTTGGCAGATTGATCTGGAACTGGCGGAGCTGGCCCCGGAGGTGCCGCGGCGCGCGGTTATCGGCGATGTGCGCGATGCGGCGCGGATGATGGCCTTGTGCCAGAAATTCCGCCCCGAGCTGGTGTTCCACGCCGCCGCGCTGAAGCATGTGCCGATCGTGGAAGCAAACCCGCTGGAGGGGGTGCAGACCAATGTGCTCGGCACGCGCGCGGTGGCTGATGCCGCCGCCGCCAGCGGGGCGGCGCTGATGGTGCTGATCTCCACCGATAAAGCGGTGAACCCCAGCTCGGTGATGGGGGCCAGCAAGCGGCTGGCGGAAATGTATTGCCAAGGTTTGAACGTGCAGGCGCGGCGCGGCGGCGGCCAGGGAATGCGCTGCGTGACCGTGCGGTTTGGCAATGTGCTGGGCTCCACCGGCTCGGTGGTGCCGCTGTTCCGCCGGCAGCTCGCCCAGGGCGGACCGCTGACGGTAACCCACCCCGAAATGCAGCGCTACTTCATGACCGTACGCGAAGCCGTTGGGCTTGTGCTTCAAGCCTCGGTGGTGGGCCGTGGCGAGACGGCGATCCCCGATGGCGGGATTTTTGTGCTGGATATGGGGGCGCCTGTGAAAATCGCGGATCTGGCCCGGCAAATGATCCGCCTTGCCGGGCTGCGGCCGGATGTGGATGTGGCGATCCGCTACACCGGGCTGCGGCCGGGTGAGAAATTATTCGAGGAGCTGTTCCATGGCGGTGAACAGGCTGAGCCCACCGGCCACGAGGGGTTGCTGATGGCAAGCCCGCGCGTGAGCGATATGCGGCTCGTGGCCGCCGCGATACGCGATATTGAAGCCGCTTGCGTGGCGGCTGACGAAGCCGGGGCTCTGGCGGCACTGGCGCGGATGGTGCCGGAATTTGTCCCGGCGGGAGGTCTCGCCGTTTTGAGTCCGGCGAGCTAGGATTGGTATTATGAACACAGAAAATCTCTCCCCTGTCGCGTTTCTTGACCTGAAAGCGCAGCAGGCGCGCATTGGCCCCGGCCTGCGCGCCAGGCTGGATGCGGTGCTGGCACATGGGCAATATATTCTCGGCCCGGAGGTAGGTGAGCTGGAGGCCCGGCTGGCGGCGTTTTGCGGCGCGGCGCATTGCGTGACGGTGAGCTCGGGCACCGATGCGTTACAGATTGCGATGATGGCCGAGGGAATCGGGCGAGGAGACGCGGTGTTTCTGCCCGCCTTCACCTACACCGCCACCGCCGAGGTGCCGCTGCTGCTGGGCGCCACGCCGGTGTTCGTGGATGTCGATCCGCATACGTTCCAGATTGATCTGGCGGGGCTGGAGGCGCGGATCGCGGATGTGAAGCGTGGCGGCGTGTTAAGGCCGCGCGCCGTGGTCGGCGTGGATCTGTTCGGACAGCCGGCGGATTGGGAGGGAATCCGCGCCATCGCCGCGCGCGAAGGGCTGTATACGCTCGATGATTGCGCGCAGAGCTTTGGCGCGGCGCTGAAAGGCGAGCGGCTGGGCCGGGCGGCGGATGCCACGGCGACCAGCTTTTTCCCCTCCAAGCCGCTCGGCGCCTATGGCGATGGCGGCGCGCTATTTACGGAGTCGGCCGAACGTGCGGCGCTGTTCCGCTCGCTGCGCACGCATGGCGAGGGCACCACGCGCTATGAGGTGATGCGCATCGGCATGAACGGACGGCTGGATACGATGCAGGCGGCGGTGTTGCTGGCCAAGCTGGAGGTGTTCGAGGACGAGATCGCGCGGCGCGAGGAAATCGCCGGGATTTATGACAAGGCGCTGGCCGATGTGCTGAAGGTTCCATCGCGGGTGGCGCAGAGCGTGAGCGCCTGGGCGGTTTATTCAGTGTTGCTGCGCGACGAGGCGGAGCGTGAAAAGGCCAAGGCCGCGCTGCAGGCGGCGGGGATCGGGCATGCGGTGTATTACCCGCGCGCGCTGCACCAGCAGCCGGCCTATGCGTCCTGCCACGATGGCGCGCCGCTGCCGGTGGCCGAGGGGCTGGGGCGCCGGATTCTGGCGCTGCCGATCCACCCGGATTTGTCCGACTCGCAGGCCGCCCGGGTGGCGGCTGTGCTGCGCGCCGCCCTGGTTTAAGCCCAATATGCCGCGCGGTGATCTGTTCCCGGAGATAGCGCCCTACCAGAGCGGGTATCTTCCCCTCTCCGGCGGGCATGTGATGTATTGGGAGCAGGTCGGCAATCCGCTCGGCAAACCGGTGCTGTTTCTGCACGGCGGGCCGGGCGCGGGCGCGGGAACGGTGCACCGGCGGTTTTTTGATCCGAACGTGTGGCGGGCGATTATTTTCGACCAGCGCGGGGCCGGGCGCTCAACGCCGCTGGGCAGCCTGGCGGCGAACACCACGCCGCATCTGGTGGAAGACATCGAACTATTGCGAGAGTTTTTGGGCGTGGAGCGCTGGCTGCTGTTTGGCGGCTCCTGGGGCTCGACGCTGGCGCTGGCTTACGCGCAGGCGCACCCCGAGGCGGTGACCGGCGCGGTCCTGCGCGGCATTTTTCTTGGCCGGGCGGCTGAGGTGGAATGGTTTCTGCATGGCTTGGCGCGCGTGTTTCCCGAGGCGCATGCGGCGTTTTCAGGATTTCTTCCTGAAAACGAACGGGCGGATTTGCTCGCCAGCTATTTACGGCGGCTGAGCGATCCCGACCCGCGGGTTCATGGACCGGCAGCGCGGAGCTGGAGCGTTTATGAGGGATCATGCTCGACGCTGCTGCCCAGTTTTGAGGCTGTCTCAGCCTTCGCGCAGGACCGTTCAGCGCTTGGGCTGGCGCGCATCGAGGCGCATTATTTCGTTAATGATCTGTTCCTGCCCGAGGGCGGACTGCTCGGCCATATGGATAAACTGCGGGAGATTCCCGGCGAGATCGTGCAGGGGCGCTATGATATGATCTGCCCGGCGCAGTCGGCATTTGAACTGACGGCGGCATGGCCCCGCGCCCGGCTGACCATGGTGCCCGATGCAGGGCATTCAGCCCTGGAGCCGGGGGTGCGGACGGCGCTGATCGCAGCGCTGGAGCGCTGCCGGACGCTGGCTTAAACGAGTTTTCCTTCGCGCAGGGTTAGCTGGCGGTCCATGCGCTGGGCCAGATCCGGGTTATGGGTCGCGATCAGGGCGGCGACATTTTCCGAACGGACGATGTGCAGCAATTCCTCGAACACAATGTTGGCGGTGTGGACATCAAGGTTGCCTGTGGGCTCGTCCGCGAGCAGGAGCGAGGGGTTGTTGGCCAGGGCGCGGGCAATGGCGACGCGCTGCTGTTCACCGCCCGAGAGCTTGCCCGGCAGATGCTGGGCGCGCGCGGTAAGGCCGAATTTTCCCAGCAGCTCCATGGAGCGCAGGTCAGCTTGCGCCTGCGTTTTTCCCGCAATCATCTGCGGCAGGGAAATGTTTTCCAGCGCGGTGAATTCCGCCAGCAGATGATGAAACTGATAGACGATGCCAATGGTGCGCAGGCGGATATTCGTCCGCGCGTCGTCGGAGAGTTTGCCGCAATCCTGGCCGCCTATGATCACCGCGCCGCCATCCGGCTTCTCCAATAGCCCGGCCAGATGCAGCAGGGTAGATTTACCCGAGCCGGAAGGCGCCACGAGCGCGACGATTTCACCGCGATTGAGGAACAGCTCGGCGCCATCGAGCACGGTGAGCGATTCAGAACCCGTTTTGTAGGTGCGGCCGATAGCCTGGAGGTGGAGCAGAAAATCACTCACTGCGCAGCGCCTCGATCGGGTCGATCCGCGCGGCGCGCCAGCTTGGGTAGATGGTGGCGAGAATTGATAGCGCAAAAGACATCAGGATAACTTCCGTGACCTGGTGCCAGTCCAGCTTCGCGGGCAGGGATTCCAGGTAATAGACTGTGGGATCAAACAGCGGCGTGCCGGTGATTTTGGAGACGAACTCCTTGATCTGCTCGATATAGGCGCAAAAAACCACGCCGATGCCAAAGCCGATGAGGGTGCCGAGAATGCCGACCGAAGCGCCGCACATCAGGAAGATGCGCAATATGGCGCCCGATGTTGCGCCCATGGTGCGCAGGATGGCGATGTCGCGGGCTTTATCCTTCACCATCATGATGAGCGAGGAGATGACGTTGAACGCGGCGACAATGATGATGAGGGTGAGGATGAGGAACATCACATTCCCCTCGACAGTAACGGCGGCGAGGAAAGAATCGTTGTTTTGGCGCCAGTCCTGGATATTGAGCGGCAAGTTGGGCAGCGCGTTGACGATGGCCTGCTTGATTGCGCTGTCGTGGTCCGGGTCGCGCACGAAGACCTGAATTTGCGTGGCGGCGCCGGGGTGCTGGAACAAGGTTTGCGCGGCGCCCAGCGGCAGGAAGACAAAGCTGGAATCGTATTGCTGCATCCCGGTCTGGAAGATGGCGGCGACACGGAAGCTCTGGATGCTGGGGATGGTGCCGATGATGGTGGCTTTACCCTGCGGCATGATGAGGGTGATGCTCTGGCCAACGGTAATGCCAAACTGGTTGGCAAGCCCGCCGCCGATGGCGATTGTGCCGTCGCCCGTGAGGTCTGAGAGGCTGCCCGCGATGATGTGGCTGGCAACGGTGGGCAGGGCCGCGAGGCCCTCGGGCGTGATGCCGCGCGCGATGCCGCCTGCGGTGCCACCCCGCGGGCCGGAGAACAAAACCTCGCCCTGGACGATGGGGAAAGCCGCGGTGACGCCCGGGATGGCGCGGATTTTGGCGGTTATATCATCGTATCCGGTGAGCGGCGGGCCTGCGCTGTAGACGCCGATATCACCGTTCAGGCCGAGGATCTGGGAGAGCAGTTCCTGACGAAAGCCGTTCATCACGCTCATGACGATGATGAGCGTGGCAACCCCGAGGGCGATGCCCACGAGCGAGAAAATCGCGATGACGGAGACGAACCGCTCGCCACGGCGCGCGCGCAGATAGCGGGCCGCGACTTTTCGCTCGAAGGCGTTGAACATCAGGACAGAACTTTCACCAAGGCATCGGCAACCGATAGCTCGAAGCGCTCACCGGTGGCGCGGCGCTTGAGCTCGACCTGACCGTTCGCGGCGCCGCGCGGGCCAACGATGATCTGCCAGGGGTGGCCCATGAGATCGGCCTCGGCGAATTTGGCGCCTGCGCGTTCCTCACGGTCATCGTAGAGGCAATCCTGCCCAAGTTTCTCGTGGAGATCGTCGCAGATTTTACCGGTGGCGGCGTCGCCCTGGCGCAGATTGAGGATGGCGGCGCGGAAGGGGGCGATGGCGTCCGGCCAGATGATGCCGGCTTCATCGTGACGGGCCTCGATGATGGCGCCTGCGAGGCGCGAGACGCCGATACCGTAGCTGCCCATCTCGGGGAAGATTTTGGTGCCGTCCTGGCCGGTAACGGTGAAATTCATGGATTCGGAGTATTTTTTACCGAAGTAGAAAATCTGGCCGACCTCAATCCCCCTGCCCTCACGCTTGCGCTCAGCGGGGATTTTCTCCCAGGCTGCAAGATCGTGTTTTTCATCCGTCGCGGCGTAGATGGTGGTCATCTGCTCATAGAACGCTTCTACGCTGGCCGCGGCCGAGGGGTCGCCAGCCTCAAACGCGGCATCGTAGAACACGCCGCTTTCGCCGGTGGGGGCGAGAATGTGGAATTCGTGCGAGAGATCACCACCGATCTGACCGGTGTCGGCGCGCATAGGGATGGCGGTGATGCCGATGCGCTGGAAAGTGCGCATGTAGGCCAGCATCATTTTTTTGTAGGTGAGCAGCGCCCCTGCGTAATCCAGGTCGAAGCCGTAGCCGTCCTTCATCAGGAATTCACGGCCGCGCAGCACGCCAAAGCGGGGGCGAACCTCGTCGCGGAATTTCCACTGAATATGGTAGAGATTTTGCGGCAGCTCGCGGTAGCTTTTCACGCTCTCGCGCATGATGGCGGTGATCATTTCCTCATTGGTCGGGCCGTAGAGGAGGTCGCGCTCATGCCGGTCGGTAATGCGCAGCATTTCCTTCCCATAGGCTTCGTATCGCCCGCTCTCGCGCCAGAGATCAGCGCTCTGGATGGTCGGCATCAGCAGTTCCTGGGCACCGGCGGCGGCCTGCTCCTCACGTACGATCGCGGAGATTTTGTTGAGCACCCGCAGCCCGGCAGGTAGCCAAGCGTAAATGCCAGAAGCCATCTGGCGGACCAGACCGGCACGCAGCATGAGCCGGTGCGAGGCGATCTGCGCGTCGGCGGGAGTTTCTTTCAGTGTGGGGATCAAGCTTTGAGAGAGACGCATGAAGAGCCTTATGGTGTGAGCGAGGGCTATTTAGAGCGGATTGGCTGTAAAGGCGAGGCGGGGGTATTGAGCCAGCGGCCAGCCGCGCGGCGGCAGGGAAGCTCGACTGTGGTATGCAAGACAACCGCAACGGCAAAAGTGCCCCCCAGCATGCCCGCGGCGAAGAGAAGGCCGTGACTGGACGGGGTCCAGCCCTGATGCCTGAAGAGCAGTGCCAGCAGCAGCTGAACCACGGCAAAGCTCATGTACAACGCATAAGATAGCTGGCCAGTCCAGCGCAACCAGCCGGGATGAGCGAACAGCGGCGGGCGCTCGGCATCCGCCTGCATGGTGAGGCTGAATAACAGCAGCCAGAGCGCCGCAACGGTGAGTGCATCGGAGCCGAGCGAGGAAAATATGAGGATAAGCGCAGCAGCCAGAACCGCCAAAGCCCGGGTCGGCAGAAAATCGGCATAGCTCGGGACGATTCGCGCCGCGGCAATGCCCGCCAGAAACTCCGGCAAGAAGCGCAGCAGCACCGCACCGGCGCTCAGGTTAAGTGTGTGCTGGTATTCAACATCAATCAGCCCCAGCGCGGTGAGGCAGCAGAAAATGAATGCAATCGAGACGACATGATCAAGATAGCTGACAATATACCACAACAGCGGGAAAAGCAGATAACCGGCCCATTCCGCGCTGACCAGCCAGGACGGGTAATTCCAGGCGCCAGGGCCGGAAAAGCCCCAGCCCTGCAGGAGAAAGACATTTTCCAAAAACGCCGGCAGGCTGAATGAGGACGCATCATGAGGGACCAGACCCGCGGCAGCCCCCGCCCCGAAGATCACGGCAAAAAGGATGATGGTGACAAGATGCAGCGGATAAATCCGGCCAAGCCGCATGGCCCAGAAACGCCATGCACGCGGATGAAAGGGTTGGGGGTCGCCAAATTTTTCCCATTGCAACTGCGGATGAACGCCTACGCGGCTAAGCTCAGGATGCACCCGCGCCAGGACCAGGCCGGAGAGCATGAAAAAGCCATCAACTCCCAGATAACCGTGCCGGACGAGCCCCGCGAACGGCCCCAGCCATGCCGAAAAATTTATATAAACATCAATGGAATAAGAGAAAATCCAGGCCGCCAGCACGGCCCGGAAAACGGTTAGATCAGAAATTTCCTGCCTGAGATTCATGCTGGTTCACCTCCTAAACAAACAGAAAGAAGCCCGCCAGCCCTTGCGGGCGGCGGGCCAAGGTTAGGGAGGAAACACCAGTCACACAGTAGGATGAAGAACCAAAATTCACCCTGGGCTTATAGTGCGCCGCACAAAAACAGAAGTCCAGCAGAAAGCACCCTTTTTCTGATGGTTTTTTAGCCTTTAAAGCAAAGCTTGACATTTTTTTGCTCGTTATGGCGTTTTTGTTTTCGTTGTTGACTTTATTTTGTGCAAATTCAAACTCTCAGCAAATGTGCCTCAACCAGCGGGCGTTTACCAAAGCGCTTGCCGATGACCTTGCGCAGCCCTGTGCGGGCAGCCTCCAGAAAGGCGGTCTCGTTGCGGCGAACCGCGGCGGGCAGATCCGCGAGCAGCTCGAAAAACTCCGCCTCGGCTTCAAGCCTGAGCATCGCGTCTGCCTCGTCCAGCAGTCCCGGCGCGGAAATCCTGGCTGCGCCAAGCAGTTTACCGCTGGAATCGGCGGCAAAACTGCCGATGACAACACCGTTAAACAACATGCGCCGGCGGGCGGACAGCACGCCGCCCTTGAGCGGGATGACGCGCTCACCATCCAAGACCAGGCGGCCGGAAGGAACAGAGTCAACAACCGCAGGTGTCCCCGGCCCGAACTGCAGCACGTCACCGTTTTCCATCATGAGGGGAATCAGCCCCTCCTCCTCCGCAAGCGCTGCCTGGGAGGAGAGATGACGCCATTCGCCATGGGTGGGAACGACGTATTTAGGCCGGACCAGGCTATAGAGCTTGCGCAGCTCGTCGCGCTTGGGGTGGCCGGAAACATGGGTGAATTCATCTTCATCGGTGATGACGTCAACGCCACGGCGGACCAGCGCGTCCTGCACCGCGGTAATGGCCCGCTCGTTGCCTGGGATCATGCGCGAAGAAAAAATAATCGTATCGCCCTCCCCCAGCACCGCGTGGCGATGAGCACCGGCTGCGATACGCGCCAGCGCTGAGCGGGGTTCACCCTGGCTGCCGGTGACCAGGAGCAGCAGATTTTCGCCGGGGATGGAGCCGATATCCTCCTCGGGGATGAAGTCTGGCGCATCCTGCAGATAGCCAGCCTCCTGCGCCGCGGCGACGTAATTGCCCAGGCTGCGGCCCACCAGGGCGACATGCCGCCCTGCCGCCTGGGCGGCGGCGATGATGCTCGCGACGCGCGCCACGTTGCTGGCGAAACAGGTGATGGCGATACGGCCGGGGATGTCGGCAATCAGCCCCCTGAGGCTCCGCTTGACCTCAGATTCGGAGCGGGAATGACCTTCCACCATCGCGTTGGTGGAGTCCGAGACAATGGCGAGCACGCCCGCATCGCCCAGGGCTTTCAGGCCGGCTTCATCGGACAAGGCGCCCACCACGGGGTCGGGGTCGAGCTTCCAGTCGCCGGTATGCAGAACGGTGCCGTAGCTGGTTGTGATGGCAAGCGACTGCGCTTCCACCGTGGAATGCGTCATCTGGATATAACGCAGGCTGAAGGGGGCAAGCTCAAACGCCGCGCCAGGCTTGATGACCTTGAGCTTTACCTCGCGGCCGAGTCCGGCCTCGGCCAGTTTGCGGCGGATAATCGCGGCGGCGAAGGGGGTTGCATAAACCGGGCAGCGCAGTTGCGGCCAGAGCCGGGCAATGCCGCCGATATGGTCCTCATGCGCGTGCGTGACGACCAGGCCCAGCAGGGTGTCGCGTTGTTCGGCGATAAATGCCGGGTCGGGCAACAAAATTTCAGCTTCGGGCGTTTCCGGCCCGGAGAAGCCCATGCCGCAATCAACAGCCAGCCAGGCGCCATCGCAACCATAGAGGTTGAAATTCATGCCGATTTCGCCGGTGCCGCCGAGGGGCACGAAAATGAACCCGCCCTGGGCATCGCCCCGGGCCGGCGCCGGGGATTTGCCGGTGGATTTTTTCATCAGATACAAAACTCCTGGGTAGATTTTAGATTATTCGGCCTCGATAAACCGTGCGCGGTCGCGCGGCAAAGGGGGCGGGTTATTACGCAGCGACAGCAAGCGCAGGCCGTCGAGCGTCAGGTCGGAAGCAATGGCTGTGAACCGCGATGTGCCCTCGGCGAACAAGGGGGCGAGTCCACCGGTGGCGATCGCCTTGAGCGGTGTGCCGTACTCGCCTTCAATGCGGGTGAGCAGGCCTTCTATCAACCCGATATAGCCCCAGTAGGTGCCTGAGCGCATAGCCGGGATCGTGGAGCGGCCGATGACCGATTGCGGCCGGCCGATGCCGATGCGCGGCAACCGGGCCGCCGCCTGATGCAGGGCCTCGATGGATAGATTGATGCCAGGTGAGATGGCACCCCCGAGATAAGCGCCGTCGGCGTCCACCACATCGAAGGTGGTGGCGGTGCCGAAATCAACCACCACCAGAGGGCCATGATAAAGGTTATGGGCGGCGAGCGCGTTGAGCAGGCGGTCCGCGCCGACTTCGTCGGGGGTGTCAACCTTGATCTCAAAACCCCAGTCCAGCCGGGCGTTGGCCACCAGCGGCTCGACATCGAACCATTCGCGGCAAAGGCGGCGCAGATCGTACAGGGCGGCTGGAACAACGGTGCCGATGACGGCGCGGCTGATCTCGCGTGGGGTTATCCCGGCACGGGTAAGCAGGGCTTCCAGCCAGACGCCGTATTCATCCGAGGTGCGCTGCGCCGAGGTGGCCAGCCGCCAGGTGCCGCGCCACTCCGTGCCGTTATGCACCGCGAACACGATATTGGTGTTACCGGCGTCGATCACCAGAAGCATTTCACCCTCCTCACACCGTGCCCAGCATCACATCGCCCGTGCTGATCTGGTGGATACGATTATTGCTCTGCAACAGCAATTCGCCCGCAGGCGAGAGCCCGGCGAACGTACCACTCAGGGTGGCCTGCGCGGATTTAATCTCAAGCTGTGTGCCGAGCGGATGGGCGCGGTTGAGCCACGCGTCGCGGATCGCCTCTGTGCTGGCGCCGTGCCAGCGGGAGAAGCCCGATAAAATAGCGTTTGCGGCATCAAGAGCCGAAAGAGTGAGGCCATGAGCAGCCAGGGAGGTGGTGGCCCGGCCGGGGATTTGTGGCGCGGTGCGCAAATTCATGCCGATGCCGATAACCAGCCAATCAAGATTTTGGCCGTTGGGGGCGGCGTCGATAAGCACCCCCGCGAGCTTGGCACCGCCCAGCAGCACATCGTTGGGCCATTTCAGCATGGTGGGCGGCGCAAAAAACGGCTCGATCGCCTCGGCCGCCACGACACCCGCCAGCAGTGAATAGAAACCAGCCAGCGCGGCCGGCATGGTGGGGCGAAGCAGGACTGAGAGGTTGAGGTTCCCTTCAGGCGCTTGCCAGCTGCGCCCGCGGCTGCCGCGCCCCGCGGTTTGTTTGCGGGCAAGCACAGCAAGCCCGGCTGGCTCTCCCGCCTTGGCACGAACGGTGCAAAGATCGGAGGTTGAGCCTAGCTCGTCATAGGTCTCAAGCCGCCAGGAGATCAACCAAGGAGCGCCCTGGCGGCGGCATCCGCTGCGGTAATGAGCGGGCCGGGAATAAAGACGAACAGACAGGTGACAAGCGCCCCCGCGAACATCACGAAGCGCACGCTGCCAGCGGCTTTATCAAAACCAGGGGTTCCGGCATCAAAATACATCACCTTGATCACCCGCAGGTAGTAGAACGCGCCGATGACACTGGTAACCACGCCAACGACGGCCAGGGTTGTAAGGCCCGCGTTAATGGCAGCGGAGAATACATAGAGCTTGCCGAAGAAGCCCGAGAGCGGCGGAATGCCCGCCATGGCCCACATGAATATCGCCAGAGCCAGGGCAAAGCCGGGGTTCTCCGTGGAGAGCCCGGCCAGATCGGCAATGGTCTCCACTGCCTGGCCTCTCCGGCGCATGGCGATAACGCAAGCGAAGGCGCCAAAGGACATAACCAGATAAATCGCAAGATAAACCAGGGTAGCCTGTGTTCCTGCCAGCGTGCCGGCGGCGAGCCCCATGAGGGCGTAGCCCATGTGGCCGATAGAGGAATAGGCCAGCAGCCGCTTTATGTTCTTCTGGCCGATGGCGGCCAGCGCGCCCAGGGCCATCGAGAGGATGCTGAGGACTTCAATAATCATGCGCCATTGCGCGAGCAGGTGGCCGAACGGCCCGAGCATCACCGAAAACAGCAGCGCCATGGTCGCGATTTTTGGCGCGGTGCCAAACAGCGCGGTAACGGGGGTCGGGGAGCCTTCATATACGTCAGGCGTCCACATATGGAAGGGCGCCGCCGAAACCTTGAAGGCAAGGCCGACCAGGACAAAGACAATGCCGATGATTGTTCCATAGCCGGCGCCGTTCGCGAGGATGGCCGCGAGGGAGATGAAATTAGTGGTGCCCGCGAAGCCATAAACCAGGGAAATACCATAAATGAGCAGGCCGGAGGCAAGAGAGCCCAGGACAAAGTATTTAAGGCCGGCTTCGGTTGAACGCAGCGAATCCCGCGCCGAAGCGGCAAGAATATACAGTGTCAGGGATTGCAGCTCGAACCCGATGTAAAGGCTCATGAGATCCGCTGCTGAGATCATCACGATCATCCCCAGGACCGCGAAGAGAACCAGAACGGGAAACTCAAAGCGGGCCATGGCCTCGCGCCGGTTATAATCCAGCGACAACAGCAAGGCCGCGGCGGCGCCAAGGTAGACCATCGTATCGGCAAAGCGGGTGAACAGGCTGGTTTTCAACAGCCCTGCGAAAAGCATTCCATCCGGCGCGGCCAGGGAGAACGCCGCTGCGACGATCAGCGCCAGCACGGCGCCGTAAGTGCATGTGCAGGTCTGATCGCGCTTGGAGAGCACCCCAATGAGCAACAAAACCATGCCGCCCAGGCCCAATATCAGGCCAGGGATGAGGGGAAGGTACATCGGGTTCATTTGGTCACCATGGCAAGCGCCGTATGGGGTGTGAGGGCGGCGATATGTGCCTGCACCATGGCATTCACCGATGCGTCAAACATATGGGTGAAGCTGCCGGGGTAGATGCCGAGCCAGAGCACCATGGCCGCCAGGGGCAGCAGCATGGCATATTCTCCGGGTTTCAGATCAGCCAGCGCGCCAAGCTCGGGGCGGCTCAATTTGTCGAACAATACAGCGCGAAGAAGCATCAACATATAGGCGGCGCCCAGCACCATGCCCCCGGCGCCCAACAGCGCGACCCAGAAATTAACCTTCATGGCGCCGACGATGACCAGGATCTCGCCAACAAAGCCGGACGTGCCAGGCAGCCCGGCGTTCGC
The DNA here is from genome assembly GCA_021846225.1 of Pseudomonadota bacterium. Lineage (GTDB taxonomy): Bacteria > Pseudomonadota > Alphaproteobacteria > Acetobacterales > Acetobacteraceae > Acidocella. The sequence continues at coordinate 73,366 of JAJZCG010000001.1, read as the reverse complement.
CAGCGAAAACAGCATGAGAAATACCGCGTAGGCCGGCATTTTCGTGGCCAGGCCACCCAAACGCGAGAGCGTGAGCGTTTGGCCGCGAGAGAGCAAAACGCCGGTGCAAACAAACAAACCGGCGATGACAAGACCGTGCGAGAGCATCTGAAACAACGCACCCTCGATACCTTCCACCGTGAAGGTGAAAATGCCGATGATGATGATGCCCATGTGAGCGGCTGATGAATAGGCGATCATGCGCTTCATGTCGGTCTGTGCCAGCGCGACGAAAGATATGTAGATGACGGCGACGACGCCCAATGTGAACATCAAGGGTTCGGCGGCGGCGGCGGCCTGCGGGAGCATGGGAACTGCAAAGCGCAGGAAACCGTAGGCGCCCATTTTTGAAAGCACCGCAGCCAGCATGATGGTGCCGGGGATGGGCGCTTCGCCGTAGGCGTCGGGCAGCCAGGTGTGCAGCGGCCAGACCGCGGCTTTAACGCCGAACGACGCCAGGAATGCCGCGAACAGCCACATCTGCGCCTGCGGCGCGATGGGCGTGTGCAGCAATGTCACGATGTCGGTTGTTCCGGCATTGCGCCACAGCCAAACCAGAGCCAGCAGCATGAACAGCGAACCGGCCAGGGTGAAGATGAAGAATTTGACCGCCGCATAAATCCGGCGCTCCCCGCCCCAGACACCGATGATGAGATACATCGGCAGGAGCACGGCCTCGAAGAAGATATAGAAAACCACGAAATCGAGCGCACAGAACATGCCGATCGTCATGGTCTCAAGCAGCAGGAACGCCATCATCAATTCGCGGATACGCTTGGTGATGGACCAGCTGGAGAGAATGGCGATGGGTGTCAAAAACGCCGTGAGCAGGATGAGGAACAGGCTGATGCCATCCACCCCCATGCGGTACTGCACGTCCAGCCCCGAAAGCCAGGGCAGAGCTTCAACAAACTGGAAGCCGCCTTGCGATGGATCAAAAGCCATCCAGAGATAAATCCCCAACGCCAGCACGCCGAGGCTGGTGATGAGCGCACCACTGCGCGCGCGCGCTGCCACGGCCATTTCATCGCCGCGTAGCGTGGCAAGATAGGCAACACCCGCAAGCGGCAAAAACGTAAGCAGCGAGAGGATGGGAAAACCGATCTGGTTCATGGTTAACGCACCCACAGGAAGAGGCTGAGGAAGGCAAGCAGGCCGATCAGCATAATGAAAGCATATAGCGCGATCGAGCCGGTCTGCAGTTTAACCGTCTGCACTGACGCATCGGTGGTGAGGCTCGCAAGACCGTTGGGCACGCCGTCGATCACCTGCTCGTCACCGAAACGCCAGGCAAATTTCGCGAGGCGCAAGGCAGGTTTGACCAAAACTGCGTCATAAACCTCATCAAAATACCATTTGTTGAGGACGAAACGATACAGCCCGCCAAGGTTTTGCGAGAGCGCCGCCGGGAGCGATGGCGCCAAAACGTAGAAAATGACAGCGACAAAAATGCCGGATACGGAAGCAATCAACGGAGAGAGTTCCGCCAGCATGGTTGGGTGAGCCAGAGCATTCATCACGCCATTCGCGGGAACTGCAATGCTCGCGCCCCAGAAATGCGCGAAGCCCGCGCCGATGAAGCTGCTTCTGAGAACATACCCGCTGCCCAGAGCGCCGAGGGCGAGCAGAATGAGCGGCACCAGCATGACCAGCGGGCTCTCATGCACATGCTCTTGAACATGCTTCGGCGCGCGCGAGGTGCCATGGAAGGTGAGCAGAAAAAGCCGCGAAATATAGAACGCCGTGAGACCCGCCGTGATAACGCCGCAGACCCAGCCATACATTCCAACCGCGGTGTTCGCGCCGAAGGCTGCATCCAGTATCGCATCCTTGGAGTAATAACCGGAGAAGGGAGGAATACCCGCCAGAGCCAAAGCGCCAATAAGCATCACCAGCCATGTGACGGGCAGCTTGCGGGCCAGACCACCCATCAGGCGGATGTCCTGTTCATCCGACATTGCGTGAATGACCGAACCAGCAGCCAGGAACAACAGCGCCTTGAAGAAGGCGTGGTTGATGAGGTGGAACATCGCCACCGGATAGGCCCCAAGCCCAGCCGCCAGGAACATATAGCCAAGCTGCGAGCAGGTGGAATAGGCGATGATGCGCTTGATGTCGTTCTGCACGCAGCCGATGGTGCCCGCGAAAAGCGCGGTGGACGCGCCGATGATGGTAACAAAATCCATCGCAACCGGAGCGGCGTTAAGCAGCGGCGAGATCCGCGCGATCAGGAATACCCCGGCGGCGACCATGGTGGCAGCATGGATGAGCGCAGAGACCGGGGTGGGGCCTTCCATCGCGTCAGCCAGCCAGGTGTGCAGGAAAATCTGCGCGGATTTGCCCATCGCGCCGATGAACAAAAGAATGCAGACCACCTCCAGCGCCGGGAACGAGGTGCCCAACAGCCTGTATTGGTCTCCCGTATGAGCGGCGACGGCGGCGAAAATTCCGTCAAACGAGATGGTTTTGAAAATAAAATAGGTCAGCGCGATGCCGACAGCAAAGGATAGATCGCCCACGCGGTTGACGATGAACGCCTTGATGGCCGCCGCGTTGGCTGAAGGCCGCTCATACCAGTAGCCGATGAGCAGGTAGGAGACGAGACCAACCCCCTCCCAGCCAAAATAGAGCTGGAGCAGGTTGTTCGCGGTCACCAGCATCAGCATGGCGAAGGTGAAGAGGGAAAGATAGGCAAAGAACCGGGGAACGGTTTTGTCGTGCGCCATGTAGCCCATGCTGTAGACATGGATGAGCATGGAAACGCTGCTGACCATGGCGACCATGACCAGGCTGAGTGCATCCTGGCGCAAGGTCCAGCCCGGCGTGAAACTGCCGGCCGAAATCCAGCTTGCAAGATGCAGCGGCGCGATGGGTACACCGCCCTGCACGAACCCAATGAAGGAAGACACACCCGCCACGGCCGAGATGACCATGAACAGCACGCTGGCGCCGACGGCTGCCTGCTTGCCTATGAACGGACGCGCGACGCCCGCGAGGACCGCGCCGATGAGCGGCGCAAAAACGGCGATTAAGGTGAGCATATCAACCCTTCATCAATGTCACGTCCTCGACCTCGATCGAGCCACGATTGCGGAAATAGATGACCAGGATGGCAAGGCCAATGGCGGACTCAGCGGCAGCAACGGTGAGCACGAACATGGTGAAGACCTGCCCCACCATGTCATGCAAGGCACCGGAGAATGCGATGAAGTTGATATTCGCGGCCAGCAGGATCAGCTCGATCGACATCATGATGATGATGATGTTCTTGCGGTTCATGAAGATACCGAAGACACCGATGACGAGCAGAAGACCGGCAACAAATAGATAATGCGATAACGGGATCAGCATTAGAGCGTCTCCTTTTTCGGCTGGGGCATCGCGGCGCCGGCGCCAAGCTTTGCTGAAACCATGGTGAGGGTCTCCGCGGGAAGGCGGGCATGCTGGACATCCAGGTTTTGCCGCTTGGCGCGCTTGCGGTCACGGTGCGTCAGCACGATGGCGCCGATCATCGCGACCAGCAAAATAACGCCCGAGAGTTGGAACAAGGGCAGATAATTGGTGTAGATGAGCGAGCCCAGCGCCTGGGAGTTGGTGATGTCGTCAGGCGTTGGAAACAGCCGGGCCGCGGCCGCGCCGGGAGCGACGGTCGACCCGGTGACAAACAGCGCCAGCTCCACGAACAAGATGAGCGCGACCAGTGCGCCAATGGGAGCGTATCGCTGAAAGCCTTCCCGCAGGACCGCGAAATTCACATCCAGCATCATGACGACGAAGAGGAACAACACCGCAACCGCGCCGACATAGACGATCACCAGCACCATCGCCAGAAACTCAGCCCCGGCCAGCAGAAACAGCGCCGCGGCGTTGATGAAGGCGAGAATGAGAAACAACACCGCATGCACGGGGTTGCGGCTGGTCACCACCATCGCTGCTGAACCCAGCAGGATAAAGGAAAAAAGGTCAAAAAGAAGATTTTGGATCATGGTTGGACTCTCACCGGTACGGCGCGTCAAGTTCTAGCCGCTTGGCTAATTCTGGCTCCCACCGGTCACCATTATCAAGCAGCTTGGCCTTGTTATACAGCAGTTCTTCGCGCGTTTCGGTGGCGAATTCAAAATTCGGCCCCTCCACGATGGCATCAACCGGGCATGCCTCCTCGCACAGACCGCAGTAGATGCATTTGGTCATGTCGATATCATAGCGCGTGGTACGGCGCGAACCGTCGTCACGCGGAGCAGCCTCGATGGTGATGGCCTGCGCGGGGCAGACCGCCTCGCACAACTTGCAGGCGATACAGCGTTCCTCACCGTTCGGGTAACGGCGCAGCGCATGTTCCCCCTTGAAGCGCGGGCTGGTCGGGTTTTTCTCATACGGGTAATTGATGGTGGCTTTGGGTTTGAAGAAATACCGCAAAGTCAGTGCCAGGCCGCAGAGAATTTCCCACAGCACCAGCCCCCACGCCATCCGGCCTAAACGTGTCATTTGCAAACCTCAAGCATGGGGGAGCATTCCGAAAATTTCCAGGAAGCCGGCGGTCAACACCAGCCAGACGAGCGAAATGGGAAGAAACACCTTCCACCCGAGAGACATGATCTGATCATAACGGAAACGTGGCAGGGTGGCGCGCACCCAGACGAATACGAACAGGCAGACCAGTATCTTGAGCAAAAACCAGAACACGCCTGGGATGAGCGTGAACGGCGCGAAGGGAATGGGAGAAAGCCAGCCGCCGAGAAAGAGCGTCGTGGTCATCGCGCTTATCAGGATCATGTTCGCGTATTCACCGAGGAAGAACAACGCGAAGGTCATGGCGCTGTATTCAACGAAGAAGCCTGCGACGATTTCGGTTTCACCCTCGGCCAGATCGAACGGGGCGCGGTTGGTTTCGGCCAGGCCGGAGATGAAGAAGATAACGAAAAGCGGCAGCAACGGGATGGCGAACCAGATGTGCCGCTGCGCCAGCACAATGTCGTTAAGGTTCAGGCTGCCAACGCAGATGAGCACCGTAACGATAACGAAACCCATCGAGACTTCGTAGGACACCATCTGCGCCGCGCTACGCAACGCGCCGAGGAAGGCGTATTTGGAGTTGCTGGCCCAACCAGCGATGATAATCCCATAAACGCCCAGTGAGGAGATCGCGAACAGATAGAGGATGCCGACGTTGATGTTGGCAACCGCCCAATGGTCGTTAACCGGGATTACCGCCCAGGCCACAACAGCGAGACCAAAGGTGATCATCGGCGCGATGGTGAACAGCACCTTATCGGCGCCGGTCGGGAAAATGGTTTCCTTGAACATCATTTTGATAGCATCGGCGAAAGGCTGCCACAGGCCGAACGGACCCACGACATTAGGTCCTTTGCGCAGCTGGATCGCGCCCATCACCTTACGCTCGAACCAGGTGAGATAGGCAACACCGAGCAGCAACGGCACGATGATGGCCAGCGACTCAAGCAGCGTGAGGATGGCGATGCCAAGATTGGTTTGCAGAAACACGCTCATTGCGCAGCCTCCGCCAGGTTAGGATAATGGGCCTCTACGCAAGCGGCCATGGTGGGGCTGGCGCGGCTGATCGGGTCGGTCTGGTAGTAATTGTCGAAAACCGGCTCAAAGGGCACGGCACTCACCGCTGCGGGATCACCCGCCGGGGCCGCGAGGTTTGCGCCCGCGAGGCGGCGCAACTCACCGGTGAGTGCAAACGCGGGATAGGTTTGCGCCAGATGCGCGCGCAATTCCTGCAACGTGTCATACCGCAGGGCGTGGCCCATATAGGCGCTGATGGCGCGCAGAATGCGCCAATCCTCACGCGCGTCGCCGGGCGGTTTGACCGCAAGGAAGCCCTGCTGCACCCGCCCTTCGGTGTTGACGTAAGTGCCGTCTTTTTCCGTGTAGGCGGCGCCGGGGAGGATCACATCAGCCCGGGCGGCGGCGGCATCGCCATGGTGCCCCTGATAAATCACGAAGGTGTCCGCACCAATGGCTTGCGTATCCAGGGCATCGGCGCCGAGCAGCCAGAGAATATCCACGCCGCCGGCGAGCATCTGGGCGGTTGACTTACCCCCCGGACCAGGAAGGAAGCCGATATCCAGCGCGCCGGTGCGCGCCGCCGCATGATGCAGCACGTTGAAGCCATGCCAGTCGTCGTTCAGCATGTTGAACTGCGCGGCGAGTTTCCAGGCAGCGGCGTGAATGGCGGCGCCATCAGGCCGCGCCAGCGCGCCCGCGCCGAGGATGAGCATCGGCTTCTTCGCCGCTTTCAGAACTTCCGCGAAGGGATGCGTGCCATCGAGCAATGCGGTGACGGCATCCGGTCCAGAGCCGATATGAGTTGTGGGATAGGTGAGATCGTGCGGTACGCCGATGAGGGCGGCTGCAAAATGTCCGGCAAGCCAGCGCTTGCGAATGCGCGCGTTGAGCACAGGGGCTTCGTGGCGCGGATTGCTGCCGATAATGACCAGCGCATCAGCCTCTTCAATCCCGGCGATGGTGGTGTTGAAGAGGTAGAAACCGCGTTGCGTGGCGTCAAACAACGCGCCGTCCTGGCGGCAATCCAAATTCGGCGAGCCAAGGCTCGTGAACATTTCCTTCAGGGCCAGCATGCTCTCGACATCAACGAGATCGCCTGCGATGGCGCCGAGGCGCTCCGGCTTGCTGGCTTTTATCTTGTTCGTGACAGCTGCAAAAACCTCTTCCCAGCTGGCGGCCCGGAGCTTGCCGTTCTCGCGCAGCCACGGGCGATCCAGCCGGCGGCGCTTCAGGCCGTCAACCGAAAAGCGGGATTTATCGCCGAGCCACTCCTCATTCACATCGTCGTTCAGGCGCGGCAAGACGCGCAGCACTTCCGCGCCCCGCGCGTCGATACGAATGTTGGCGCCCACGGCGTCCAGCACATCCACGCTGTCAGTCTTGCGCAGTTCCCATGAGCGGGCGGTGTAAGCATAAGGCTTGGAGGTCAGCGCGCCGACCGGGCAAAGATCTATGAGATTGCCGGAAAGCTCGGAACTCAGGGCTTTGTCAACATAGGTGCCAACCTGCATGTTCTCGCCGCGCATCGTCGCGCCGAGTTCCGGCACGCCTGCGATTTCGGTAGAGAAACGAATGCAGCGCGTGCAATGGATGCAGCGCGTCATCGTGGTTTTAACCAACGGTCCCCAGTCAGGCTGGGCAGCGGCGCGCTTGCCCTCTTCGTAACGCGAGGTATCGCGGCCATAGCTCACGGCTTCATCCTGCAGGTCGCACTCACCACCCTGGTCACAGATCGGGCAATCCAGCGGGTGATTGATCAACAGAAATTCCATCACGCCGCGGCGCGACTTACGCACGTTCTCGGTATCGGTGAAGATGACCATGCCATCAGCCACCGGCTGCCCGCAGGAGGCGACAGGCTTTGGAACTTTCTCAATCTCGACCAGGCACATCCGGCAATTGCCCGCGACCGAAAGACGTTCATGATAACAGAAGCGCGGGATTTCCTTGCCCGCGGCCTCAGCCGCCTGCAAGACCGAAGAGCCGTTCGCGATCTCGACTTCAATGCCGTCGACAGTAACTTTTGCCATGGTTTACTCCGCCGCCTGGGCGAGTGGTTGGGCCGGCTTATAGTCCGTTGCCCGTTGTTCGACCAGCGGGCGGAAAGCGCGCATCAACCCCTGGATTGGCCACGCCGCCGCGTCACCAAAAGCGCAGATGGTATGCCCGGCAACCTGCGTGGTCACCTGCTCCATCAGCGCGATATCGGCCATTGAAGCTTTGCCCTGCACGATGCGGTCCATCATACGCATCATCCAGCCCGTGCCCTCACGGCAAGGCGTGCACTGCCCGCAGCTCTCATGCTTGAAGAATTTGGACAGGCGCCATATGGCTTTGACGACATCGGCCGATTTATCCATAACGATGATGGCACCGGAGCCAAGGCCGCTGCGTACCGCCGCCAGAGAATCGAAATCCATCAACTGGGTTTCGCACATTTCCTTGTTCAGGATCGGCATCGAAGCGCCGCCGGGGATAACCGCCTGAAGATTATCCCAACCGCCGCGCACGCCCCCGGCATGCTTCTCGATCAAATCTTTCAGCGGCGTGCCGAGTTCTTCCTCGACATTACACGGACGATTCACATGGCCGGAGATGCAGAAAATTTTGGTGCCAGCATTTTTAGGGCGGCCAAGCGCCGAGAACCATGCCGCGCCACGGCGCAAAATCGTCGGCACACCGGCAATGGATTCAACATTGTTCACCGTGGTCGGACAGCCGTACAGGCCCATGGCAGCGGGGAACGGCGGCTTCATCCGCGGCATTCCTTTTTTACCTTCCAGGCTTTCCAGTAACGCCGACTCTTCACCGCAAATATACGCACCGGCGCCACGATGCAGCACCAGATCGAAATCCCACCCCGAACCGGCGGCATTTTTGCCGAGCAACCCGGCGGCATAGGCTTCTTCAATCGCCGCTTGAAGACGCGCCGCCTCGTTATAATATTCACCACGGATATAGATGAAAGCCGTGTGCGCGCCCATGGCGAAACCGGCAATCAGGCTGCCTTCAATCAGCTTGTGCGGTTCGTGCCTGATAATATCGCGGTCTTTGCAGGTGCCGGGCTCACTCTCATCGGCATTGACAACGAGATACGACGGGCGGCCGTCGCTCTGCTTGGGCATGAACGACCATTTCATGCCCGTCGGGAAACCAGCCCCCCCACGGCCACGCAGACCCGAGGCTTTTACTTCCTCGATAATCGCATCCCGGCCACGCGCCAGAATATCCGCCGTCGCATTCCAGTCACCGCGCGCACGCGCGCCGGAGAGATGCCAATCCTGCTGACCATACAGGTTTTGATAAATTCTATCCGCATCATTCAGCATGTCTCACTCCACCGGCTTGGTGTTGTTCAGCAAGGCTGTCTGATTCGTCACCGGGGCCGAAGCCTGGCGGCCGATGCTTGAGCCTGCCGGCGGCAAAGGAGCGCCGGATTTCAATTCGTTCAGCAAAGCTTCCGTCCGCGCCGCGTCCAGATCTTCATAGTAATCATCATTGATCTGCAGAATGGGGGCATTCACACACCCACCGAGACATTCCACTTCCGTCATGGTGAACAGGCCATCCTCGCTGGTCTGGCCGAAGCCTTCAATACCCGTAACTTTTTTGCACGAGGAGACAACTTCATCCGACCCGCGTAGCCAGCAAGGAGTCGTGGTGCAAACCTGCAGATGGTATTTACCAACCGGCTTGGTGTTGTACATCGTATAAAACGTTGCAATTTCGTACACGCGAGCCGGCGCGATTCCCAAACGCTGCGCAACCACATCCATCGCCAGGCGGGGCACCCAGGCGGTGCCTGTCAGCCGTTCCATTTGCCGTTGCGCAATATCCAGCAAGGCCATAACAGCGCTAGCCTGCTTGCCCGCCGGGTAGCGTGCAATCGCCTTGGCAACCGCGGCTTCCGCGGCGGCATCAAACACGAAATCTGTCGGCTCTATATTTGCGTTCACCGGTCGATCTCACCAAAAACAATATCAAGGGAACCAATAATCGCCACCGTATCGGCCAGCATGTGGCCTTTTGCAAGTGTCTCAAGGGCCTGCAAATGCGAGAACCCTGTTGAGCGGATTTTGCAACGGTAGGGACGGTTTGTACCATCCGACACGAGATAGACTCCGAACTCACCCTTAGGCGCCTCAACCACCGTATATGTGGCGCCGGCAGGAACATGATAACCTTCGGTGTAGAGCTTGAAGTGATGGATCAACGCTTCCATCGACTGCTTCATCGCGGCACGGGTAGGCGGCGCAATTTTATGATCCTGGACTTTGATCGGCCCTGGTTTCATTTTTTGCAGGCATTGCTTAACGATCTTCACGCTCTCACGCATCTCGGCGATACGGACCAGATAACGATCGTAACAATCACCGTGACGGCCAACGGGAATTTCGAAATCCACTTCGCTGTATTTGTCATACGGCTGAGAGCGGCGCAGATCCCACGCAATGCCGGAGGCGCGCAGACAAGGCCCTGAGAAGCCCCAGGCCAGCGCATCCTCGGCCGGGATCACCCCAATGTCGACAACGCGCTGTTTCCAGATACGATTGCCCGTGAGCAGAGCTTCCACATCGTCGATGAATTTCGGAAAGGTTTCCGCCCAGGCCGCGATATCCTCCGCAAGCCCCGCCGGCAGATCCTTGGCGACACCGCCTGGCCGGAAATAGTTGGAATGAAAGCGCGCACCAGAGACAGCTTCATGGAACTCAAGAAGCTTTTCACGCTCCACATAACCCCACAGGCCAGGGGTGAGCGCGCCGCAGTCCAGCGCAAAACTGGAGACACCCAGCAGATGGTTCAGCACACGCGTGATTTCAGCAAACATCACGCGAATCCACTGCGCGCGATCCGGCGCTGTAATTCCCAGCAATTTTTCCGTTGCCAAAGCGAAAGCGTATTCGCAGGCCATTGGCGAGACGTAATCCAGACGGTCAAAATACGGAACAGCCTGGAGATAGCTCTTATATTCGATCAGCTTTTCAGTGCCGCGATGCAGCAGGCCGATATGCGGATCGGCGCGTTCAACCACTTCGCCATCCATCTCCAGGATGAGGCGGAGCACACCATGCGCGGCCGGATGCTGCGGCCCGAAGTTTATGGTATGATTATCGATTTCAACGGTCTTCGATGTGAGGGTCGTGAGCTCGCTCATTTGCGGTCCCCCCGGGCTTTCTCATCGCCGGGAAGCGTGGTCATCCCCTCCCAGGGCGAAAGAAAATCAAAATTGCGGAATTCCTGCGTGAGCTTTACCTTGTCGTAGACCACGGATTTTTGTTCATCATCATAATGAACCTCAACATAGCCGGTGAGCGGAAAATCCTTGCGCAACGGGTGTCCCTCGAATCCATAGTCGGTGAGGATCCGCCGATGATCGGCCAGCCCCTCAAACGGAATGCCGAAAAGATCCCATACCTCGCGTTCCCACCAGGTGGCGCTTAGCCATAGGGAGGAGACCGAGGTGAGGGAAACCGAGTCGGCAACCTGCACCACGACCCGGACCCGCTCATTACGCGTAACCGAGAGCAGGTTGTATATCACATCAAACCGGGCGGCACGCTCGGGGAAATCAACGCCGCAGATGTCCATGACCTGCGCGAAGGCAAACTCATCGCGCAACCGGGTGAACAAAGCGTAGGCGTCACCTCGCGCGGCTTCGACCACCAGTTCGCCCAGATCGCGCCGGGCCACCATTACACCGGGCAGCGCCGCTACGGCGTCCAACACGGTATCAACCTTGATTGATTCGTCAGCCACGCAAAATTGTCCCTGTCCGCCGGATTTTTTTCTGCAATTGCATAATGCCGTAGACCAGCGCTTCCGCCGTCGGCGGGCAACCGGGGACGTAGATATCCACCGGCACGATACGGTCGCAGCCACGCACCACAGAGTAAGAATAATGGTAATAGCCGCCGCCGTTGGCGCAGCTGCCCATGGAGATGACCCAGCGAGGCTCGGGCATCTGGTCATAGACCCGGCGCAGCGCCGGCGCCATTTTATTGGTCAACGTGCCGGCGACAATCATCACATCGCTTTGCCGCGGACTGGCGCGGGGGATGATCCCGAATCGGTCCAGGTCGTAATGCGGCATGTAGGCGTGGATCATCTCCACCGCGCAGCAAGCCAACCCGAAGGTCATCGGCCACAGGCTTCCGGTACGGGCCCAGTTCACCAATTTATCCATATTGGCGACAACAAAACCCTTGCCTGCAATCTCGCCCGTGATGCCTTTGATGACGGCATCCTGCGCAGAACCCTGCGGCAGATGATCCCGGTTCCAGGCGAGCGCGGTATCCGTGGAAACGCTCATTTAGCTACTCCCAATCCAGTGCGCCCTTGTTCCACTCATAGATGAAGCCAACCGTCAAAACACCTAAAAACCCCAGCATCGAGAAAAAGCCGAGAAGGCCGATTCGCGACAGGCTGACGGCCCAGGGAAAAAGGAAGGCAACTTCTACGTCGAAAATAATAAACAAAATGGCAACCAGGTAGAAGCGAACGTCAAACCGGCGCCGCGCATCACCGAAAGCCTCGAAGCCGCATTCATATGCCGAGAGCTTGGCGGCATAGGGCTTCTGGCGGGCTGCAAAAAGAGACCCGAATACGAACGCAACGCCGATGAGCGCAGCAATCGCCCCAAAAACGAGTATCGGGAAGTACTGTGAAAGGACCGGCTGCACCGCGTAACTCCTTATCCCTGGCTTGGTCAGAGTTGGCATGGCCAACAACAGAACCGTATCCGCCGTGTCGCACCGCGACAAGATATGGTCAAGACTGCGAAACGATGGAGAGGTTTGTTTTCTGGGGCCAGTGTGGCTTTCGCCATACTGGCGCGAGTGACGGGGCTCGAACCCGCGACCTCCGGCGTGACAGGCCGGCGCTCTAACCAACTGAGCTACACCCGCATTTCAGTAAGCGGCGGTGTAAAGGGCTATGTGATCATCGTCAAGCGCATGATGCGCAAAACTCTATTCAAGACAGCCGCAACACCAAAAATTACAATACGGCACAAAAAAACTGAGGAAAATCAAGGAAGGAATAGGCGGTGACGGGTTTGAACCGCCGACCCTCTCGGTGTAAACGAGACGCTCTACCGCTGAGCTAACCGCCCAAACTTCTAAAAGAGGACGGCTCTCGCCGTCCACCGGGACAAAATTAGTTAACCGCATCCTTCAAGGTTTTGCCAGCCTTGAAACGAACCGAGGTGGAGGCGGGAATATCAATTTCTTCGCCAGTACGCGGATTACGGCCCTTGGAAGCTTCGCGCTCGGCGGTGGCAAATGTACCAAAACCGACCAGACGCACTTCCTCTTTCGCCTTCAGCGTCTTCTCGATCGCACCAAACACGGCGTCTACCACCTCAGCCGCCTTGGCCTTCGTGATGTCGGTCTCGTCGGCGACGGCGGCAATCAAATCGTTTTTGTTCACGGGTAAAACTCCATGTTGTGGATCATGCAAAAAACGCCCACCTGCATCCAGCGTTAGATGCGGGTGGGTCATCGGTGATAGTAACGCCAGTAGATACCTAACTTGAGGTGCGCCCGTCAAATAACGGCTGTTAGTGCGGCAAGGATGCCGCCCTGGTGTCGCCGGGTGCCGCGGCGATCTCATCGGTTATGTCATCCCAATCAATCGGTTCAGGCTTGCGGCTGAGCGCGCGCCCGATGACCTCATCGACATGGGATACAGGGATGATCGTCAACCCTTTTTTGACGTTGGCCGGGATCTCGATGAGATCCTTTTCATTGTCCTTGGGGATGATGACGGTGGTAATCCCGGCGCGCAACGCGGCCAAAAGTTTTTCCTTCAAACCACCAATTGGCAACACCCGGCCACGCAGGGTGATCTCGCCCGTCATCGCGATATCACGGCGAATCGGGATCCCCGTGATGGCGCTGACAATCGAAGTCGCCATCGCGATACCGGCTGACGGACCATCCTTGGGCGTCGCCCCTTCTGGCACATGCACATGGATGTCGCGCTTATCGAAAAACGGCGGCTTGATCCCAAACTGGGCAGCGCGCGAGCGGACATAGGAATAAGCCGCCTGCACACTTTCCTGCATGACATCGCCAAGCTTTCCGGTCTGCTTGATATTGCCCTTACCTGGCAGCAGCACACTCTCAATGGTGAGAATCTCTCCGCCAACCTCGGTCCAGGCCAGGCCGGTGACGACACCGACCATGTCCTCGGCCTCCGTCTCGCCATAGCGGTATTTCGCAACGCCCGAGAATTTCTCCAGGTTGCGCTTGCTGATCATAACCTTCTTGGTCTTGGTGGTTACGATCTCTTTCACCGCCTTGCGCGCAATGGTGGCGATTTCACGCTCAAGGTTACGAACCCCGGCCTCGCGCGTGTAGGTGCGGACCAGTTCATGCAGCGCATCGTCCGTAATGGACCATTCGTCCTTTTTCAGCCCGTGCGCTTCGCCTTGCTTGGAGACAAGATGCCGCTTGGCGATTTCAACCTTCTCATCTTCGGTGTAACCGGGAATACGGATGATCTCCATACGGTCCAACAGCGGCTGCGGCATGTTCAGGCTGTTCGCCGTGGTGACAAACATGACATCCGAGAGATCATAATCGACCTCCATGTAATGATCGGCAAAGCTCGCGTTCTGCTCCGGGTCCAGCACCTCCAGCAGGGCCGATGACGGATCTCCGCGCCAGTCAGCACCAAGCTTGTCAATTTCATCGAGCAAAAACAGGGGATTAGAGGTTTTGGCCTTCTTCATGCCCTGGATGATCTTGCCCGGCATGGAGCCGATATACGTCCGCCGGTGCCCGCGAATTTCAGCTTCATCGCGTACACCGCCCAGCGACATGCGGACAAAATTGCGTCCGGTGGCCTTGGCGATGGACTTGCCCAGCGAGGTTTTGCCAACACCCGGCGGGCCGACGAGGCAGAGAATCGCCCCCCGCAGCTTAGGACTGCGCGACTGCACCGCCAGATACTCGACGATTCGTTCCTTGATTTTCTCGAGTCCATAATGGTCAGCGTTGAGCACGCGCTCGGCCTCGACCACGTCATTCTTGATTTTGCTGCGCTTCTTCCAGGGGATGCCCAGTATCCAGTCCAAATAATTGCGCACGACCGTCGCTTCCGCGCTCATCGGGCTCATGCTGCGCAATTTTTTCAGCTCTGCCACCGCTTTTTCGCGTGCCTCCTTGGAGAGCTTGGTGGCATTAATTTTGGCTTCAAGCTCGGCGGTTTCGTCTTTGCCGTCCTCGCCTTCGCCTAGCTCCTTCTGGATCGCCTTCAGCTGCTCGTTCAAGTAATACTCGCGCTGGGTCTTCTCCATCTGCCGCTTCACGCGGTTGCGGATCTTCTTTTCAACCTGGAGCACCCCGATTTCGGATTCCATATGGTTGAATACGCGCTCAAGCCGCTCGCTCGTACTGCCAAGTTCCAGCAGCTCCTGCTTATCGGAGATTTTCAATCCCAGATGGCTGGCAACAGTATCCGCAAGTTTGGATGGCGAGTCGATCTGGTTAACAGAGACCAAAACTTCTGGCGCGATTTTTTTGTTGAGCTTGATGTACTGCTCGAACTGCGAAACAACGGTGCGGCCAAGCGCTTCGACCTCTTTTTCGTCATCCGCCTGATCCTCGATCGGATCCGCGAAAACCTCGAAATAATCTTCGGTCTCTTTGAAGCTCGTAATCCGCGCCCGTCTTATGCCTTCCACCAGCACCTTTACCGTGCCGTCAGGTAGCTTAAGCAGCTGCAGAACCGTGGAAATGGTTCCAACTTTGTAAATATCCTCCGCGGAAGGATCATCTTGCGCGGCATTCTTCTGCGCGACCAGAAGGATTTGCTTATCCTCCTTCATCACGCTCTCCAGAGCCCGCACGGATTTATCGCGCCCAACGAAGAGCGGCACGATCATATGCGGGAATACCACGATATCCCTGAGCGGCAGGACCGCCAGAGTATCAGAGAGAGGGGCAGGCTTTGTAACGTCAGACATAATGGGTTCCTTTAAGCCTCATGCACTGCCCTTACAGGCACAGCACACGGCGCCGGTCTCCGGCCACAAATGGACATATCGGTCTGGTTTGGCAGGCCTGCAAGACCTGCCATCCCCTCAATTTGGCCAGGCCCTCGCCTCAGGACGCCGTCTCCGCACGTTTCTCCGCGTACATAAACAGCGGCTCGGCCCGGCCTTCGGCCACATCTCCGCTGATGACAACCTCCGCCACGCCATCCAGGCCCGGCAGGTCGAACATGGTTGTCAGCAAAATACCCTCCATGATCGAACGCAGGCCGCGCGCGCCGGTCTTGCGCTTGATCGCCCGTTCGGCAACAACCTTCAGCGCCTCATCGGTGAAGGTGAGCTTGACCCCCTCCATTTCGAACAGGCGGCCGTATTGCTTGACCAGGGCATTCTTCGGCTTGGTCAAAATTTCGATCAACACCGTCTCATCCAGGTCATCCAGCGTGGCAACCACGGGCAGACGGCCGATGAACTCCGGAATCAGGCCGAATTTAAGCAAATCCTCCGGCTCAACCTCGCGCAAAATCTGCCCGGTGCGCCGCTCATCCGGACTGCGGACATCAGCGCCAAAGCCAATGCCCGACCCCTTGCCACGCTGCCCGATAATCTTCTCCAGCCCGGCGAACGCACCGCCGCAGATGAAGAGGATATTGGTGGTATCAACCTGCAGAAACTCCTGCTGGGGATGCTTGCGCCCACCCTGCGGCGGCACCGAGGCGACCGTGCCTTCCATGATCTTCAGCAGGGCCTGCTGCACCCCCTCCCCGCTCACATCGCGGGTGATCGAGGGATTGTCTGATTTGCGGCTTATTTTATCGACCTCGTCGATATAAACGATCCCCCGCTGCGCCCGCTCGACGTTATAATCAGCCGCCTGCAACAGCTTGAGAATGATATTCTCCACATCCTCGCCCACATACCCGGCCTCGGTCAGGGTCGTCGCGTCGGCCATGGTGAAGGGCACATCGAGAATGCGGGCCAGCGTCTGGGCCAGCAAGGTTTTACCCGAGCCGGTGGGGCCAACCAGCATGATGTTGGATTTCGCGATTTCAATGTCATTGTTCTTCGTCGCGTGCGAGAGCCGCTTGTAGTGGTTATGCACCGCCACGCTGAGCACTTTTTTCGCATGCCCCTGGCCGATCACATAATCATCCAGCACCTTGCAGATTTCACGCGGCGTCGGCACGCCATCGCGCGACTTCACAAGATGGGTTTTGTGCTCCTCGCGGATGATATCCATGCAAAGCTCGACGCATTCATCACAGATGAAAACCGTCGGACCCGCGATAAGCTTACGGACCTCATGCTGCGACTTCCCGCAAAAGGAACAATACAGTGTGTTCTTGGTGTCGCTCGATTTGCTGCTCATAACCACTCCACAGCGCGAAATATAAGAGAAAAGATTAGCCCCCTGCGCAGGAGCACACAAGCGCCGGCATATGCGGGAGAAAAACCAAAATAATTCAGAAAGTTAACCCCCGGCCTTCACCAGATCCGGGGATCAGAGGCATCAAAGGCACCTGAAGTTCAACCCTGAATTCGCGTTCAAGGCTGAATTCCGCAGAAAAGCGCCTGATGAGCAACTCTCCGCTTATCGCGCGGGTTCCTGCGGGCTAGGCGGCGTTGCCGGGCTTTCGCTCAATGGCGGCTGGCTTTTCACAACGTCGTCCACGATGCCGAAATCCTTCGCTTCCTGCGCCGACATGTAGGAATCGCGTTCCAGCTTGGCCTCAATCGCCTCAAGCGGCTGACCTGTGTGATCCACATAGATCTGGTTCAGCCGCTTACGCAGATTAAGGATTTCACGGGCTTGGATTTCGATGTCCGTGGCCTGCCCCTGGGCGCCGCCAGAAGGCTGATGCACCATGACGCGGGCATTTGGCAGGGCAAAGCGTTTGCCCGGCGCGCCCGCGCAAAGCAGCAGGCTGCCCATGGATGCCGCCTGCCCGATGCAGACGGTGCTGACCGGGCTGCGGATATACTGCATGGTGTCGTAAATCGCGAGGCCGGAGGACACAACACCGCCGGGGCTGTTGATATAGAAAGAAATATCCTTGTTGGGATTCTCGCTTTCCAGGAACAGCAGCTGCGCGCAAATCAGCGAGCTTACCTGATCATAGACCTGACCAGTCAGAAAAATGATCCGCTCCTTCAACAGGCGGGAATAAATATCGTAGGAGCGTTCCCCGCGCGCCGTCTGTTCAACCACCATCGGCACGAGGTTATTATTATAGACCTCGACTGGATCCCGATCCCACATACTGTAAATTCCTCGTTCTATCTAACCGCCCGCCCCGGCACCGCACCGCGCCTTTCATAAGGCCGCGGCGCGGGCGGAACGGAGCGTCATGAACCTAAGTTAGTGGATCAAACGCGCGCGTCTAGTCCCGTATTAAGATTCAGGGTCAGCCGCCAGCTCTTCCGGGCTCACGCTGGTTTCTTCCTGGGTGATGCGCTCAAGCAGGAAGTCCACCACCTTGTCTTCAAAAATGGGCCCACGGAAGCGCTCGAGCGCCTGCGGGTTCTTCTTGAAGAACTCCAGAACCTGCATCGCCTGTTCGCGATACTTCATCGCCTCGTTGAACATGGCGCGCTGGAGGTCTTGGTCGGAGACCGTCACCGCATTAACACGGCCGATTTCCGCAACCAGCAGGCCAAGACGCACCCGGCGGTCGGCAATTGCCTTATATTCCGCCTTCAGCGTCTCTTCGTCCTTGGCCTCGTCTTCCGGATCGGCCCGGCCCGCGGCTTTTTCCTGCTCCACCTGGCGCCAGATCTCAGCGAACTCGGCATCAACCAATGAAACCGGCGCCTCGAAATGCGCGCGTTCAGCCAGCGCGTCGAGCAGGCTGCGCTTGAGCTTCAGGCGCGTCATCTGCTCATATTCGCGGCCAATCTGCTCGGAGACCTTCTTTTGCAAGTCTTCCAGCGACTCCAGCCCAAGCCCCTTGGCAAATTCATCGTCAATCGCCGGAACCTGCGCCACGGCGAGCGCCTTGGCGGTGATTTCGAATTCAGCCTTCTTCCCGGCCAGCTCCTTGGCGCCGTAATCCTCGGGAAAATCAACCGTGATGGTGCGCGTCTCGCCGGGGGCGATGCCTTCCATCTGCTCGGAGAAGCCGGGGATGAAACCCTCGCCGGCCACCACCACCGCAACATCCGCCGCAGTGCCGCCCTGGAAAGCCTCACCGTCAATGCGGCCGATAAAATCCACCGTCAGCTGCTCACCAGCCGCCGCCGGGCGGGGCTCTTCAACCGGGGTATAGCTCTTGCGCTGCTCGGCCATCTTGGCCAGGGCTTCACTGACGGCTTCATCAGTAACAGCCGCCACCGGCTTGCTCAGCGTAATGCCGTCGAGTTCGGGAATCGTGATTTCGGGCAGCACCTCAAGTTCCATGGTGAACTCGAGATCGGAGTTCTGCCCCGGCTTGGTCACTTCCAGCTTCGGCTGCATCGCGGGGCGCAGATTGCGCTCGGAGAGCAGGCGGTCGGATGCTTCGTTCACCGCGCCTTCCACGATTTCCGCGGCCACGGCATCGCCATAGCGCTTGCGCACCATCGACATCGGCACCTTGCCCGGCCGGAAACCAGGCATCTGCATGGTTTTGCCAAGTTCGGCCAAACGCTGCTCACGCTTGGCGGCAAGTTCGGGTTCGGGAACCACGACCGTGAAGCCGCGCTTCAAGCCGTCGGAGAGCGTTTCGGTAACCTGCATCGACGAAAAATTCCTCAAAAATCAACAACAAAACCACAACCTGGTGCGGGCGGAGGGACTTGAACCCCCATGACTTTCGCCACCAGAACCTAAATCTGGCGTGTCTACCAATTTCACCACGCCCGCTTAGCCGCCGGGGCGCGGCCAGCTTGACCGCCCCGCGCGATACCAACATCAAGCCGCGCCGTCTAGCGCGAGTCCTGGCACTTCACAAGCTTGGCACTCGTATAACTGCGTAAAACCGACTATCTGCCTCCCAGAATGACCCAATCTAGCGAAAACTCGGCGAAGCCGCGGCGCCGGACGATGAGCCTGTGGCGGTGGGCCGCCCTTGGCGCCCTGCTGCTCGCAGCCTTGCCCGCGGCAGGCATTCTGGTTCTGGTGGAACGCTTCGACCCGAACCATTACGCCCCGGAAATCATCACGGCCGTGGATCAGGCAACCGGCCGGCAGCTGCACCTGAGCGGGCCTCTCACCCTGCAGCTTTCACTTCATCCGGTCATTGAGGCCAGCGGCATAAGTCTTTCAAATCCGCCCGGTTTCACCGGCGCCCAGATGCTGACACTCAAGCGCATCGAGGCCAGGATCGCGCTGCTGCCCCTGCTCTCGCACCGGCTGAACATCCTTAAACTAGTGCTCGTCAGCCCTGATATCGTGCTGGAACGCGGCCCCGGCGGCTTATCGAACTGGGACTTCACCACCGCGCACCCCGCGGCGGCCATGGCACCGGATGAGTTCCATGGCTATCAGGTCGCTCTGCAGGCGGTGGAAATCGAAAACGGGCGGCTCACGATCAAAACCCCCGCGCCAACCATTATCGCCCTGCCGAATCTGACCGGAACAGCAGCTTCTCCCACCGCCCCGCTACATATAAAAGCCACGGCGATTCTCGGCACGGCGCCGTTCAACGTGTCCGGCGTGGTGGGGCCCATTGCGCGGTTCTCCGGCATCGGCAGCGGGCCATGGCCGGTTGATCTGACTGTAAAACTGGGCAGCGCGGCCGCGACGGTGCAAGGCGCGCTCGCCCGCCCGCGCACGGCGAGCGGCTACCGCCTCGCCGTGGCACTCGATATTCCCGCGCTGGAGGATCTGGCCGCCAGCCTCCCGCCCGGCCTGACCGGCTCCCTGCCTCCGGTGCATGACATCACGGCTTCAGCCCGGATCACCAGCCAGAATTCAACCATCCCGGCAATTGATGACCTTTCCGTCAAAGCCGGCATCTCTGATCTTTCCTCCCTCCGGCCGGGGCTGACGCTCAACGCGCTGGACATCGAGATGGCATCGCTCAACCAGCCGCTTTCACTCAGCGCCACGGCCACGCTGGGCAGCACCCCCCTCACCCTCACCGGCCATTTCGGCCCGCCCCAGGCGCTTTTGAATCCCGCCCTGCTACCGGCGCGCACCGGGCCGCAGGGCAGCTTTCCCGTCACGGTCAATGCGCGGTTCGGGGCGGCCAAGGCCAGTCTCACCGGCGCGATTGCAACCCCCGCGGCGCTCGCGGGCGCGGCGCTGGCGCTGAACCTGACCATCCCTGACCTCTCGGCGCTCAGCCCGGCCGTGGGCGTCAGCTTGCCCGCATGGAAAAACATCACCGCGCAAACCACGCTGATAGACCCCGGCGGACTTGGCCTGCGCAATGCCGTTGGCCTGGATAGCCTCACCGTCAACATGGATAACGCGGCCTTCGGCGGCGATGCCGGCCTGTATTTCGGCTCCCAGCCCAGGCTGCAACTCGCCCTGCAGTTCGCCGGGTTGAACGCCGATGCCTTACTGGCGGCCATGCCGCAGCCAGCCACGCCCCCCCCGGCCGCCACCGCCGGCATCACCGATACGCCGCTGCCGCTGCCGCTGCCGCTGCCGCTGACATGGCTGAAATCCGCCCGTGCCGATGTGCAAATCTCGGCGGATACGCTGATCTGGCACCAGATGACCTATACGGCGCTCCAGGGCCATGCCGTTCTCGCAAACGGGCTGCTCACGGTCAGCCCGCTCAGCGCGCAACTCCCCGGCGGCAACCTCACCGCGCGCCTGTCGGTGGATGCCAGCAAGGAGCCTGCGGTGGAAAGCCTGGCGATGAGCGCCCCCGCTCTTGCGCTCGCTCCGATGTTGCAAGCCTTTGGCCTGCCCGGCACCGCCGAAGGCACCATGCAGGTCCGGCTCTCGGCCGCCAGCAGCGGCGACACCCTCCATGCCATCGCCAGCAGCCTGAACGGGCAGTTGGGCTTGGCCATGGCCAACGGCGTTGTTGACGGCTCGGTCTTGCAAAGCCTGTTCGGCGGCGTGCTGCAAACCGCCGGCCTGCCCGCCGGTCTGGCCGGGGCCACAGGGCCGGTGCCAGTGCGCTGCCTGGCGTTGCGGGTTGATGCCGCCAACGGCATCGCCACCATCCGGGCCATGGCGCTGGATTCCAGCCGCTTGCGCTTACAGGGGGGCGGCAGTGTGAATACCGGGGGGGAGACGCTCGGCATCGTTGTGCTCCCGCAATTGCCGATGCTGGCGAATGCAACGGGCAGCCCGGTGGCGATTGACGGCAGCTTCACCGCCCCGGTGGTTGAGGCGGCTCCGGCCGGCAGCATCCAGGCAACCAGCGGGGACATCTGCCCGGCGGCGCTGAAACTGGGGCGCTTTGGCCAACCCGGCCCGGCGGCAGCGGCCATGCAGCCGCCATCCGGCGGCATACCAGGCGCCGCTGCTCCGCCTTCCGGCGCGCCGAAAAATCTGTTGAACGGACTGCTCGGCCCATGAAACGCTTCTGGACATCAACCTCCACCGCGCCCGACGGCGCGGATTTCATCATCCTGCTGGACAACCGCCCCCTTAAACTCCCCAGCGGCGGCGCGCTTCGCGTGCCGTTCAAGGTTTTGGCAGCCGCCATTGCCACTGAATGGGCAACGGCCGGCACGGATTTCACGCCCGATGACCTGCCCCTCACGCGCCTTGCCACAACAGCGCAGGACCGTATCCGGCTGCACCGCGAGGAGATCGCCGGGCAACTGGCGGCTTACGGCATGAACGACCTGCTCTGCTACCGCGCCGAAGGCCCGCCGGGGCTGGTGCAGCGCGAGGCCGAGGCGTGGGACCCCTGGATCGACTGGCTGGGCCAGCAGTTCGGCATCAGGCTGCAATCCACCTCCGGAGTCATGCCGCTGCGGCAAGCGCCTGAGTGCCGTGACATTTTCACCGCGCATCTGATGCGCATGGACGAATATCAACTGGCGGGGCTTGGCGTGATCGTCCCCGCATTGGGGAGCCTTGTGCTCGCGCTCGCGGTGGAGGCAGGGGCGCTGACCCCGGATGCGGCCTGCCGTTGCGCCGGCCTCGGAGAACTCTGGCAGGAAACCCGCTGGGGGATGGACACCGAGGCCGCCGCCCGGCGGCAGATCATCGCGCAGGATATTGCCGTGAGCGCCCGTTTCATGGTCCTCTGCCGCGCATGAAAACAACCCATCTGCTCATCACCGGCCGGGTTCAGGGTGTCGGCTTCCGCGAATGGCTGGCAAACGAGGCGCGGCGGCTCGGGCTTTCCGGCTGGGTGCGCAATGTCGGCCAGGATGCCGTGGAGGCCCTCATCGCCGGGGACACCGTGGCGGTCGAGGAATGCCTGCGGCTCTGCCGCCGCGGCCCGCACGCCGCCATCGTCGAAACGATCAAGGATACGCTCGCGCAACCACCGGCGGAGCCCGGCTTCATAAAACGGGCCTCGCTTCCCGCCAGACCGTGAACCCGTTCAAGGCAGATATCCGCAACACCGCGTTTACACACCGGCAAAGCTTGCTAGGCTCGCCGGGCCCTTAAGGAGTTGGAACCAATATGAGTACGAACAGTGAGTTGATGGCCCGCCGCGAAGCCGCGGTGCCCCGTGGTGTGGGCAATGCGCACCCGGTCTTTACTCAACGCGCCGAAAACGCCGAGCTTTGGGACGTCGAGGGCAAGCGCTATATCGATTTTGCCGGCGGCATCGCGGTTCTGAACACCGGGCACCGCCACCCCAAGGTGATGGCGGCGGTCGCCGAACAACTCTCGCGCTTCTCGCACACCTGCTTCCAGGTCTCGCCTTACGAGAGCTATGTCGCGCTGGCCGAACGGCTGAACGCGCTGGCCCCGGTTGAGGGTCCGGCCAAGACCATCTTTTTCACCACCGGCGCCGAGGCGCTGGAAAACGCCGTGAAGATCGCGCGCGCCGCCACTGGGCGTTCCGGCGTCATCACCTTCGCCGGCGGCTACCATGGCCGCACCATGCTGACGATGGCGATGACCGGCAAGGTGTTGCCCTACAAGAAAAAATTCGGCCCGCTCCCGGCCGAGATCTACCATGTCCCCTTCCCGCACGCGCCCTTTGGCGTGACCGTGCAGGACAGCCTGCGCGCCATCGACATGTTGTTCCGCGCCGATATCGAGCCGGAGCGGACCGCGGCGATCGTACTGGAACCCGTGCAGGGGGAAGGCGGGTTTATCCAGGCGCCAACCGAGCTGATGGAGGCCCTGCGCGCCCTTTGCGACAAGCATGGCATTCTGCTGATCGTCGATGAAGTGCAGACCGGCTTCGCGCGGACCGGCAAAATGTTCGGCGTCGAACACTCCGCCGTGAAACCAGACATCATCACCGTTGCCAAATCGCTGGCGGGCGGCTTCCCGCTTTCCGGCGTCATCGGGCGCGCCGCGATCATGGATGCAGCCGAGCCAGGCGGGCTGGGCGGCACCTATTCCGGCTCACCGATTGCCTGCGCCGCGGCGCTGGCCGTGCTCGATGTCATCGAGGAAGAAAAACTGATCGAACGCGCCAACCATATCGGCGCGAAGATGAAATCCCGGCTGGCGGCTATCTCGCGCCGCAACGACACCATCCCCATCGCTGAAATCCGTGGCCCAGGGGCGATGATCGCGTTTGACGTGGTGGCAACACGCGGCACCAACGAGCCGGACGCGGATATGACCAAAAAAGTGATCGCCAAAGCCCGCGAAAACGGGCTGATCCTGCTGTCCTGCGGGGTGTACGGCAATGCCATCCGGCTGCTCGTGCCGCTCACCGCCTCCGACGCACTGCTCGACGAAGGGCTGGGCGTTCTCGAACAGGCGCTGACGGTTTAGAGCAAATTCAAACGGTTAGATTGAACCTTCCGGTTTGATCTAACCGTCCAACCTTAAAAAAACAAAAAACTCATCAGCACGTAAATCGGCGTCAGGATGAGGCTCATGAGTCCCGCGAAGGCGAAAAACCCGGGCATTTTAACCGCCCGGCGCGCCGCGATTTCGCGGACCATGAGGTTGGGGGCGTTGCCAAGGTAGGTAACGGGCCCAAAAAACACCGAACCAGCCGCTATGGCTGTGAGCAGGTGGGCAGGTGCGGCACTCAGACTAGCGGCATGCCCACCCGCCGCCTCGAAAAAGATCAGATAGGTCGGCGCGGCGTCGAGAATAGCGGAGGCAATGCCCGAGGCCCAGAACCAGGACAGCGGGTTTGGGGCCAAAGCGGCCGTCTGCAATAGCTGAAACACCGGCGTGATGGTGGCAAAGATCGCAAAAAACAGCATGACGATCTCGCGCATCGCCCCCCAGGCAAAACGATTGTGGCTGCGGATGGCACGCGGGGTCAGAGCCTCTGAGAGCGCGATGCACCCCAGCTCAAGCACGATCAACGCCAGATGCTCCCCCGGAATCTTCGCGGATAGAATGGTGACCATGCCTGGATGCCAGATACCGGCCAGAGGAATGGCGATGATCAGCACCACCAGCAGGAAAACATTCACCCCCCCGCCGATGCGGAATTTTTGCGGACACGGCATGGCATCGCGCCGCGCGAAATAAATATCCGCCCCCAGGCAAAGCAGCAGCACCGGCACGGCCAGAACCAGCAGCGGTTGCCAGAGATGAACCGCCGGCCAAAAAAAAGGCACGCCACGGAGAAACCCGGCCAGCAAAGGCGGGTCGCCCAGCGGCGAGAGCGCCCCGCCGCAATTGCCAACCAGAATGATGAAGGCGAGGATCAGGTGCCGCTTCTCCGCGCGATATCCATTGGCCGCCAGCAGCGGGTGGATGAGCAGCAAGGTGGCCCCGATCGTCCCCATGATCGAGGCCAGAACCGTGCCAACAATCAGAAGCAGCAGGTTGCCGGAAGGGCGCCCCCAAGGGCCGCCTTTAATCGAAATCCCCCCGCCAAGCGCATAAAGCGCCAGCAACAAGGTCATGAATGGCAGAAATTCCGCCAGCGAGACCTGCCAGAGCGTCTGCACCGCATCCATCGGGCCGCCTGAGAGCATCCGCAGCGCAAAGCCCATGGCAACCCAGCCGCCGATGACCGCCGCCATCCACCTATGCCACAAACGCGGCGCCACGCCCGGGAGGATTGCGAAACTGAGCAGAACACCGGCAAACGGAAGCGCCGCGGCGAGTTGCCCCATCAGCCCAAGCCGGATACGTAGATGGAAACCATTCTTATCACCGCTTTGACCTCTGTCTGAAAAAAGGAACGACCACATGAGCTCTGAAAACCACGGCCACGACCCCAGCAACCCGCATTATTTCGGGCTTCCGCTTGGCGTGATTGTCGCCACGCTGGTTGCCATTGCCGCTGTCGGCATCACTCTGCTGAAATTCCTCAAATAGTCCCGCAGCTCAGACCACACCGCCGGCGCCACCGCGCGCCAGCCTGCCAAAGTGAACCACGAATTGCGTTGCCATGCTGATCAGCGACTCGGCGGTTTGCGCCCCGAGTTCAGCTGAGGCCAGCGGCCACGCGGCCTGCGTGGCCCCACGCGGCACCTGGTCGAACTCGACCGGCGCATCAACCGCAAGACCGTGAAAATCCAAGGTGCCGAAACCTGAAACCGGGAGACCCAGCATGGTCTCGCGGCCATGCGCCACGGCCCCGCCGGGTTGCACAAAACCTTCCCGCAACGCCTTGGTGAGCGAAAGCAGCGGCTCCGCGCCATGGCCAAAACGCCCCTGGCTGCCCGCGCCAAGCTGAGCCTCCATAAGCTGGCGCGCAATTTTCCAGAGATAAAATGACGGTAGAATGATATTTCGCGTCCGCCTGATCTCCAGCGTCACCTCATGGATCACCGGCACATTGCCGCCATGGCCGTTCAGGATGACAATATTGCTCAGCCCATGCCCGAGCAGGCTGGCCAGCAGCTCCGCCAGCACGGCCCGGAAACTGGCAGGGGAAAGCGCCAGACCGCCCGGCGTGGCGCCAAAATAATCCGCAACGCCAAAAGGCAGGCAGGGTGCGGCAAAGGTTGCAACACCTTTATCCGTGGCGGCCTGTGCAATGCGCACGGCAAGCTGCTCCGCCAGCAGGTAGTCACCCATCGGCAAATGCGGACCATGATCCTCATGGCTGCCAAGGGGCAACAGCACCACGGGGTTTGCCGCCGCCGCTTGCGCGAAGGTTGCAGCCGTCATATCGCCAAGCCGGTAATTTTGTCTGAAATCGCTCATGATCTTATTTTGCCGTTTCCGGCTAACAATCGTAAAGAGCCAAATTTAATTTCGTTGTACAACGGCAGGATGCAGCATGGACTTCGCAGAACACAGTCATAAGATTATCCCCGTGATCCTCTCCGGCGGATCGGGCACGCGGTTGTGGCCTGTCTCGCGCAAGAGCTTCCCAAAGCAATTCTGGCCGCTCATTTCGCAGCACTCCATGCTGGCGCAAACCGCACTGCGCGCCGCCGGCGCCCGCTTCACCGCCCCGATTGTCGTGACCAACCAGGATCATCGCTTCGTCGTCGCCGAGCAATTGCGCGACGCCGGCATCGAGGGAGCACAGATCATGCTGGAACCGGTGGGACGCAACAGCGCGCCCGCCATTGCGGCAGCGGCGCTGCTGGCCGCGGAAACCAGCCCCGATGCGGTTTTATGGATCATGGCGGCCGACGCCTCGATCAGCGACCTCGCAGCGCTTGAAGCCGCGGTGAGCGCCGCCTCCAAGGCCGCGGAGGCTGGATACTTCGTCACCTTCGGCATGCAGCCCACCGCGCCGGAGACCGGCTACGGCTACATCGCCCAGGGCGCCGCGCTGGAGGACCTGCCCGGCGTCTTCCACCTCAATCGTTTTATCGAGAAACCAGACGCCGCCACCGCCGTGCGCTTGCTGGCAGAAGGCGGCAACCTCTGGAACTCCGGCATGTTCATGTTCCGTGCCAGTGTTTTGCTCAGCGAGATGGAGCGCTTGGCCCCCCAGCTGCTGGAGGCCGTGCGCGCCGCCATGCTGACGCGAACCACCGACCTCGACTTCATCCGGCTTGGCGCCGAGGCGTTTGCGGCGGCGCCCGATATCAGCATCGATTACGCCATCGCCGAGAAAACCAGCAAAGCCGCCGTGGTTCCCGCAGCCATCGGCTGGTCTGATGTGGGCTCCTGGTCGGCCCTGGCCGATATCGCGCCCAAGGATGCGGATGGCAATTTTACCCTGGGCGATGTCGTGCTCGAAAATGTTCACGGCAGCTACGCCCGCAGTGACGGTATCATGACCGCTCTGCTCGGCGTGCGCGATCTGGTGGTGGTCACCACGCAGGATGCGGTGCTGGTGGCTCACAAAAACGAGGCACAGAACGTTAAAAAAATCGTCGACCGGCTGAAGCAGATGAAGCGGCCGGAAGCCGACACCCACAACCGCACCTACCGGCCATGGGGGTTCTATGAGAGCCTGATCCAGGGTGACCGCTTCCAAGTGAAGCGAATCGTCGTCTGGCCCGGGCAGAAACTCTCCCTGCAAAAGCATTTCCACCGCGCCGAACATTGGGTGGTGGTGGCCGGCTGCGCCACCGTGACCCGCGACGCTGAAACCCTCATGGTTCATGAGAATGAAAGCGTCTATTTGCCCCTGGGCTGTATCCACCGCATGGAAAACCCCGGCAAAATCCCCCTCACCATCATCGAGGTGCAATCGGGCCCCTATCTCGGAGAGGACGACATCATCCGCTTCGAGGATACCTACGGCCGCAACTGAGGAACTTCTTAATCCTGCGCCTCTTCGGGCGTGCGCAGGATTAGAGACAGCGCATGCAGCCCGGAGGTGAACTCCGCCGCCAGGGCTTCATGCACCGCGCGCGAGCGCGCCACGCGCGAGAGCCCGGCCAGCGCCGGCGAGACCATAAGCACGCGGTAATGCGTCTCACCGGCCTCCAGCCCGCTGCGGGCGGCATGGCTCGCATGCTTGCGGCTCTCATCGGCGATCTCCAGCCGGACCGGCTTGAAAGCCGCCATCAGCAGATCGCGCATCCGATCATCTCTCTTGCTCATATTCACCACGTCATACCTTCAATCATCCGATCGTTCATCCAATCATCGTAGCGGCATCTTCTGCCCCGCGCGCATATCAGCCACAACCGAGTGTTGCCAATTTAAGCCAAGCGCGCACATTAGGGCCATGATTTCGTCAACACGCAAGCAACCAACCCGCAAGCCGCGCGCCTATGCCCCAGATCCCAGCGCCCCGGGTCAGGCGTGCGATTCGCCCGGCTGCCCGCACGAAGGCGAATACCGCGCACCAAAATCACGCGCCGGGTCGCGGGATTTTCATTGGTTCTGCCTGGATCACGTCCGCGCGTTCAACGCCTCCTGGGACTATTACAAAGGCATGTCGGCTGAAGAAATCGAGGCGCAATTGCGCGCTGACACCTCCTGGCAGCGGCCGAGCTGGCCGCTTGGCCGGTTGGGGCAGACATCGCGGATGGATGAAACGCTCGAAGCCGAGTTGCACGCCTTCGCCTTCGGCGCCCGGCCCAGGCCAGCACCCAACCCAGGCGTTCCGGCTGATATCCGCGAGGCTCTCAGCGTCCTGAACCTCACATGGCCGGTCACGCTGGCCACCGTAAAAGCAAAGTACAAGGAGCTTGCCAAACGCCACCACCCGGATTCAAACAATGGCGACAAGCACTCCGAGGAAATGTTGAAATCGATCAACCTTGCCTATGCGGCGCTTCGTGGCAAACTGGCCGCAAAGCCTGCTCAGGCGTCCCAAACTTCCGGCGGTTGAGCACGTTCGCCCAATTGCCCACGCAACTACCCAAGTACGAAGCAACAGGATTGAACCTTTAATGAACAACATCGCCGCGCTCACCGAAACCAGCAACTCAGGCCCCTCGGCGATCAACATGCCCGATATAAAGGTTAACGCCCGCGAGGTTTTTGGCATCGACGTCGATCTGGAAGTTCCCGCTTTCTCGCTCCGCACCGAGCATGTGCCCGAGATCGACCCCGCCTATCAGTTCGACCGGGAGACGACGCTCGCGATTCTGGCCGGATTCGCCTTCAACCGCCGGGTGATGATCCAGGGCTATCACGGCACCGGCAAGTCCACCCATATCGAGCAGGTGGCGGCAAGGCTCAACTGGCCTTGCATCCGCGTCAATCTGGACAGCCATATCAGCCGTATCGACCTGATCGGCAAGGACGCGATCGTGCTGAAGGACGGCAAACAGGTCACCGAATTCCGCGAAGGCATCCTGCCCTGGGCGCTGCAACACCCCTGCGCGCTGGTGTTTGATGAATACGACGCCGGCCGCCCGGACGTGATGTTCGTGATCCAGCGCGTCCTTGAAGTCGAGGGCCGGCTCACCCTGCTCGACCAGAACAAGGTGATCCGCCCGCACCCGGCCTTCCGCCTGTTCGCCACCGCGAACACCGTGGGCCTGGGCGACACCACCGGGCTCTACCATGGCACGCAGCAGATCAATCAGGGGCAGATGGACCGCTGGAACATCGTCGCCACGCTCAATTATCTGCCCCACGCGCAGGAGGTGGCCATCGTGATGGCCAAACTCGGCATCCCCGCCGGTGATACAGCCCTGAAGAAGCGGACGGAGAGCATGGTGGCGCTGGCGGACCTCACCCGCGCCGGGTTCATCGCCGGGGACATCTCCACCGTGATGTCGCCGCGCACCGTTATCACCTGGGCGGAAAACACAAGGATTTTCGGCGATATCGGCTTTGCCTTCCGCCTCACCTTCCTCAACAAATGCGACGAAGCCGAGCGTAACACCGTGGCTGAGTATTATCAGCGCTGCTTCAACGAGGAGATCTCAACCGGCTTGCGCAAGCCGGCCTGAAACCAGATGACCGCGAATAACGACCAGGGCCGGAGCGAGGACTTCAAACGTGCCACGGCCAATGCGCTGCGGGCCATGGCGCAGACGCCTGACGTGGAAGTTGCCTACCAGCCCGGCCCCTCCGGCCTGGCTGGCAAACGCGCACGGCTGCCCGTTCCCTCGCGCGCCCTGGCGCCCGCGGAGATGGCCAAACTGCGCGGCGCCGCGGACTCACTCGCCCTGCGCCTGCGCTATCACGACAATGCCATCCATGCCGCCCGCAACCCCGCCTCCAAGGAGGCGCGCGAAGCCTATGACGCGCTGGAGCAGGCCCGCGTTGAGGTCTTCGGCTCCGAACACATGGCCGGCGTTGCCGCGAACCTGCGCGGCAAGCTGAGCGAGGAGTGCGAAAACGAGGGGCTCGACCGCATGACGCTGCGCGAGCAGCTTCCCCTGGCCAGCGCCCTTGCCCTGCTTGCGCGCGAGCGGATGGACCCGGCTTCGGTGCCCGAACCGGCCCAAAAAATACTGGCCTTGTGGCGCGGCACGCTGGGCGATGATGCCGAAGCGGCCCTGGATGAACTCGCCGCCACCCGCGCCGACCAGGCGCACTACACCAAAGCCGCGCGCAAGCTGCTGGCGGCGGTCCATCTGGCGGAGGCGGAGGCGGCGGCAACCGAGGAGGACGAATCCGAAAACGCCGACGATTCGGGGGAGCAAACCTCGCAGCAGGACAACTCCCAGGACAGCGACGCCCAGAGCCAGAGCCAGGAAGAGGCCATGCTCGCGGCACAGCCGGAAATGACCGAGGGCGAAGCCACCGGCGAGGACACCGAGGAAGACAGCGACGCCGACGATACATCGGCGGATGCCGAGGATTCTCCCGCCGGCCCCCAACAGCACCGCCCGCCCGCCCATGGCGATGACAGCACGGCCTACCGCGCCTTCACCCGCACGCATGATGAAGAAATCAAGGCCGAAGACCTTTGCGACCCCGATGAGCTGACCCGGCTGCGCCAGCAGCTGGACCAGCAATTGCAGCATCTGCATGCCGTGGTGGCCAAGCTGGCCAACCGGCTGCAACGCCGGCTGCAGGCGCAGCAAACCCGGGCCTGGGAGTTCGACCTGGAAGAAGGAATGCTCGACGCCGCCCGGCTGTCGCGGATTATCGTCGATCCACTTCTGGCCCTCACCTATAAGCGCGAACGCGACACGGAGTTCCGTGATACCGTGGTCACCCTGCTGATCGACAATTCAGGCTCGATGCGCGGGCGGCCGATCACCGTGGCGGCGATGTGCGGCGATATTCTGGCCCGCACGCTGGAGCGCTGCGCGGTGAAGGTGGAGGTTCTGGGCTTCACCACGCGCGCGTGGAAAGGCGGGCAGAGCCGGGAACAATGGGTTGCCGCGGGCAAACCGCCAACCCCCGGCCGGCTGAATGATCTGCGCCACATCATCTACAAATCCGCCGACACCCCCTGGCGCCGCGCGCGCAAAAACCTGGGGCTGATGCTGCGCGAAGGTCTGCTGAAGGAAAATATCGACGGCGAAGCGCTGCTCTGGGCCTACCGGCGGCTGCTCGCGCGCCCGGAGCACCGGCGTATTCTCATGGTCATCAGCGATGGCGCCCCGGTTGACGACTCCACCCTCTCGGTGAATTCCGGCAACTATCTGGAACGGCATCTGCGCGATGTGATCCGCGATATCGAGACCCGCGAGCTGGTGGAGCTTATCGCCATCGGCATCGGGCATGACGTGACCCGCTATTACCGCCGGGCCGTGACGATCGTTGACGCCGAGGAGCTGGGCGGCACGATGATGCGCAAGCTTACCGAATTATTCGATGAGGACGAAGCCGAGGCGTGGTCCCGCTTTGCCGGGCGGAGCGCCGCGATGATCGCCTGATGATCATCAACCCCCGCCGCACCGGCTCCGCGCAATTGGACGTATGGCGCAGCAATGCTATAGCGCCGCGCCACTGTCATTGGTTCCCATGAACGAATCCTCGCTTACCCACCCCGCTTTGCTCCCCGCCGGCCTGCGCGATGTCCTGCCTCCCGAGGCGGAGCTGGAGGCGCGCTCGGTCGAAACCATCATGGATTGCTTCGCCGCGCACGGCTATCAACGCGTGAAGCCGCCGCTGCTGGAGTTTGAAGACAGCCTGTTCGCGGGCTCAGGCGCCGCCACGGCCGAACAGACCTTCCGGCTCATGGACCCCGACAGCCAGCGCATGATGGGCCTGCGGGCCGACACGACGCCGCAAATCGCCCGGCTGGCGGCCACACGGCTGGCCAATGCCCCGCGCCCGCTGCGGCTGGCTTATGCCGGGCAATGCCTGCGGGTGCGCGGCTCGCAGCTGCAGCCGGAGCGCCAGATTGCCCAGGCCGGCATCGAGCTGGTCGGCCATGATACCCCCGAAGCCGACGCCGAGATCATTTTAACGGCCGTTGAAGCCCTGGCGGCCATCGGCCTGACCAGCATCAGCATCGACCTCACAGTGCCCCGGCTGGTTCTGCATCTGCTCGAAGACTTCCCCGCCGCAAACCGCCCCGCCCTTGCGCGCGCGCTGGACCGTAAGGACGCCGCCGAGGTGGCCGAGCTTGGCGGTCCCATCGCCGGGCTGCTGCTCCAGCTCCTGGAGGCCACCGGGACCGCCGAGCGCGCGATACCGGCCTTGCTGGCGATCAACCTGCCCGAGAGCGCGCGCATTCAGGCCGTGCGCATGGCTGAGACCGTCGCCGTCATCCGGCGCCAGCGGCCCGGCCTGCCTTTAACCGCCGATCCCGTGGAGTTTCGCGGCTACCAATATCATACCGGCATCTGCATGACCCTGTTCGCCCCCGGGCGGCAGGCGGAGCTCGGCCGGGGCGGGCGCTATCTGTGCGGCGCCGGCGAACCCGCCACCGGCATCACGCTGTATCCTGACACCATCGTCCGCGCCGCCCCCGCCCCAGCGCTGCGCCCGCGCATCTATCTGCCCTTCGGCACCACGCCAGAGCAGGCGGCTTCCTGCCGGGCGCGTAATTTCGCCACCATCGCCGGGCTGGCGGCACACGCCGCACCGCGGCAGGAAGCAGCCCGGCTTGGCTGCAGCTATATCTATGAAGACGGGGCCATCGCTCCACTTGCCAAGGATCTGACATGACCAACGTAACAATTATCGGCGCGCAATGGGGTGACGAGGGCAAAGGCAAGGTGGTGGACTGGCTCGCCAGCCGCGCGGATGTGGTGGTGCGCTTCCAGGGCGGGCACAATGCGGGGCATACCCTGGTCGTCGGCGAGCAGACGTATAAACTCTCGCTGCTGCCCTCCGGCCTGGTGCGCGGCAAGCTTGGCATCATCGGCAACGGCGTGGTGATAGATCCCTTCGCCCTGCTGGCGGAAATCGCCCGCCTCTCCGCCCAGGGTCTGCCGGTAACGCCCGAGACCCTGCGCATCGCCGACAATGCGCCGCTCATCCTGCCCTTGCACGCAGCGCTGGACAGCGCGCGCGAGGTAGCGCGCGGCGAACGCAAAATCGGCACCACCGGGCGCGGCATCGGCCCGGCATATGAGGACAAAGTTGCCCGCCGGGCCATCCGGGTCTGCGATCTGGCCGAGCCGGAGACTCTCTCCGCCAAGCTTGACGAGTTGTTGCTGCACCACAACACCTTGCTGGCTGGCCTCGGGGCGCCGACCTTCAACAAGGCCGACCTGCTCGCCAGCCTGCTCGAACTGGCGCCCAAAATCCTGCCCTTCGCCGAACCCGTCTGGGAACGGCTGGCGCAGGCCCGCCACGATGGCCAGCGCATTCTGTTTGAAGGCGCGCAGGCGGTAATGCTCGATGTCGACCACGGCACCTACCCGTTTGTCACCTCCTCCAACACGGTCGCGGGCACCGCGGCGTCGGGCAGCGGCATGGGGCCGGACGCCGTAGGCCGCGTGCTGGGCATCGCCAAAGCCTACTGCACACGCGTCGGCTCAGGCCCCTTCCCGACCGAGCTGAACGACGATACCGGCCGGATGCTTGGCGAACGCGGCCATGAATTCGGCACGGTAACAGGCCGCAAGCGCCGTTGCGGCTGGTTTGACGCCGCATTGGTCCGCCAGGCCGTGAAGGTCGGCGGCATCAACGGGCTGGCGCTCACCAAGCTGGACGTGCTCGACGGCTTCAGCGAACTGAAAATCGGCGTTGGCTACCGGATCAACGGCCAGACCTTCAAGCATCTGCCCGCCGGCATGGCCGCCCAGGCCGCCGCCGAGCCGATT
Source organism: Pseudomonadota bacterium (assembly GCA_021846225.1). GTDB lineage: Bacteria > Pseudomonadota > Alphaproteobacteria > Acetobacterales > Acetobacteraceae > Acidocella. Next base: position 38,805 of record JAJZCG010000001.1, on the reverse strand, counting down.
TATGAAACCCTTGAAGGCTGGAGCGCTTCCACCCGTGGCGCCCGCTCCTGGGCGCAGCTCCCGGCCGCCGCGATCAAATACGTCAAGCGAATCGAGGAACTGGTCGAAGCGCCCGTCACCTTGCTTTCAACCAGCCCGGAGCGTGACGACACGATCCTGGTGCAGGATCCGTTTGCGAGCTGATTTGACGCTGCCAGCCCCCCAAACCCGCGCCGCCATGGCTTCACCCCGCTACGCAAGGCGGGGTGAATAATGGCGAGTGTGGTGTACCAAAAAATCCTGGCCGGGCTGGAAGCCTCCGTGGCGCTGTTTTCGCGCAGCGGCGTCAGCGAAAAATTCATCCGTTTCGCCATCGTCGGCGTAATGGGGTTTTTCTGGGATACCAGCACGGTCTACGCGCTTCGCGGCGTCATGGGGCTCTACATGGCCGGCGTCATGGGCTTCCTGGTAGCCGCCACAGCCAATTGGGGCGTCAACCGTATCTGGACATTCCGCCACCACATCCATACCGCGCCGCATGTGCAATGGATGCGCTTTCTCCTCGCCAACTCCATTGGTTTCGTGTTTAACCGTGGAACATTTTTTGCTTTGATTTCAATAAGTAAACTATGTCACAACCAGCCGGTGCTCCCCATCATTGCAGGCTCCGCCGCCGGCCTGAGTTTCAATTATTTTCTTTCCAAAAGATTTGTCTTCAGCTAACGCAACCCAGGGTAATTTTATACACGGAAAATCCAACCTTGGGGTAATTCATCGATGCTCACGGCGTATCCCGCCGTAACGGCGGGGGAACAGCCCGCCAAGCGCCTGCGGTTTTTACTTGCCTGCGCTTTACCCCAGAGCATTGCGGGTATGCCTCCTTGAACACCCCCGGTGACACGCCCCCAAAACGGCTGGCGGGCCACGGCCCCGCCATGGACGCCTACGACGCTGACATCGTCATCCTGTCCCAGGACCAGCCCGCAGAGACAATCGAGACAATCCAGTCCGCCCTGGCGCAACAAGGCGGCACGTTCCATGTCACGGTGCTGGACCAGAGTTCCCTCCCGCAAACCCGGCAGACCCTGGCCAGATTATTCGCAAACACCCCCTATTTCTCGTTGTACGCCGCCGCGGAAAATCCCGGCGTTGCCGCTGGGCGCAATCTTCTGGCCACCCTTGGGCATGGCCGGATCATCGTGGCGCTTGATGCCGGCGCCATCTTTGCCGGGAAATGGGTGCTCGCCCAGGCTCTGCGGGCCTTCAACCAACGGCCTGAATTAGGGGCTTTGGGCTTCAACATCCTCACCCCCGAGGCCCAGGCCCCGGGCAAATCAAGCTGGGCCTACCCTTTGCGTCTCATCGCCCGCTCCAACGGCCAGTTCGACGCCACAACCATCCCCCGCGCTGGACATGCAATCCGCCGCGCAACCTGGAACGCCGCCGGCGGCTACGACCCAAGGTTCTTCTCCGCCTGGGAAGAATACGACTTCTGCCTCTCCGCCATCGCCCGCAACTGGACCATTTCATATGACGGCACGCTGGCCATCATTTACAAGACCGCGCCAAACGCCCCCACCGTCGAGGCCCTCACGCATATGGCGCCTTTCGTCCGCAACCGGCTGCTCATTGGCCGCAAATGGGGCGCCTCATGGCCGGCGCTGACCCCGCTCATGCTCGGTTATCTCGTAACGGCCTTTTGCAACGGCTGCCCGCGAGCGGCATTGGATGGCATCCGGGCCGCCTATCGCGACGATCCTCCAACCCGCCGCAAAATGTCCAAGGAGATGCGCCGCTATATCGCCGCCAACGAGACCCGGCACGAGCGCTCCTGGCTGGCGCGCATCACCACCCGCCCGGCTCAGCGCGCCAGCGGATGATGCGCCTGCACCAGGCGCTGCAGGCGTTCGGCCAATACATGAGTATAAATCTGCGTCGTGGCGATATCCGCATGACCCAGCAATTTTTGCAGGCTCCGCAAATCCGCGCCATGCGCCAGCAGATGCGAGGCAAAAGAGTGCCGCAGCACATGCGGTGACAAGCGGGCCGGGTCTATGTTCGCCCGCAGCGCCACCTGCTTGAGCAAAAGGGCAAAACCCTGGCGGGTCATCGCCTGGGCCGGGTCACGGCCACTGAAGAGGTAGCGCGGCGGCGGCTTCAGCCCGGCCGACGCCTCCCGCAACCGCGCCGCCGCCAGTTTCGCCATGTCGGAAAGCGGCACAATCCGCTCCCGCCCGCCCTTGCCCTTCAACATTAGAACAGCGGCATCACTGGCCAGAGCGCGGGCCGGCAGCGCCAGCAACTCCGAGACGCGCAAGCCCGTGGCGTATAAAATCTCCAGCCCGGCATAGGCCTTCAACCCCGGCACCCCGGGAAACGCCCGCGCGGCCAGCAAAAGCCCGTCAACCTCGGCCTCGCTCAAATATTTTGGCAGGCTTTGCGGCAGGCGCGGGCTTGCCACCTCGGCGGCCGGGTTATCTTCCCGCATCCCCTCGCGCAGCAGAAACAGAAAAAACTGCCGCAGCGCCGAGAGCCGCCGCGCCTGCGTGCGCGCCGCCAACCCGGACTGATGCAACGAGCCGATATACTCACCCACATGACCAGCGCCAGCCTCGCCCGGCGTTACGCCCCGCGGACGCGCAAATGCCGCGAAATCCTCCAGATCCGCCTGATACGCGGCAAGCGTGTTGCGGGCTGCGCCGCGCTCGGCCGCCAACATTTCCAGGAACGCCTCGATATGGCCATCTATCGTCATGCGGATGATGTGATAAGCCTCTCCCACGATGCGACTCAACACCCAAAACCTTCCCCCCTCCGAACGGAGTATCGTGCTCGTCGGCCTGATGGGCGCCGGCAAGACCGCCATCGGCAAACGCCTGGCGGCCCAGTTGGGTTTGCCCTTTTTTGACGCCGACCAGGAAATTGAGCGCGCTGCGGGCATCACCATCGCGGAGATTTTCGCCAAGCATGGCGAGGCGCATTTCCGTGCCGGGGAAAAGCGCGTCATCCAAAGGCTGCTCGCGGACGGGCGAATCGTCCTGGCCACGGGTGGCGGCGCCTTCATGGACCCGGAAACCAGGGCAACGGTGCGCCAGCGCGCCATTTCGGTATGGCTGCGCTGCCCTCTGCACATCCTCGTGCAACGGGTCCACGGCCGCACCCACAGGCCGCTGCTCAACGCCGGCGACCCGGCGCAAATCCTGCAACGCCTTTCCCATGAACGCAGCCCGTTCTATGCCCAGGCAGACATCATCGTCACCGGCTCAGAGGACCCCCCGCACGTGACCACCAGCAATGTTATCACCGCCCTGAACGACTACATCGCCCCACGCCGGGTGAGCGTGCAATTGTCCCAGAGCCACTACGATGTGGTGATCGGCTCCCAGTTGCTCGCGCGCGCAGGCGCGCTGATCGCGCCGGTTTTGCCACAACCGCGCTGCGTGATCGTGACCGACACAACCGTGGCGGCCCTGCATCTGGCCACATTGCAAAACAGCCTTACCGAGACCGGCGTCAGCCACGACTCCATTATCGTGCCACCCGGCGAAGCCTCCAAAAGCCTGCACAACTGGGCTGACCTCGTGGACCAGCTGCTGGCGCGAAAGGTCGACCGCCAGACCACGATTATCGCCCTCGGCGGCGGCGTGGTGGGTGATCTGGCCGGTTTCGCCGCGGCGGCCACCCTGCGCGGCCTGCCCTTCATCCAGATCCCGACCACACTGCTCGCCCAGGTGGACTCCAGCGTGGGCGGCAAGACCGGCATCAACTCGCCGCACGGCAAAAACCTCATCGGCGCCTTTCATCAGCCCATCATGGTCCTGGCAGACACCAGCATCCTCGCTACGCTGCCGCCGCGCGAGCGCCGCTCGGGCTATGCGGAAATCGTGAAGGCCGGGCTGATCGCCGATGCAGCCTTCTATGAATGGTGCGAATCCCACGCCCCGGCGATGCTGGACGAGGATTCGCACGCCCTGGCGGAAGCCGTGGAACGGGCAATCCGCTTCAAGGCGCAGGTCGTGGGCGATGACGAGCGGGAAACCAAACCCAATAACGGCCGCGCCCTGCTCAACCTGGGCCATACCTTCGCACATGCGCTGGAAGCCGAGACCGGCTACGGCCAGGGCCTGCTGCACGGCGAGGCTGTGGCCGTCGGCCTGGTGCTCGCCACGCATTTGTCCGCCGCGCTCGGCCATTGCCCGCAGGAGGACACCAGCCGCATCGCCGCGCATCTGCGCAACGCCGGCCTGCCCACGCAAATCGCAGGCCTACCGGCGGAGCATCTGCTCACCCACATGAAGCAGGACAAAAAAATGCGCGGCGGACAGCTGCATTTCGTGCTGACGCGCGGCATCGGCAAAGCCTTTACCAGCAGCGACGTGCCCGAAGAGGCCGTGCGCGCCACCCTGCTCGCCAACGGCGCGCTGTAGCGCCGCCATCCTGCGGGAAGGATTCGCCCCTTCCCGCCTTTATAGCTGTCGACGTTGCGGCTGTTTCTGCGTATGTCACACCCATGACCGACACGCCGACCGAACTGATCCGTAATTTCTCCATCATTGCCCATATCGACCATGGCAAATCCACCCTTGCTGATCGCCTGATCCAGTATTGCGGTGGCCTAACCGCGCGCGAGATGACCGAGCAGGTGCTCGACAACATGGACATCGAGAAAGAGCGCGGCATCACCATCAAGGCGCAGACCGTGCGGCTGGAATACCCGGCCAAGAACGGTAAAACCTATGTGCTGAACCTTATGGACACCCCCGGCCATGTCGATTTCGCCTATGAGGTGAGCCGTTCGCTGGCCGCGTGCGAGGGCTCGCTGCTGGTGGTGGACGCCTCCCAGGGCGTGGAAGCGCAAACTCTGGCCAATGTGTATCAAGCCATTGACGCGCACCATGAAATCGTCCCGGTGCTGAACAAGATCGACCTGCCCGCCGCCGATGTGCCGCGCGTGAAGCAGCAGATCGAGGACGTGATCGGCATTGACGCCTCCGACGCCGTGGAAATTTCCGCCAAAACCGGCCTGAACATCGAGGGCGTGCTGGAAGCCCTCGTCACCCGCCTCCCCGCCCCCAAGGGCGATGCCGAAGCCCCGCTCTCCGCTCTGCTGATCGACAGCTGGTACGACCAGTATCTCGGCGTCGTCACCCTCGTGCGCGTCAAGAACGGGCGGCTGAAACGCGGCCAGAAGGTGCGCATGATGGCGACCGGCGCCGTGCATCCCATCGAGCAGCTCGGCGTTTTCACCCCGAAAATGCGCGCCGTGGAAAGCCTGGGGCCGGGTGAGATGGGCTACATCACCGCCGCCATTAAAACCGTGGCGGATTGCAAGGTGGGCGACACCATCACCGACGACCGCAACCCGGTGACCGAGGCGCTGCCCGGCTTCAAACCCTCGATCCCGGTGGTCTGGTGCGGGTTGTTCCCGGTGGATGCCGATGATTTCGAGAAGCTGCGCGACTCGCTGGGCAAGCTGCGCCTGAACGACGCCAGCTTCCATTACGAGGCTGAAACCTCGGCCGCGCTCGGCTTTGGCTACCGCTGCGGCTTCCTCGGTCTGTTGCATCTGGAAATCATCCAGGAACGGCTGAGCCGCGAGTTCGACCTCAACCTGATCGCGACGGCACCCTCCGTGGTATATAAAATCTTCAAGACCAACGGCGAGATGGAGGAGTTGCACAACCCCTCCGACATGCCCGACGGCAGCGTGATCGACCATGTCGAGGAGCCCTGGATCAAGGCCACCATCATGGTGCCCGATGACTACCTGGGCGCAGTGCTGACCCTGTGCAACGAGCGCCGTGGCCAGCAGGCGGACCTCACCTATGTCGGCACCCGCGCCATGGCGGTGTACCGCCTGCCGCTGAATGAGGTGGTGTTCGACTTTTACGACCGCCTGAAATCCATCAGCCGCGGCTATGCCAGTTTCGACTACCAGCTTGAGGATTATGCCGAGGCCGATCTCGTCAAAATCTCAATCCTGGTGAACCAGGAGCCGGTGGATGCGCTCTCCTTCATCGCGCACCGTTCCCAGGCGGAGGCACGCGGCCGCTCGATTTGCGCCAAGCTGAAAGACCTGATTCCAAAACAGCTCTTCAAAATCGCCATCCAGGCCGCCATCGGCAGCCGGGTCATCGCGCGCGAGACCATCTCGGCCATGTCCAAGGACGTGACGGCGAAGTGCTACGGCGGCGATATCAGCCGCAAGCGCAAGCTGCTGGACAAGCAGAAAGAAGGCAAAAAGCGCATGCGCCAGTTCGGCAAGGTGGAAATCCCGCAGAGCGCCTTCCTGGCCGCGCTCAAGATGGACGCCTGAGCCGCTAGAACGATATCCGTGTGAACGGAAAATGCTCCCAGACTACGCCGCCGGCTCTCCCTGAACCGGCAGCGTGTCCTGCGTCGCCAGCAAATCGGTCGCCTGCGCGATGACTTCCTCCAACTCCGCCACATCCGTGCCCTTGGCGACAATCGCAACCCCCCAACCGGCCTCCCGGCGGAACGGATAGCTGCCAATATCAACGGCCGGGAAGCGCGCCTGAATTTCTGAGAGCGCCGCGGCGATGCTGCCTTCCATCACCCCCATGGCGTACACGGTGCGCATCTCGATCGGCACCCCGCGCGGCAGTTCGGGCTCCAGCGCCAGCATCATGGCCTGCATGATCCTCGGCACCCCGGCCATGACATGCACATTGCCAATCGTGAACCCTGGCGCCAGCGACACGGAGTTGGCGATGGGCTTCGCGCCGCGCGGCATGGTCGCCATGCGCTGGCGGGCGGCGTTGAATTTTTCACCCATGCGCTCCTGCATCAGCTCGAAGGTCGGGGCATGCGGCTCCCACGGCAAGCCAAAGGCCGCCGCCACACATTCACTGGTGATATCGTCATGCGTCGGGCCGATGCCGCCGGTGGTGAACAAAACATCGTAGGCGGCGCGCAATTCGTTCACCGCGCCGACGATCCGCGCCGGCACATCCGGGATCACCCGGACCTCTTGCAGCTTTATGCCCAGTTCCGCCAACCGCCTGGCAATGAAGCGCACATTCTCATCCTGCGTGCGCCCGGAGAGAATTTCATTGCCAATAATCAAAATCGCGGCGGTGGGATTGCTCATAAAAAATCTCTCAGCATGGGGATCAGCGGCCGGTCGGCCGGCGGCATAGGATATTCCACCAGACGCTCCGGCGCCACCCAGGCCAGGGCCTGGCCCTCCCTGGGGTGGGGCGTTCCATTCCAGCGGCGGCACAAAAACACCGGCATCAGCAAATGGAAACTCTCATAAGGGTGCGAGGCGAACACAAACGGCGCAAGATCACTTGCGGCGGTCTCAATCCCCAACTCCTCGCGCAACTCACGCACCAGCGCCGCCTCCGGCGTTTCCCCGGCTTCCACCTTGCCGCCCGGAAACTCCCACATCCCCGCCATTTTTTTCCCTTCCGGGCGGCGGGCGAGCAGAATCCGCCCCTGCGCATCAATCAGCGCCACGGCGACCACCAGCAGCACGGCGTTCTTTTTCGGCACAGCCGCCGCGGGCATCTCACGTTCCAGCGCAAAATGTTTCACGGGCAGTTTTTGCCCCGGCCGGCACATAAAAATTTGCGACCCCTTGCCGGACGGCAAAAACCCCACCCGCTGCAGCAACGCGGCGGAGGCATCGTTATCGGCCGCCACCGTGGCGGTGAGCCGCGTGATCGCAAAAGCCGCAAACGCCCATTCCACCAACCGGCGCGCCGCTTCCAGCCCGTAGCCCTGGCCCCAGAAGGCGCGTCCCAGCCAATAGCCCAGATCGGCCGATTTATGGCCCTTGCCCATGCGCAGCCCGGCGCAGCCGATCATCTCCCCCGTGGCCTCATCCACCAGCGCGAACTGCTCGGCCCTGCCTGCCAGCCGGTCAGCCGCCGCCGCCGCGATCCACGCCGCCGCGAGATCGGCCGGATACGGAAATGGCGCGTCAGGCAGCCTGCGGCAAATCTCCCAATCGTTGATCAGCCGGTGGAACACCGCCACATCTCCAGCCGCCAAAGGGCGCAGGGTGAGGCGCGAGGTACGCAGCACCGGCCCCGCGAGGGCCTGTGTTTCGGGCATCAGCGAATCGAGGATGTCTGGCATGTCCCGCCAAGATTAGCGCGCAGTTGATCTTCCCGCCAGGACTCGGCAACGATACCACGCATGAACGCCGAAACTGATATTTTTACCCAGCAGATGTCCCACCTCGGGGCCAAGGCCCGCACCGGCGCCGCCGCTCTCGCCCGCGCGGAGGCGCAGGGGCGCAACCAGGCTCTCACCCAGGCCGCCGCGGCCCTGCGCGCCGCCGCGCCGCAAATCCTCCAGGCCAACAGCCGCGACATGCAGAGTTTTTCGGGCACCGCCGCCTTTGGCGACCGCCTGATGCTCAACCCCGCCCGGGTAGAGGCGATGGCGCGCGGGCTGGAAGAGGTTGCCGCCCTGCCAGACCCTCTCGCCCGCACCCTGGCGCAATGGACCCGCCCGAACGGCCTGGTCATCAGCCGGATCGCCCAGCCGCTGGGTGTGCTGGGCATGATCTATGAGAGCCGCCCCAATGTCGGCGCGGACGCCGCCGCCATCGCGCTCAAATCCGGCAACGCCATTTTGCTTCGCGGCGGGTCCGAGAGCTTCCATTCCGCCGGCGCCATCCATGCCGCCATCACCTCCGGCCTGCGCGCCGCAGGCCTGCCCGAGGATTGCGTGCAGATCGCCCCCAGCACGGACCGCGGGTTTGTCGCCGCCATGCTTGCCGCCTCCGGCTTCATCGACCTCATAATCCCCCGCGGCGGCAAATCCCTGGTCGAGCGCGTGCAGCGCGACGCGCGGGTGCCCGTACTCGCCCATGCCGAGGGCCTCAACCACACCTACATCCATGCCGCGGCTGATTTCACGATGGCGCGCAGCATCCTGGCCAACGCCAAAATGCGCCGCACCGGCATCTGCGGCGCCACCGAGACACTGCTGCTCGATGCCGCCATCGCCCCCGCCCTGCTGCCTCTGCTCACAGCCGATCTGGCGGCCCTTGGGTGCAGCTTCCGCGCCGATGAAAAAGCCCGCGCCATTGTCACATCGCTCCAGGCCGCCACCGCACATGATTTCGACACCGAATGGCTCGATGCCGTCCTGAACATCAAAATCGTCGAAGGCGTCGAGGAGGCTCTCGCCCACATCCGCCAGCACGGCAGCGAACATACCGACGCGATCATCACGCAGGACAGCGCGGCAGCGGAATATTTCCTGAAGAACCTCAGCAGCGCGGTCAGCCTGTGGAATGCCTCCACCCAATTCTGCGACGGCGGGGAGTTCGGCTTCGGCGCGGAAATCGGCATCGCCACCGGGCGTATCCATGCGCGCGGCCCGGTCGGCCCCGAGCAGCTCACCACCTTCCGGTACGTGATTCGCGGCACCGGGCAGGTGCGCCCCTGATCCCGCGGTTCGGCCACCGCTACGCCCTGCGCGTCGGCCTGCTCGGCGGCTCGTTCAACCCGGCGCATGAAGGGCACCTGCACGTCGCGCGCGAGGCCATGACCCACCTCGGCCTGGACCAGCTCTGGCTCATGGTCTCCCCCGGCAATCCGCTGAAGCCGCGGCGCGGCATGGCGCCGTTCGCGGCCCGCCTCGCCACCGCGCGGCGTCTTGCCGACGGGCGGCGGGTCATTGCCACCGGCATCGAGCAGCAGCTGGGCACGCGCTACACCGCCGACACCATGAGAGAAATTTCGCGCCGGTTTCCCAACATAAAATTTGTCTGGCTGATGGGGGCCGACAACCTGCGCCAATTGCCGCTCTGGAAAAACTGGCTGCGTATTGTCCACACCATGCCGATGCTGGTCGTCCCCCGCCCTGGCGCCACCCGGAGCGCACTGGCAGGCCCGGTGGCGGCACGTTTCAAGAAAGGTCGCCTTCCGGCGCGCTCTGGTCTATGTCTTGCCTCGGCAGCGGCACCCTCTTGGATTCTGCTCCCGGTTAAGGAGCATCCCGCTTCCGCCACCGCCTTGCGAAATACCATTGAAGGAGCACTGCCATAGTCCGCCCACCCGCACGCAAGCCGGCCCCCCGCGGCACCACCGCCGCCGCCCCGCGCAAGCGCACCCCCAAGCCCGCCCCGGCCGAATCCCTGCCCGCCATGCCCGGCACGCCGCGCAAAAAAGCCAGCATCGCCGGCCCGCGCCGCAAAAAAGCCGAACCAAAAGTCACCGGGCCTGAGTTGGACCGCATGCAGGCGGTCATCGTCAGCAGCCTGGAGGATGACAAAGCGGAGGACGTGGTCGCCATCGACCTCGCCGGCCGCGCCAGCTTCGCTGACCGCATGGTCATCGCCACAGGCCTCGCCGACCGGCAGATCTCCGCCATGGCAACGCATCTGAACGAGAAACTGGTGGAAGCCGGCTTCAAAAAAACCCGCGTGGAGGGGGCCGGTGGTACCGATTGGGTGCTGATCGACGCCGGGGACATCATCGTCCACCTCTTCAAGCCGGAGTCGCGCACGCTCTATGCCCTGGAGAAAATGTGGAGCTCCGAACTGGACGAAGCCGGCGGCGAACCGGAGGCCTGATTGCGGCTGATCGCCATCGGCAAATCCAGCGCCAGCGCGCCCGAATCCGAGCTGCTGCGCCGCTATGCCGCGCGCATAAAGCCAACGCTCAGCCTGGTGGAACTCCAGGATGGCTACGGCAACCCGGCCGAGATCAAGCGCCGGGAAGCCGATTCCATCCTGAACACCCTCAAGGCCGATGAATTCGTCATCGCGCTGGACTCCGGCGGCGCGGCGCCAGGCAGCCCAGAACTGGCCAAGCTTCTCACCAAATGGAGCGAGCAGAGCAAAAAACTGGCCTTCGTCATCGGCGGCGCGGAAGGGCTGGACGCCGCCGTAATCGCCCGTGCCGGGGCCAAGCTCAGCCTTGGCAACCTCACCTGGCCGCATATGCTGGTCCGCCCCATGCTGGCCGAGCAGATCTACCGCGCGCAGATGATCGCCACCGGCCACCCCTACCACCGCGCCGGGCGGCCCTGAGCCTGTAAAAATGCGCGCCCCCCTTGGTAAAGCGGTGCCGGATTGCCTAATGATACCAACCATATCGCGTCATTGAGGAGCCGCCATGCCCACCAAACCCGTAGCACTTGTCATTCTCGATGGTTTCGGCTGGAACGAAAACCCGGAAAACAACGCCATCGCCCAGGCGAAGCTCCCTAATTTTGACCGTCTGTGGGCAAACGCGCCGCATGCTTTTCTACGCACCAGCGGCCTCGCCGTCGGCCTGCCTGAAGGGCAGATGGGCAATTCCGAGGTCGGGCATCTGAACATCGGCGCCGGGCGTGTGGTGATGCAGGAACTCCCGCGCATCGACACCGCCATCGCCGACGGTTCACTGGCGAAAAACCCCGCGCTGCTGGCCTTCATCGCGGCGCTGAAGCAAACCGGCGGCACCGCGCATCTCATGGGCCTGCTCTCCCCCGGCGGCGTGCATTCCCACCAGGACCAAGCCGTGGCCCTGGCCAAAATCCTGCACGGCGCGGGCCTGCCTGTCACCATCCACGCCTGGATGGACGGGCGCGACACCCCGCCGCAATCCGGTGCCGGCTACCTTGCGGCGTTCGAGGCCGCCATCGCCGGCCACGCCCATATCGGCACCATCTGCGGCCGCTATTACGCCATGGACCGCGATAAACGCTGGGAACGCGTGCAGCGCGCCCATGACCTCATCGTTTCCGGCAAGGGCGAGGCGTTCGCAACCGCCGCCGAGGCCATAAAAGCCAGCTACGCCGCCAGCCTGACTGATGAATTCCTGCTGCCAGCCCGCATTGGCGCCTACACCGGCATGCGGGAGGGCGATGGCGTCCTCTGCTTCAATTTCCGGGCTGACCGCGTGCGGGAAATCCTGACCGCCCTGCTGGACCCCTCCTTCAACAGCTTCCCCAGGACCGCGCCAAAACTCAGCGCCGCCACCGGCATGACCGCCTATAGCGACGCGCTGGCGCCCTTCATGCAAACACTTTTCCTGCCCGAGCGCATGGACGACCTGCTCGGCGAAGTCGTCTCGAAAAAGGGCCTTAAGCAGATCCGCATGGCCGAGACGGAAAAATACCCCCACGTCACCTATTTCTTCAACGGCGGCCGGGAAGAGCCCTACCCCGGCGAAGACCGCATCATGGTCCCTTCCCCCAAGGTCGCCACTTACGATCTCCAGCCGGAAATGTCGGCCGCCGAACTGGCCGCCAAAGCGGCCGCCGCGATCGGGGAGCGCAAATACGACCTCATCGTGCTTAACTTCGCCAACCCGGACATGGTCGGCCACAGCGGCATCCTCAGCGCCGCGATCAAGGCAGTGGAAGCCGTGGACGCCGGGCTGGGCGTCATCGCGGACGCCATTGCCGCCCAGGGCGGCGCCCTGCTGGTCACGGCTGACCACGGCAATTGCGAAATGATGTACGACCCCGAAACCCATGGCCCGCACACCGCGCACACCACCAATCCGGTGCCGGTTCTGTGCGCGGGCGCGCCCGCGGGCGCCAAACTGCATGACGGCATCCTGGCTGACATCGCCCCCACGCTCCTGGCTTTGCTCGGGATCGAACAGCCCGCGCTGATGACCGGTAAATCGCTGATCAGTTGAAACGCCTCGCCGTCCTTTGCGTGCTCGCAACACTCTGCCCCGCCCTCACTCTGGCGGCGCAGATTGACCACAGCAGCCAGCTGCGCAACGCGCGCGCCGCGCTGGAGGCCAGACGCGCAGCCGAGCAGGCCGCCCATGCGCGCGAAAAGGCCGATGCCGCCAAGGCTGCTTTGCTCGTACAGCAGCAGGTCGCCGCGGCTGCGGCGCTGCGCCAGCTGGAAACCCAGACCGGCCAGGACACCCAGCAACTCGCCAGCCTCCAGGCCGCGCAGGCCGCCACCGGCCAGCGCCTGGCCACCGCCCAGGCCGCGCTGGCAAAACTGCTTCCCGTCATGCTCCGCCTTGAGACCCAGCCAGCCGCCACCATGCTGGCCGCGCCGCAATCCCCGCGGGATGCGGTCCGTGGCATCGCCGTCATGCAGGGGGTAGCGGACACCATCGCCACACAGGCGCAAAGCGTCAAAAGCCAAACCGCGCAACTTGCGATTCTGCTCGCGCAGGCCCAGGCCTCTCAGGCACGGCTGAACGCCGCCGCCACCGCCCAAGCCCGCGCCGAGGCTGCGCTCACCGCCCAGATCAACGCCGCCAAAACCGCTGAAATGGCCGACGCCGATACCGCGGCACGCGCCACCGAGGCACGCCTCGCCGCCGAACGTAAATTGAGCAGCATCGCCGCGGCGGTCGCCAACCTGATGAAACACACCCCCGCCGCCCTGCCCGCCAGCCTGCCCGCTGGCACCGGCGGCGCCCCTGTCGCCGGGCAAATCGTGCAGGCCTTCGGCGCCCCCACGCCCGCCGGCCCCGCCACCGGCATCAGCTATGGCGCGGCACCCGGCGCGCGCGTCACCACACCATGCGGCGGCACGGTTTTGTTTGCGGGCCCTTTTCCGGCCTACGGCCTCATGCTCATCGCCAATTGCGGGGGCGGCAACAGCATCGTCCTCGCCGGCATGCACCAGCTTGACGTCGGCACAGGCCAGCACCTCACGCGCGGCCAGCCGGTCGGCTCCATGCTGGCCTACGACCCGGCCGACCCCGCGCATCAGCCAATTCTTTACATGGAATTAAGGCGAAACGGCGCGCCGGTGAATCCGGCGGCCTGGCTTTCCGGTAACGGGTCTGGATAATCACCCGAGTATGCTATCTAATGTTCCGACGGAGTATTCCGGTTTGGTTTTAAGGAAATATCGTATGCGGTTGCGTAGCGGGTTAATGCTGAGCGGGATTTTCATGGCGGGCCTCGCCATCGGGACGGTGGCGCAGCCTTTGCACCATGCCATGGGTCAGAACACCTCTGAGGACAGCACCTACCAGCAGCTTTCCTTGTTCGGAGACATACTGACCCAGGTTAAAGAAAATTATGTTGTCGACCCGCCTTCGGACAAGCTGATCTACAACGCCGTCAACGGCATGCTGGCCGGGCTGGATCCGCATTCAAACTATATGAACCAGCAGCAATACGCCGACATGCAGGTGCAGACCACCGGCCAGTTTGGCGGACTCGGGCTTGAGGTCACCCAGGCAGGCGGCTTCCTCAAGGTCATCTCCCCGATTGACGACACACCCGGCGCGCGCGCCGGCATCAAGCCTGGCGACATCATCGTTGAAATCAACGGCCAGTCGACCGACGGCCTCGGCCTTGACGATGCCGTCAGCAAAATGCGCGGCGCCCCAGGAACCCAGATCACCCTCACGCTCAAGCGCAACGGCGTCAGCACGCCGGTGCGTGTCACCCTCACGCGTGAAATCATCAAAATCCAGGACGTGAAAGACCGGCTGTTCTCAACGCCCGCCGGGCAGATCGGCTATATCCGGCTCGACAGCTTCGATGAAAACGCCGGCCGGCATATTCAATCGGCGGTTAAAGCCCTCGAAAAACAAGCCAACGGCAACATCCATGGCTATATCCTGGATCTGCGCGACAACCCCGGCGGCCTGCTCGACCAGGCCGTCGCCGTCAGCGACGATTTCCTCAACGCCGGAGAAATTGTCTCCACCCATGGCCGCCACGCGCAGGATGATGCTGTCTGGTACGCCCAGCAGGGCGATATCACCAATGGCGCGCCCATCGTCATCCTCACCAACGCGGGCACCGCATCCGCGGCTGAAATTGTAACCGCCGCCCTGCAGCAGAATCGCCGCGCCCTGGTCCTGGGCACCAAGACCTTCGGCAAAGGCTCCGTGCAAACCATCATGCCGATCGACAATGAAGGGGCTCTGCGCCTCACCACAGCGCTCTATTTCACCCCCTCGGGCAAATCTATCCAGGGCTACGGCGTTACCCCGGATGTCACCGTATCCGACACGCGCACCCCCCAGGATGCGTTTGCCCAATTGCGTGAGACCAACCTGCTGAACTCCTTTGCGAATCCAACCCGGCAATCAACGCTTCCCCTGCCTCCGGCCCCGCCGCTGCCAGCCGTCGCGAGCACGATTCCCAACAAGCCCCCCGCCAGCTGGCCAGCGTTTGACCCGGCCAATCCGGCCACCGATTTTCAGCTCCAGATGGGCCTCAAGCTCATCGCCGCGATGTCGCCTCCCAAAACAACAACCGCCGCCAACTGAACCGGTCTGATCGCGCATGACTGATTGGATGTCCCTGCCTTACCGTATGAACGTGGGCGCGGTGCTGTTCGGGCCGGATGGCCGCGTACTGGTCGGCCGGCGCGCCGGCGTGGCAAATGCCGCATGGCAGTTGCCACAAGGGGGAATTGACGAGGGAGAAGACCCGCGCACGGCGGTTTTGCGCGAGCTTCTGGAGGAAATCGGCACCGCCGACGCCGATATCCTGGGCGAACATCCAGGCTGGCTGCAGTATGACTTCCCAAAGAGCCTGCAACGCAAAACCTGGCATGGCCGCTACCGTGGACAAAGCCAGAAATGGTTTGCCTTGAAGTTTCTGGGGCAAGACTCCGATGTCCGGCTGGACGCCCACGCCCACCCTGAATTCGACGCCTGGAAATGGGTGCCGCTCGCCGAACTGCCCAGCCTCGCCGTCCCCTTCAAACGGGAAATTTACGAAACCCTGGCGCGCGATTTCGCATACCTCGCGCATCCTTAATATAATTTCATAATCACAGGAGTCCTTCATGCTGAAATTGACCGCCTCCGACGGGCACGAGTTTGCGGTTTTCGAGGCCGGCAACGTCAACGCGCCACGCGGGCTGGTCGTTCTGCAGGAGATTTTTGGCGTGAACGCGCATATGCGTTTAGTTTCCGAGCGTCTGGCCGGATTTGGCTACCGCGTCCTTTGCCCGGCGGTGTTTGACCGCGCAGAACGCGGAGTCGAGCTTGGCTACGAACCCGAAGACATCAAAAAAGGCATCGACCTGCGGAGCCAAATCCCCGAATCCGCCGTGCTGGCCGATATTCTGGCCACCGCCTCGGCCTTTGGCGGCAAACCGGTTGGCATTATCGGCTACTGCTGGGGTGGCTCGCTGGCATGGCTGGGGGCAACAAAAAGCACGGCTTTCAAGGCGGCCATCGGCTGGTATGGCAGCGGCATCGCCGCGCAACGGCAGCTGCGGCCCAACTGCCCGGTCCAGCTGCATTTCGGCGCCGAGGATAAAGGCATCCCCCTCTCCGATGTCGAGTCGATCAAAGCCGCGCGGCCAGAGGTCGAGGTCTTCGTCTACCCCGGCGCACAGCATGGGTTTGGTTGTGAGGCGCGCGCAAGCTACAACCCAGCCGACAGCGAGCTGGCCGAACTCCGCAGTTTGGCGTTTTTCGCCGGACATCTGCGTTAATCGCCCAGGAAAACCCCCGGTGTCACAAAAAAATTAGCAGCGCTGGCCTCGTATATTTCATTCTGGCTTGGGCAGCCGCCGCCTAAATGTCATAAAACTGCAACCGAACCCCCGTCGCCTTTGTCACATTGTTCAATTATTGCCACGAACATGCGGGGTGATCCCGCTATCCGATCGGGCTCTCCACTCGGGGACATCACAAAAGGAACGTGAACGTGAAACTTAGCACCAAACTGCGCAATTCCGGCGCCGCCGCTCTTGCTCTGGCCGTTGCCCTGGGCGCTGCCGGCACTGCTCATGCCACCACCACGCTGGTTGAGACCGGCTCCAGCCTGCTGTACCCGCTGTTCAACCTCTGGGTCCCTGACTTCACCGCCGCCAACCCCGGCATCCAGCTGACCACGACCTCCACCGGTTCGGGTGCTGGCATCGCGCAGTCCATCAAGGGTCTGGTGCAGATCGGCGCCTCCGATGCCTATCTCTCCGACGGCATCGTGAAGAAGAACCCCGGCATGCTCAGCATCCCGCTGGCCATTTCCGCGCAGGCGATCAACTTCAACCTGCCCGGCCTGAACGACAAGAACATCAAGCTGTCCGGCCCGATCCTGGCTGGCATCTATTCCGGCAAGATCACCATGTGGAACGACAAGGCGATCAAGGCCGCCAACCCCGGCGTTAAGCTGCCCGCACATGTGATCATCCCCATCCACCGTGTTGACGGTTCGGGCGATACCTTCATCTTCACGCAGTATCTCTCCGACTCGACCCCCGCCTGGGCCCACACCGTTGATTACGGCACCGCCGTCTCCTGGCCGGCTGTCACCGGCGGGATCGGCGCGAACGGCAACTCCGGCATGGTTTCCGCCGCCACCGCCAACCCCTACTCCATCGCCTACATCGGCGTCAGCTTCTCCGATCAGGCCGCCAAGGCCGGCCTCGGCGTTGCCAAGCTCAAGAATGCCGATGGCAACTACGAGCTGCCCACCGCCGCCACCGTTGGCACCGCGGCGAACAGCATCGTGACCCAGACCCCGCCCGACGAGCGCATCAGCATGGTCTTCGCGCACGGCGCCAACGCCTACCCGATCGCCAACTACGAATATGCGATCATCAACACCGCGCAGCCGAACGCTGAAACCGCAACCGCGGTCAAGACGTTCCTGAACTGGGCGCTGACCTCCGGTAACGACATGAAGTACCTCTCCCAGGTTCACTTCCTGCCGCTGCCCGCCGCGATCGTGACCCTCTCCCAGACCCAGATCGCGAAAATCCACTAATTTTCAAAAATGCCCCTTCCGGCTCTGGCCGGGAGGGGTTTTTTTTTCTAATCATCGGTGGACCATGAAAATCCGGCCCTTTCGTTTGTCCCTGCTTGGTTTGAGCCTGTTCGTCCCTGCCGCGCTTTGCGCGGTTGTTTTGTTTCTGATCATCTATTCAGGGCAGGCAATCGTCTTCAACGGCCTTGGCTTTCTCTCCCGAATCACCTGGAATTTGGGCAATCTCTACAGCGACCCCGTGACCATCAAGGGAATCCAGGTTCCCCTCGGCGCCAATTACGGCATTCTGGTCTTCATTATCGGCACCTTGGCCTCTTCGCTCATCGCCATTCTCATCGCCGTGCCGCTCAGCGTCGGCGCCGCCATCTTCCTCGCTGAGGCCGTCCCCGAGCTGGAACGCTCCCGTCCGCGCTGGATGCCCCCCATCCGCCCGGCCCTCTCCATGCTGGTGGAACTCGTGGCCGTGGTTCCCTCTGTCGTCTTCGGCCTCTGGGGCGTTGCCGTCCTTGTTCCCTTCATCGGAAAATATCTCGCCCCTTCGGGCAACGGCTACGGCCTGCTCGCGGCCAGCATCGTCCTGGCACTGATGATCACCCCGATCATTGCCACCACCTTGCTGGACTCGCTGATGCAGATCGGCAAGGAAAACCGTGAATCGGCCTTCGCGCTCGGCGCCACGCATTTCGAGGTGGTGTCCAAGGTCATGCTGCCCATGGTCCGCACCACGCTCATCGGCGGCATCGTCCTGGCCCTCGGCCGCGCTCTGGGCGAGACCATGGCCGTCCTCATGGTCTCCGGCGGCGCCATCAACATCCTGCCCACCAGCGTGTTCTCCCCGGTATCCACCATCGCCTCGTTCATCGTCAGCCAGTTGGACAGCGCCGAGTCCGACCCCACCAACATGGCCGTACGCTCGCTCGCTGAAATCGCACTGGTGCTGTTCCTCATCACGCTGGCGGTCAACGCCACCGCCAAACTGCTCACCTCGGGGGCGCTCAGTGTCCGTAACCGTAAATAACCAGCCCCGCTTCCAGGCCTTGGCGCTGCGCCGGGCGATCATCAGCCATATCGGGTGGATCGCCTGCGGCCTCGGCCTGCTCCTGGTCATCGGCCCATTGCTGGACATTGTCGGCGTGGTCGCCTTCAACGGCATCTCGGCCTTTTCGCTCAAACTTTTCACGACCACGACCAACGGCACCGCCGGCGGCCTACTCAACGCAATCGAGGGCACACTCGTCATCTCGGCGGGCGGCATGCTCATCGCCGTCCCCATCGGCGTTGGCGCCGGCATCTACCTCGCCGAATACGGCAGCAACAAGCTGGGCAACACCATCCGCTTTTTATCGGACGTGCTAACCGGCACCCCCTCGATCGTACTCGGATATTTCTCCTACATCGTCTTCGTCACCACCCTGGGCTGGGATTTCTCGGTGCTGGCCGCCGCCATCACCATCGCCATCCTCATCGTGCCCTACCTCGCCCGCATCACCGAGATTGCCTTACGCCAGGTTCCCAACACCATGCGCGAGGCCGGCTTCGCCCTCGGCGCCAGCGAACCCGCCGTCGTCTTCAAAATCGTACTGCCGGGCGCCACCTCCGGCGTCGTCACCGGCGCGCTGCTGGCATTGGCAATTTCCGTGGGCGAGACCGCGCCGCTCATCTACACCGCCGGCTGGTCCAATTATCTCTGGAACGGCAAGCTCACCAACGCGCCGATCGGCTACCTCACCTACGTCATCTGGACCTTTATCGACCAGCCGGACGCCCGATCCCACGCGCTGGCTTTCGCCGCCGCGTTCCTGGTCATGCTGGTCGTCCTCGCGATCAATATCGGTGTGCGCCTGATCATCCGCCGCACCAAGCTCACCTGATCCCAGCGCCCGCGCTGATGACTTCAGCTCCCCCCGCCGCGGGGGGAGCTGAAGTCATCGCCCCCTACACCGAGAAATACTTAGCCCTGGAATTCAGAACCACAATCGCGCTCGTCGATTGTTCCGGGTGCAGCTGATATTCATCTGACAGTGAAACACCAATCCGCTCCGCATCAAGCAGGCGCAGCAGCTGCTCCTGATCCTCCAGTTTCGGGCAGGCCGGATACCCAAACGAATAACGCGACCCCCGATAGGATTGTTGCAGCAGCTTCTCCATATCCCGGTCATCCTCGGCGGCGAACCCAAGCTCTGCGCGGATCCGCTTATGCGTATATTCCGCCAGCGCCTCCGCCATCTCAACCGAAAGGCCGTGCAGGTATAAATAATCCTGATACCGGTTGGCTTCGAACCATTCCCGCGCCACTTCCGAGGCGCGTTGCCCCACCGTGACAACCTGCAACCCGATGACATCGCGCTCGTCATCATCCACGTCACGGAAAAAATCAGCGATGCACTCGCCGTCCTCCTTCGGCTGCCGCGGCAGGCTAAAGCGGGCCACCTCCGTCCTGCCGTCCTCGGCAAACACAATCAGGTCATTCCCCTGGCCTGCGGCCTTCCAATAGCCATAGGCCGCCTGCGGTTTCAAAATCTGCTCCGCTTCACAAAGATCGAGCATCCGCTTCATAACCGGCCGCAACTCCTGGCGCGCCCAGGCCAAAAACTCCTCAAGCGACTTGCCCTGTTTGCGGAATCCCCATTGGAACTGAAACAGCGACCGCTCGTTGATGAACGGCACAATCGCCTTCGGCGACGCCTCGATCATCTTGCTCCCCCAAAACGGCGGGGTCATCACCGGCTCGCCTTGCGTCAAACGCCGCCGGCGGGCCTGCACGGCCCCGATATCCACCGGCGCAAACGCCGCCGCATCCGCCTCGCCCAGCTTGCGCTTGGTGTTGCGGGCCTTGCCTTTGCGCTTGGACTGAATGACGGCAAGATAATTGTCGAAATCATTGCCCGTCACTTTATCCATCAGGTGCAGCCCGTCGAAGGCATCACGCGCATAGGCAACCCGGCCAGACGTATAGGCCGCCACGCAGTCCTCTTCCACATAGTTGCGCGTCAGCGCAGCACCCCCCAGCATCACCGGAATCTCCAACCCCTGGCGGGACATTTCCTCGAGATTTTCGCGCATCACCACGGTGGACTTCACCAACAGCCCGGACATGCCAATCGCATGCGCCCTGTGTTCCTTCGCCGCCGACACCATATCCGCCAGCGGCACCTTGATGCCAAGGTTAATCACTTTGTACCCATTGTTGGTCAAAATAATATCGACGAGATTTTTCCCAATATCGTGAACATCGCCCTTCACCGTGGCAAGCACCATGATGCCGCGTTCCTCACCGGCCACGCGCTCCATCATCGGCTCCAGATACGCCACCGCCGCCTTCATCGTCTCCGCCGACTGCAAAACGAACGGCAACTGCATCTTGCCTGCGCCGAACAGCTCGCCAACCACCTTCATGCCCTCCAGCAGAATGTTATTGATGATATCCAGCGGCTTGTTGGTCTTCAGCGCCTCGTCAAGCTCATCGCTCAGCCCCTTGCGGTCGCCATCCACAATGCGGTCCTTCAACCGCCCCTCAACCGTCTCGGCACGCTTCTTCTTGGTTGCATCAACCGCCTTGCGGTCAGCAAAAATCTCCAGCAGCTTCTGCAGCGGGTCGTAACCCTCTGCCCGGCGGTCAAAAATCAGATCCTCGCAAACCTTCACCTCTTCCGCCGCGATCAGATGCAGCGGGCGGATTTTCGACACATGCACAATCGCGCCGGTCATCCCCGCGCGCACCGCATGATCAAGAAACACCGAGTTCAGCACCGCGCGCGCCGCCGGGTTCAGCCCGAAGGAAATATTGGAAAGACCCAGGATAATCTGAATATCCGGGAACGCATCCCGGATCATCTTGATCCCCTCCAGCGTCCACTGGCCGAGCTTGCGGTCATCCTCGTTGCCGGTGGCAATCGTGAAGGTCAGCGGGTCGATCAACAGGTCGCTCTGCGGCAAGCCAAATTTTGTGCACGCGAAATCGACCAGGCGCGCGGCAATCCGCAGCTTGTCCTCGGGCGATTTGGCCATGCCCACCTCATCGATGGTCAGCGCGATCACCGCCGCGCCGAATTTCTTGGCCAGCTTCAGCCGTTCCGTGGCATGGCCCTCGCCATCCTCGAAATTGATCGAGTTGATGATAGGCTTGCCGCCATGCAGCTTCAGCGCCGCCTCGATCACCGGCGTCTCCGTCGAGTCGATCACCAACGGCGCATTCACCGAAGAGGTGAAGCGCGTAATCACCTGGTTCATCTCGGCAATCTCGTTACGGCCCACAAACGCGGTGCAGATATCCAGCGCGTTGGAGGCTTCGGCCACCTGCTCGCGGCCCATCGCCACGCAACCATCCCAATCGCCGGTTTCCTGCAATTCGCGCCATTTTTTTGAACCATTGGCGTTGCAGCGCTCACCGATTGAAAAATAGCTGTTCTCCTGGCGCAGCGGCACGGCGCCATACAGGCTGGCAACCGAGGGCACCCAGAAATATTTGCGCGCCACCGGTGCCGGGCGCGGGTTTCCCAGCCGCTTGAGCATCGCATCCAGCGCCTGGATATGCGGGATGCTCGTGCCGCAGCAGCCGCCAACCAGGTTCACCCCGTCCTCGGCCACAAAACGCTCAACCCAGCTGGCCATCTCAGGCCCGCCCAGCGGATAATGCGTCTTGCCATCCACCAGCTCCGGCAATCCGGCGTTGGGCTGCACGGAAATCAACCCCGGCCAGTTCTGGCTCAGATAGCGCACATGCTCGGCCATCTCCTGCGGCCCGGTGGCGCAGTTCAGCCCCATCAGCGGCACGTCCAGCGCATTGATCACCGTGGCCGCCGCCGCGATATCGGGCCCCACCAGCAGCGTCCCGGTGGTTTCCACCGTCACCTGCACAAAAATCGGAATCCCAGAGCCGGCCTTTGTCAGGGCGCGCTTGGCCCCATTCACCGCGGCTTTAATCTGCAAGGTATCCTGGCAGGTTTCGATCAGAATCGCATCCACCCCGCCCGCCAGCAATCCCTGGGACTGCACAAACAGCGCCTCCTCCAGAGGGTCATAGGCAATATTTCCCAGGCTCGGCAGCTTGGTTCCCGGCCCGATGCTGCCAACCACATAGCGGGTACGCCCGTCGGCAAAACTCTCCGCGGCCTCGCGCGCCAGCTCACCGGCAATTTTGTTGATCTCGAACGCCCGGTCCTCAAGCTCAAACTCGCCCAGCGTAATCGGCGAGCCGCCAAAGCTATTGGTCTGCACCATATCGGCCCCGGCCTCAAAATAGCCGCGATGAATATCGCGCACGAGATCAGGCCTGGAGAGGTTCAGCACCTCCGTGCAGTTCTCCTTGTCCCAATAGTCTTTTTCGACATCAAGCGTGAGCGCCTGCACGCGCGATCCCATACCGCCATCACAGAGCAGAACATTACGGGCGAGGGCTTCTAATAAATTTGGTCTGGACATGCTTGTCAGATACACCGGATTGCCCCCAAGTCCAGAGAATGTACAATGCAACTCACATGCAAATTCCAGTTTTGTGCGGGGGCATCCCCGCCGCCACCGATGCTGTATTGCTGGAAGAAGGTCAGGAGCCGCCAAAACAGGGTCATATCGCCCGCTTCGCCCCGGTAAAACCCGGACATTTTCCCGCGTGCTTCTGCTGCGCCCCGCGCGGGGCCGCCGCCGCCGCACTGGGGCAACTCTTCCGGGACCGGGCAACCGGCAAGGCGCCTTATTTCAAACGGCTGGTGGTTCTGGCCTCTCCGGCCGGCGAGGCCGCGGTGCGCGAAGCCCTCACTGAGGATGTGCTCACCCGCGCGCGCTACAAATTAGAGTGCGACGATTCCTAACTGACTCGCTTTGCGGCCCAATCAGAAGTTTGAATCGCCCCTTATTCTGGTAATTTTAAAGTTGGATGACGTGCGATGAAATCTCCGGCTCCCGCCGCTGCCGCACCGCCTCACGCCGTTCAAACAATGTCGCGAACCATCTTCTGCTCCGGGGCCGCTCAACCGGCTTCACGCCTGCAGAATGCGCCGCCAACGCCATCTCCATCGCCATCATCGTCACCCGGTACGCGGCATCTGGGTTGCGCTTGAATAAAGCCCGGATAATCGCGTCCGCTTCGACATCCATAGGCGGCTGCTCCCCGCCGACGGCGCGACCGATGAACTCGATGATGGCTGTGTGTTCCTCGCGTGTCACGGGGCAACTAAACAAGGCAATCAAGCCGCCGCGCAAGGCACAAAAATGTGAATGAAGGAGATTTCACCCAGCGGATGGGCTACGAACAGACTGGTAGACAAGACGGACAATCCCCTCACGGCTGAAACGCTCCACCTCGGCCATGCCAATCGAGCCCAGCACCATCCGGGAGGCGAAATTATCCTCCCGCGCCACCGCGATCACACGGCTCAACCCCGCCACGCCATGCGCGTAATTCAGCGCCATCCCGGCCGCCTCGCTCGCCAGCCCAACCCCGCGGACCTCCGGCCAGAAGGCGAAGCGCAACGCAACGCCCCGGCCATCCGGCCGATGCATCAACCCCGTCACGCCCAAAAATTTTCCTCGCAGCGCGCGCACGCTCCACATGCCATAACCAAACCGGCCCCAGTCCTGAATATCCTGCGCCAGCTCCTCGGCAACCTGCACCGGGCCTCTCACCCCGCCCAACATCTGCGCAAACGCCCGCGGATCTCCCTTCAACGCCACCAGGTCCCGCAAATCCCAATACCCGGCCGGCGTCATCCGCAAACGCCCCGTCACCATGGACCAGGCCGATAATGCGGTCATGCCAACAGACTTTGCCAGCTCACACCCATGCGCAACGCCGGTGCGGCTACCGGGTCAGCGGCCGGTATTTAATCCGGTGCGGCTCGGCGGCATCCTGGCCCAGGCGGCGGCGCTTGTCCTCCTCATAGGCCTGGAAGTTGCCCTCGAACCATTCGACATGCGAATCCCCCTCAAACGCCAGAATATGCGTGGCCAGACGATCAAGGAACCAGCGGTCATGCGAGATGATAACGGCGCAGCCCGGAAATTCCATCAGCGCCTCTTCCAGGGCGCGCAAGGTGTCCACGTCGAGGTCGTTGGTCGGCTCATCGAGCAGGATGACATTGGCTTCAGTCTTCAGCATCTTCGCCAGATGCACCCGGTTGCGCTCACCGCCGGAGAGAATCCCCACCTTCTTCTGCTGGTCCGAGCCTTTGAAATTGAACGCTCCCACATAGGCGCGCGAGGCAACGGTGCGTTTGCCCAGGTGAATCACATCCGTACCGCCCGAGATTTCCTCCCAGACGTTCTTGTCCGGGTCCAGCGAGTCACGGGACTGGTCGACATAGCCGAGCTTCACCGTTTCGCCGATTTTCAATGCCCCGGAATCAGGCTTATCAAACCCGGTGATCATCTTGAACAGCGTGGTCTTGCCCGCGCCGTTGGGGCCGATCACGCCGACGATACCGCCCGGCGGCAGCTTGAAGTTGAGCCCGCCGATCAACTCACGGTCACCAAAGCCCTTGCAAAGGTCAATCGCCTCAATAACCGTGCCGCCCAGGCGCGGGCCGGGGGGGATCACGATTTCGGCAACGCCGCCAACCAGTTCCTGAGATTTCGCCAACAATTCCTCATAGCGCTGGATACGCGCGCGCGACTTGGTCTGCCGGGCCTTTGGCGAAGAGGAAATCCATTCCTGCTCCTCGGCCAGGGCGCGCTGGCGCGATGACTCTTCCTTCTCTTCCTGCGCCAGACGCTTGCGCTTCTGCTCCAGCCAGGCCGAGTAATTGCCTTCATACGGGTAGCCGCGGCCCCGCTCGATTTCCAAAATCCAGTTGGTCACATTGTCCAGGAAGTAGCGGTCGTGAGTGATGAGAATAACGGTGCCGGTATAGTTCTGCAGCGTGCGCTCAAGCCATGCCACGGATTCCGCGTCGAGATGGTTGGTCGGCTCATCGAGCAGCAGCATATCCGGCTTTTCCAGCAGCAACCGGCACAACGCCACACGGCGGCGCTCCCCGCCGGAAAGCGGGCCAACCGGCGCATCAGGCGGCGGGCAGCGCAGCGCGTCAAGCGCAATCTCAATCCGCCGGTCCAGGTCCCAGCCATCCTCTGCGTCGATCTTTTCCTGCAAACTCGCCTGCTCGGCCAGCAGCGCGTCCATCTTCGCATCATCCATCGGCTCGGCGAATTCTTCCGAAATGGCGTTGAAACGGCCCAAGGCGCCGCGCAATTCGGCAAATGCCTCCGCGACGTTCTCGCCCACGGTCTTGTTCGGGTCGAGATGCGGCTCCTGCGCCAGATAGCCCACGCGCGCGCCTTCCGCGGCCCAGGCCTCGCCGCCAAACTCCTTGTCGATCCCGGCCATGATCTTCAGCAGCGTGGACTTACCCGCGCCGTTCACGCCCAGCACGCCGATCTTCACACCCGGCAGGAACGAAAGCGTGATGCCCTTGAACACCTCCCGCCCGCCCGGAAAAGCCTTGGTGAGATCCTTCATCACATAAACGTACTGATAGCTGGCCATCGTATTTGCCCTTATTAAACGGTTGGGCACGGTATAGGGGCGGCGGCGGGGAGCGGCAACTGCCCCGCATGGCCCGTGCCTGGGGTTTTTCCATCCCGGCAGTTTTTCCGTATGCGTCCCCCAGAGGGCAGCTGGTGCGCCGGGCAGGAATCGAACCCGCAACCAAACCGTTATGAGCGGTCCGCTCTAACCGTTGAGCTACCGGCGCTTAAAGCTGGCGCACCATAGCGGGGCAGGCCGCGTTGGCAAGATGGGCTCCGCCGGGTTATAGCGCCCAGGGAATTCAACAGGGAGTTTTTAGCCATGGACGTGAGCAAACTATCGGCCGGTAAGGACGTACCGCGCGACATCAACATCGTAGTGGAAATCCCCGCCGGCTCAGGCGTGAAGTATGAGATCGACAAGGAGAGCGGCGCCTTGATCGTCGACCGCGTGGTCTTCACCCCCATGACCTACCCGGCCGCCTACGGCTTCATCCCCGGCACGCTGGCCGATGACGGCGACCCGGCCGACGCCCTGGTGCTGCTGCCGACCGCCGTCGTTCCCGGCGCCGTGGTCCGCGCCCGGCCGATCGGCCTGCTCCTCATGGAAGACGAAGCCGGCATGGATGAGAAAATCGTCTGCGTCCCGCATGACAAGGTCCACCCCCAGTACACTGACATCACCGAAGTCGCGCAGCTTCCCGCCATCACCCGCGATGCCATCAAGCACTTCTTCGAGCACTACAAAGATCTCGAAAAAGGCAAATGGGTCAAAATCACCGGCTGGGCAGACCGCGCCGCCGCCGAAGCCGCCATCTCCGCAAGCCTGGCCCGCGCGGCCAAGTAACAGCGGAAATCCAAAAGACCAGGGGGCGCGCTGCCCTCTGGTTGCTACCGCGGCACCCGCACCGGCCTGGCCAGGAGAATGTCATTCACCTCAAGCAAAGCCAGCAGCCCTTCGATAATCTGCGCAGGCTCCGGCGGGCAGCCCGCAACGAACAGATCCACCGGCATAATCGCCTCCGCCCCCCCCGCAATGGCTGGCGAGCCCTTAAAAACCCCGCCATCCACCGCACAATCCCCCATGGCGAGCACGAGCACCGGGTCGGCCATCGCCTCACGCGCCTGGCGCGCCGCGGCAATCATGTTGCCTCCGGCAACACCGGTTATCAGCAACACATCCGCATGGCGCGGGCTGGGCGTAAAGCTCAGCCCGTATTGCGTCAGATCATAAATCAGGTTCTGCGTCGCCCGCAGTTCCAGCTCGCACCCGTTGCAGCTGCCCGCGGCCACATGGCGGATGGCGAGGCTGCGCCCAAGTTTTTCATGCCCGGCGGCGGCAAGGCGCTGGCGCAACGCGGCAACGGCGGCGGGGTCCTGCCTGCGCGGCGCGGCTGGCTGGGCGATGCAGTGCCGCAGGAGGGTTTTCCACACCATTACAGATCCACTCCCGAGTAGGAGGCATTGATGGATTTATTGATCAGCGGAAAATCCGCAAGAATCCCGGTGGCGGCGGCGAACTCCACCAACGGCCATTGCAGCGTGCTGGCATCGGCGGCAAACGCATCGCTGATCGCCCCCGCCTCTATGCGCAGCCAGTGCCACACCGGCCCCCTGAAACTCTCCGCCACGCCAAGTCCGCTGCCGCTGCCCGAAGGCGGCGCCATCGCGATCACGGTATCGGGCAAATTCGCCAGCATATCGCGGATCAAGCGGATGCTCTCTGTCATTTCCGCCAGCCGGATGCGGATGCGCGCCGCCACATCGCCATCCTGCTCAACGGGAACCTCCAGGCCAAAATGTTCATAAGGCGCATAGCCGGGGGAAACCCGCGCGTCATGGTTCTGCCCGGCGGCCCGCCCGGTAAACCCACCCGCGGCATAGGCCGCCGCCAATGCGGGCGAAACAACGCCTGTCCCCACAACCCGGTCCTGCAAGCTGGCATAATCCTCGAACACCCGCGTCAGCCCGGGAAGCTCGCTCTCCAATGCCAGCAGGGCCGCCAGAATCGCGGCCGCGCCGCCAGAGGACATATCCCCCGCGACACCACCGGGTATCACCATGTCCATCATCAGCCGGTGCCCGAACGCCGCCCGCGCGGCCTCGCACAGCACCTCACGGTGCAAGGCGAAGCGTGCATCCAGGAACGAGAACCCCGCATCTCCGGCGATCGCCCCAATATCGCTGCCATGGTTCGCCAGGCGCTCCAATTCCGCCATGATCGCGCGCAAATAAACCGCGCGCGGCGGCGGCGTCATTCCCAGCGCGGCCTCGGCCGCATGCGCGAAGGCAATGCTGTGGGCCACCGTCGCATCGCCTGAAATCCGGGCCGCGAAGCGCGCCGCCAGCCGTGGCGATTTCCCGCGCATCAGCGCCAGCGTGCCCTTGTGGGAATACCCCAGCCGCGCCTCAAGCTTCAGCACCTCCTCGCCGCGCAGCGAGAAGCGGAAATGTCCCGGCTCGATGATCGCGGCATGAATCGGCCCAACAGCGACCTGATGAACCCC
Organism: Pseudomonadota bacterium; assembly: GCA_021846225.1. Taxonomy (GTDB): domain Bacteria; phylum Pseudomonadota; class Alphaproteobacteria; order Acetobacterales; family Acetobacteraceae; genus Acidocella. Next base: position 10,222 of record JAJZCG010000001.1, on the reverse strand, counting down.
CTCCCCGCCGGGGCTGGCAAACTCCGGCCAGGGCGCGGTCCCATCCGCGCTGCGGAAATGTTCGATCGCCGGACGCGTGTCCGCCGCCCCGATGGCATTATGGCCATAGCCGTCATGCGCCAGGCGCTGAAACCACGCCGCCCCTTTATGGCGCAGCGCCGGATAGGCGCCCTCCACCAACGGCGTCGCCACCAGCTCCGCCGGCTGGTACAGCGCATAGGCATACTGGGCATCCGTCCACAGGGCGATGAATTTTCCCGCATGCGCCTGCCAGTCCTGCGATGAGAGCAGCTTCATTGCAGCGCCGCCGCGACAGAGGAAAGCGCGTTCAGCAGAAACCACGGCATGGCAAAGGCAATGCCAAACCCCAGCGCCAGCTGCAACCCGGCCAGATTAATGCCAAACCCCGCCTTCTGGTGCTTCGTATGCGGCGGCGCATGGCCAAACACCAGCGGGCCGACATGGCGGATGATCGCCACCGCGCATAAAACAAGCCCCAGCCCGAGCGGCAGCGACATATAAGGATCGCGCTGAATGGTCTGGCTGATGATGATGAATTCGCTGGCGAACAAACCAGATGGCGGCAGGCCCGTCAGCGCAAAAACGCAACCGCCGAGCAGCCAGCCGGCATATTTATTGCTGTGGATCATGCCGCGCAGATGCGAGAAGCCATAATTTCCCGGGGCCGCCGAGCCGCGCAGCGCCGCCGCGCGCATCAACGCCTGAAACAGCGCCGATTTTATCAGCGTGTGCACCAGCATATGCAGCAGCCCGCCAAAAATCGCCGCCGGGCCGCCAATGCCAAAGGCAAACACCGCGATTCCCGAATGCTCAATGGACGAGAAACCAAAAAACCGCCGCGCATCGCGCCGCCGCGAGAGCGAAAAGGCGGTGAGCAACAGCGAGGCCAACCCCAGCGTCAGCAAAAATACCCCCGGCTGCAACGCCCCGCCGCCACCGGCAAAATTCGCCTGCATCAAATGCCGGAACCGTAGAATCGCGATCAACGCGACATTCAGCATCAACGTGCTCAGCGCCGTGGTCAGCGGTATCGGCCCCTCGGCATAGGCATCGGGCAACCAGCCATGCAGCGGCACCAGCGCCGCCTTGGTGCCATAGCCGAACAGCAGAAACACAAACGCCAGCGTCAGCAGCGAGCCATCCAGCTTCGTGACATGCGCGCCAAGCGTCGTGAAACTCATCGCCGCCAGCCCGGGCCCCAGCGCCGGCTGCGCCGCCAGATAAACCAGCATGGTGCCAAACAGCGCCAGCGCGATGCCCACGCCGCCGAGGATGAAATATTTCCACGCGGCCTCCAGCGCCGAGGCCGTGCGCGAGAGGCTCACCCCCACCGTCGCGGCAATCGTCGCCCCCTCCACCGCAACCCACAGCAGCCCGATATTATCAGCGTAAAGCCCCAGCAACGTGCTCCCCAGCACCACCTGACACATCGCATGATACACCCGCCAGCGCCGCAGGCTGAGGACCTCGTTGCCACTCCACACAAAACTGAGATTACTGAGCGCCGTGGTCATTCCGACGAAACTGGTGAGAATGCCAAAAATCATCCCCAGATCATCGGCATGGATCAGCCCGCTCCCAGGCTCGAAAAGCACACCAATCGTAAACCCGAACACAATGACGTTCAGCGCCAGATTCACCACCGCTCCCTGCGCGCGCGTCCCGAACACACCAATCGCGGGCGCCGCCAGCAACGGCAGAAACACCGCCGGCAAACAAAGGTTCATCGTCCGCGCCTCTCGATTTCCTCGATGCCGACCAGATCCAGCGTGTCAAAATGTTCGCGGATTCGAAACAGAAACACGCCGATCACCAGGAAGGCCAGCAGCACCAGCAACGCCACTGAAAGCTCGGCGACAAAGGGCATCCCCGGCATGCCGGTAGCCGCCAGCACCAGCCCGTTCTCGGTGGAAAGAAACCCGATCACCTGCGCGATGGCATTGCGCCGCAGCGTCATCACCAGCAGGCCGAGCAGCACGACCGAGAGCGAAATCGCCAGATCCTCGCGCGTGAGCGAAACCGCGCTCACCGTGGTGGGCAACACCACCAGCACCGCAATGCCAATCAAGCCAACCCCCAGAATCATCGAGAACCCGACCGGCATGGTGGTTTCCACGGCGCGGACCATGTTGAACCGCTGCACGATCTGGCGCATGCCCATGGGCAGCAAAATACCCTTGATGACGAGGGTGATGAGGCCGGTGAGGTAGAGATCCCCCGCCCCTTGCGCGAATCCCTGCCAAAACGCCGCGGCGGAGAGGGTGAGCGCCTGCACCTGATACAGCGTGATCATCGCCGCCAACCGGCGTTGGGAGAGCATCGAGAACGCGCACAGCAGGATCACCCCGCCCATCAGATGCGCCAGCGGATAATCCAGATTCATCCGCCAATCCTCGCCGCCACGAATAAAAACACCCCGGCGAGCACGCCGAGCAACATCGCCACGCCCAAAAATTCCGGCACCCGGAAGACCCGCATCTTGGCTGTGCCGATCTCAAACAACGAGAGCGCGCCCGCCATCACGCCCAGTTTCCCCGCCCACAGCACCAGCCCGCCCGGCCAGGTGAGAATCTCCCCCGCGCGCGCCATGCCGAAAGGGAAAAACACCGTGCCGATCAAGCACATCCACACCATCAGCCGCAGCATCGCCGCATATTCGAACAACAACAGAAACCGCCCGGAATACTCCAGCAGCATCGCCTCATGCACCATGGCGAGTTCCAGGTGTCCTGAGGGATTATCCGTTGGAATCCGCCCCGTTTCAGTCAGCGCCACGGCCAGCATGGCTGCCAGTGCAAACCCCAGCGAAACTGAAATGCCCAGATGCCCGCTGCGGAACGCCGCCGCCACCCCATCCACCGTGGGCGAATGGGCAATCAGCACGAAACTGATCAGGATCACCAGCAGAGCCGCCTCCGCGAACACGCTGAACAGCGCCTCCCGCGCGGCCGCCGCCCCGCCAAAACCAAAGCCCGACTCCAGCCCCGCCAGCATGGTCGCGCCACGCGCCAGCGCGAACAGACCGATCAACGTAATAAAATCGCCAACATTGGCGGTCAGCAATCCGAGCGAAAATCCCGGCACCAGCATTGCCGCCCCGGCCGTGGCGGTGAAACACACAAACGGCCAGATGGAATATAAATCGGTCGCGGTGTCAGGCACCAGCGTGGTCTTATGCAGCAACCGGCGCAGGTTGCGGTATGGCTGCACCACCGGCGGCCCCCGCCGCCCGAGCAGCCGCGCCCGCAGCTTCGTCACCAGCCCCATCAACAGCGGCGCCAGCGCAAACACCAAGCCGATATGCAACAGGGTCGCCACCAGGCGGAGCAGGAACGTCACCATCAGCCCCCCTCACTCAGCCCCAGCGCCAGCAAAAACATCACCAGCGCCGCAAACACGAAAGCCAGCCGCTGGCGCATGGTGGAGCGGCGGATATACTCGGCCACCCGCGTCAGCCGCAGGCTCACCTGCGATAAGGGGAACAACAGATAAGCCTCCGCCGGGTCAACGCCCTGTGGCGCCAGCACCCCGCGCGCAATGGCGCGGCGGACCGGCTCGGCAAATCCGGTGGCGCTGGGTTGCGTCAGCGGATCGCCAAAGGGCAACCACGCCGGCGGGCTGCCAAATCCGCATGTCCAGGCCGGCACCTCGCGGGTGCCGCGCACCGCAAAACGGCGCAGCCCAAAAAACGCGGCGGCCGCGGCAGCCGCCAGCAGCAAAAACAGCGACAGCGGCGCATAACTCAGCGGCGCCGGGGCGGAATTGGGCGCCAACAGCTGAATAACCGGCTCCATCATGCCCAGCACCACACCCGGCAGCAGCGCCACCGGCACGCAAAGAGCCGCCAGCAGCCCCATACCGGCCAGCGTCGCGCGGTTGGCATCCCCGGCGGCGGCGGCATGCAGGCTGCGCGGACGCCCCAAAAAACCAATGCCGATCAACCGCACCACGGCACCCAGCGCCAGCGCGGCGCTCAAGCCCAATCCCGCCAGCAGGGCCGTAAAGCCGATCCGCGCCAGAATCCCGCCCGTGGCGGCGGCCTTGATCACGGCATGCAGCAGCAAAAACTCCGGCGCAAACCCCGGCCCCAGCGGCAGCGCCGCCATCCCCGCGGCGCCCGCCAGCATCAACATGCCCAACCGCGGCATGCCGCGCATCAGCCCGCCCAGCCAATCCAGCGACGTCGTCCCCGTCGCCTTCTTCACCGCTCCAGCCCCCAGGAACAACATCGGCTTGAACAACCCATGCGCCACCGCGCAAAGCAAGGCCCCCTGCAGCGCGAGCGACGCCAGATCCAGATTCCCCATGGCCTTCGCCCGCAGCGCGATCCCCAGCCCAACCGCGATCAACCCGGCATGCTCAACCGTCGAACAGGCCAGCATGGTCTTCAGCTCAACCTCGAGCATGGCCCGCAGCGCACCGATCAATACCGAGGCCGCCCCCGCCGCAATCAGCACCGAACCCCACCAGGGCTGCGCCGCCGCGCCAAACTCAATAAAAGCGTAGCGGATCAGGATATAAAGCGAGACCTTCACCATCCCGCCGGACATCAGCGCGGAAACCCCCGCCGGTGGCGCCGGATGCGCGCGCGGCAGCCATGAATGCAACGGCGCCAGCCCCGCCTTGGCGCCAGCCCCCAGCAACACCAGCATGAACGCCAGCGAACCAGCAGGCAGAAACACCGCCGGGATCAAGCAGGCGGCGGAAAACATCGCCATACCGGCATACAGCGTCGCCGGTCTGGCATCACCACGCAGCACCAGCAACCACGAGGCCGCGCTCATCAGCTCGAAGCCAAAAATCAGCGTAAACGCATCCCCCGCCAGAAGCGTGAGCACCATGGCGCCCGCGAACACCCAGAACGCGATCGACCCTCGCCGCTCGGCCAGCGCGCTGGCCACGATCTGCGGCACAAGAATGCACAGAAACAGCACAGACAAGGCATCAAGGCGCAAATGCATCCCCTGCCCCGGCAAACCAAACATCAAAGCAAAGGAATTACCCACACCCAGGCCATAGCAAACCAGCCTGCGCGCCGGAAGGCGCATACCCGCATCCCTGGCAACGCGCCTTCATTAAAAAAAGGCCAGGAGATCAATCCCCCGGCCTTTTCCAGTCACATCAACGCCACAGCAGCTTAGCCGAGCAGCGCGGCCACGGCTTCGCGTTCTTCCAGCAGCTCGTTCAGCGTGTGCTGAATACGGCCCTTGGAGAACTCATCGACCGGCAGGCCTTCAACCCGCTTGTACACGCCACCCTCACAGATAACAGGCACGCCAAACATCACATCCTCCGGCACGCCGTAGGAGCCATCGGAGGGAATGCCCATGGAAACCCATTTGCCATTGGTGCCCAGCACCCAGTCGCGCACATGGTCGATCGCGGCATTGGCGGCGGAGGCAGCCGAGGACAGGCCGCGCGCTTCGATGATGGCGGCGCCACGCTTGCCGACTGCGCTGAGATAGGTCTCACGATACCAGGTCTCATCGTTGATCTTGGCCGGGAGCGACTCGCCCCCCACCGCGGCAAAGCGGTAGTCGGCATACATGGTGGGTGAATGATTGCCCCACACCGCAACCTTCTCGATATCCGCAACCGCAACCCCGGCCTTTTCCGCCAGCATGGAGACCGCGCGGTTATGGTCGAGCCGCAGCATCGCGGTGAACGCGCTCTTGGGCAGGTCCGGCGCCGACTTCATGGCGATATAAGCATTGGTATTGGCCGGGTTGCCCACGACCAGCACTTTAACCGTGCGCTTGGCGGCATCGTTGAGCGCCTTGCCCTGCACCTTGAATATCTCGGCATTGGCGGCCAGCAGGTCGCGGCGCTCCATGCCGGGGCCGCGCGGGCGCGAGCCGATGAGAATGGCGATATCGACATCCTTGAACGCCACATTCGGGTCATCGCTGGGCACCACGCCGGCCAGCAGCGGGAAGGCGCAATCCTTCAGTTCCATGATCACGCCGTTCAGCGCCTTCTGCGCCACCGGCAGGTCGAGCAGATGCAGGATAACCGGCTGGTCCTTGCCGAGCAGATCGCCATTGGCGATGCGGAACAGGATAGCATAACCAATCTGACCGGCAGCACCGGTAACGGCAACGCGAACGGGGGTTTTCATATCTTTGTCTCCGTGAATTTGCGTCCCCCCCTTATCCCTTCACCGGAGCGGCCTCAACCCCTGCGCCGCAACCCTACCCCACGATCAACGCAATCGGGCAGCCGGCATCCACAATGCAGGCCGGCGTGCCCTCCAGGGCATCCCCGTCGGACTGCGCCATGATCGCGCCGTTCTCCGGCAAAAAATCGATATGGCTGCCCGCGATCACCCGCACCCCCGGGCAGCGCGGCAACAACCCCAGCGGCAGCGCCGCGCCTGAGAGCAGGGCCGCCAGTGTTCCCGGCGTCTCGAACAGCGCCACCTGAAAACCCGGCGCCGTGGAGGCGGCATTGGGCGCCAGCATATACGGCCCGCCATAGAGCCGCCCCTTGGTCACCACCACGCTGGCCGCCTCATAGTCCCGGCCATCCACGCTCAGCCGCAGCTTCGGGAAGCCGTACGCCACCGACTCCCAGAGCGACTGCCAAACATACGCCCCCCGGCCGATGGCGCGTTTGAGCAGCGGCGGCAGCCCGCGCACGACCGCGCCATCAAACCCCAGCCCGAGCATCTGCACAAACACATGCTCGTGTCCCAAAATCCTGGCCACCCCCGGCCAGAGCAGCCGGGTGCGCCGGTAGGCCAGCGCGTTGGCAATCGCGCGCGGGCTGGTGGACAGGCCATACTCCTTGGCCAGCACATTCGCCGTACCCAGCGGGATCACCCCCAGCGCCGTATTGCTGCCCAGCAGCCCGTTCGCCACCTCGGCGATGGTGCCATCGCCTCCCGCCGCCACAACCATGGCCCGCCCCTCGCGCGCCGCCGCGCGGGCCAGCTCGGTTGCATGCCCGGCATGCCGGGTCTCGGCCACCTCCACCATAACCCCGTTTTCAACCAGCAGATCCAGCACATGCCACAATGCCGCCGCCCGCCTGCGGCCTGCTACCGGATTAAAAATAACCAACATCACAAAATCCCCGGCAGACCAGAATAAACTCTCCTTCTGCCGTTCTCATGTGTCACTGGAATGACCGTGCCATGACATAATCATGATACCTTGTTTTCAAAAACTTCCAGCCTCAGTCATGGAAACTTCACTGTTTCCGGCACGCGCTCCCGGCCTATTGCCTGAGTCATGAACGCAACAGCGCCCGCCCGCCATGTGAATACGACTTCGTATCGCAGTGTTTTCATTTCCGACACGCATCTCGGCACGCGCGGCTGCCGCGCCGAATTCCTCGCCGATTTCCTCAAATCGGTAACATGCGACAATCTTTTCCTCGTCGGTGACATTATCGACGGCTGGCGCCTGCGCCGCTCCTGGTTCTGGGACCACCATCACGACGAAGTTCTGCGCCTCATCCTGCGCGCGGCCCGCGGCGGCACGAATGTCGTCTACATCCCCGGCAATCATGACGAGATGATGCGCAAATACATTCCCCTCGGCGTGGAGGTCTGCGGCGTGAAAATGCAGATGGAGGCCGAGCACACCACCGCTGACGGCAAACGCCTCCTCATCACCCATGGCGACGCCTTCGACTCCGTGGTCCGCCACGCCAAAATCCTCGCTTTGCTGGGTGACTGGGCCTACACGGTGGCGCTCGGCGTCAACCGTTATTTCAACAACATCCGCGTGAAACTCGGCTATCCCTACTGGTCGCTCTCCGCCTGGCTCAAGCTGCAGGTAAAGGAAGCCGTCAAAGCGATTGATCGTTTCGAGGGCGCACTCGCTGACGATGCCCGCAGCCGCGGGTTCGACGGCGTGGTCTGCGGCCACATCCACCACGCGGAAATGCGCATGGTCAACGGCATCATGTACCTCAACGATGGCGACTGGGTGGAAAGCTGCACCGCCCTGGTGGAACACACTGACGGCAGGCTCGAACTCGTGGACTGGGTGGCCCGCAACAAGCTCTCGCTGCTCAGCAGCGCCAGCACCAAGGCCAGCGCCTCAAAATCCGCTGTCCTGGAAAACTTCGCGGCGGAAATCGCCTCCCTGCCGCGCACGCCTGAATCCACGCGCGCCCTGTCTGCCGGAGCCTAAGCCGCTGCTCGCGTTTCCCGGTCTGCGCCGCATTCTCATCGTATCCGACGCATGGGAGCCGCAGGTTAACGGCGTGGTCCGCACCCTGCGCATGATCGCGCAGGAAATGCGCGCCATGGGCAATATCGTCGAAATCATCGGGCCGGATCAGTTCGTCTCCGTGCCGATGCCTTCCTACCCGGAAATCCGCCTCGCTGTTTTTCCGCGCCGCCGGCTGGAAAAACTGATCGACGATTTCGCCCCCGACGCGCTGCACATCGCCACCGAAGGCCCGCTCGGCATCGCCGGCCGCGCCTACGCACGGCGCCGCAAAATCGCCTTCACCACCGCCTTTCATACACGCTTTGCCGAATACCTGCATGCACGCATCAAAATGCCGCTGCGCCTCACCTATGCCTGGCTGCGCTGGTTCCATGGCGCAAGCTCCGGCGTCATGGTCGCCACGCAATCGTTGCGCAACGAACTCACCGCCCGCGGCTTTCGCGATGTCCGCCTCTGGTCGCGCGGCGTTGACCTCGAAGCATTCCAACCCGAACCAAAAGAAAACTGGAATCTCCCGCGCCCCGTCTTCGCCTGCGTCGGCCGCGTCGCGGTGGAAAAAAACCTCCGCGCCTTTCTGGACCTCGAGCTTCCCGGCACCAAACTCATCGTCGGTGACGGTCCTCAGCGCAAAGCGCTCGAGCGCGATTATCCCAACGCGCATTTCGCCGGCGCGCGCCATGGCGCAGGCCTCGCCGCCGCTTACGCCGGGGCGGATGTCTTCGTCTTTCCCTCCAAAACCGACACCTTCGGCCTGGTGATTCTTGAAGCCCTCGCATGCGGCCTGCCTGTCGCCGCCTACCCGGTCACCGGCCCCATGGACATTCTGGGCGAAGCCACAACCCCCGTCGGCGCGCTGAACGAGGATTTACAAAAAGCCGCGCTGGACGCCCTGGCAATAGACCGCGCGGCCTGCCGCCCGCATGCCCAAACCTACTCCTGGACCGCCTGCACGCAGCGTTTCATGGACAATCTGGTCCCCGCGCGGGCGTTTGCACAAGCCCACCCAGCCCCCTTCACCCCAACCTGATCGCATCCTCGATCCCAAAGGCGCCTGGCAACCCGCCCTTGGGAAACAACCGGGTAAAATGTCCCATTTTCCGGCCCGGCCGCGCTTCGGTCTTGCCGTAATGGTGCGCAATCAGCCCCGGCGCCGCCAAAATCTCCGGCCACAGCGCCATATCCTCCGGCCCCACCAGATTCTTCATCACCGCATCGGAATGGCGCACCGCCGGCGGTAGCGGCAGCCCCGCCACCGCGCGAATATGCATCTCAAACTGGCTGCACCCGCAGGCATCAATCGTCCAATGCCCGGAATTATGCGGCCGCGGCGCGATCTCATTCACCAGCAGCCCGCCGGTTGCGGTCACGAACATCTCCACGCCCAGCAACCCAACCAGTTCAAGCCTTTCAGCCACCTTGCGCGCAATCGCCCCCGCTTCTTCCAGCAGGTCCAGCGGCAGCGGCGCCGGCGCATAGGTCAGGTCCAGAATATGGTGCTTGTGCTTGTTCTCCACCGCATCAAACGCCACGATCCCGCCATCAACCCCGCGCGCCACCATCACGGAAATCTCAGCGGCGAAATCCACAAACCCCTCCAGCACCAGCGGCTTCGGCGCCAGCGTGGCAAATGCCCCCGCCATGTCCTCGGGCGCGCGCAGCATCGCCTGCCCCTTGCCGTCATAGCCCAGCCGCGTCGTCTTCAGCACCGCGGGCAGCCCCAGTTCGGCCACCGCCGCGGCCAGTTCCGCCTCGTCATGCACCGCCACCCAAGGCGCCGTCGCAATCCCGGCATCGTTCAAAAACCGCTTCTCCAGCAGCCGGTCCTGGCTCACCGCCAAAACCCCCGGCCCCGGCCGCACCGGCCTCAGGCTCGCCAGCAGCGCCAGACTCTCCGCGGGAATGTTCTCGAACTCGAACGTCACCACATCCACGGCCTCGGCAAACCGCTGCAACGCCGCCTGGCCGGTATAATCCGCCACGGTGTTATAGGCCGCCACCTGCGCCGCCGGCCCAAATAC
>JAJZCG010000111.1 GCA_021846225.1 Pseudomonadota bacterium | reverse complement strand
ATGGCGGAGAATTTCCCCGCCCAGGTGCGCGATTTATACGCCTGGGCCTCCGGCGGGCCGCTGCCCGAGTCCCACCCCTTGCGCACCGTGCGCGCCGAACCCTCCGGCCCCTTTGCCCCGGAGCTGTGGATTCTGGGCAGCTCCAACTACGGCGCCCAGCTGGCGGCGCATTTCGGCCTGCCCTATTGCTACGCTTATTTCTTCACCGACGGCCAGGGCGCGCAGGAAGCCCTGGACATCTACCGGGAAACCTTCAAACCCTCCGCGCTTCTCTCCGCCCCGCACGCGGCCATCACCGTCTGGGCCTTCGCGGCGGATACGCAGGAAACAGCGGATTACTTCTACCAGTCGCGCGCCGTGTTCAGCGTGCTGCGTGACCAGGGCAAATTCACCGCCCAGCTTTCGCCTGAAGAGGCGGCGGCGTTTCCCTTCACCGATGAGCAGCGCGCCAGAGCCGCCCGGCGCAAGGAACGGGCCTTCACCGGCACGGCGCCGGATGTGGCGGCGCGGCTGCGCGCGCTGGCGGCGCAGACCGGCATCGCCGAGCTGGTCATCACCACCACCGCCTACGACCCGGCGGCCCGCCGCCGCTCCTACGAGTTGCTGGCGCGCGAGATGATCACATCAGCCCTTTAACGCGAGATAAGCCGCCCCCGCCAGCAGCGCCACCGGCAGAACCGCGCCAGCCAGCACCGGCGCCGGGCCGTGCAGGGCGAGTCCCGCCAGAACCACCGCCGCCGCCGCCGCGCTGATGGTGCGCGCGCTGCCAAACAATGTTTTGAACAGCGCCCTCATGCCGCCGCTCCCGCCCGGCGGCGCAGCAGCGCGACCAGCCCCAGCCCGCCCAGCAGGTAGAACGCCGCCAGCGCGGGCAGCGCGCCGTCACCCAATGGCCACGCATAGCCCAGCGCCTGCAACAGCCAGAAACTGCCAAAAGCCAGCAGCGCGCCGCCGACGATGAACTTCAACGCATTCTCCGGCACCCGCGCCAGCGGCCTGTGCAGCAGCGCCCCCACGGCGATCACCGTGAGCAAAGCGGCGATGGCGGCAGCGGCGACCGGCAGCGTATGGTGCGAGTGCACGCCAAGCGCCACCACGATCAGCCAGACCTCCAAACCCTCCAGCAGCGTGCCGTTGAAGGCGATGAGCCAGGCGGCGTGGTGGTCGCTCAACCCCTTGCTGGCGCGCACGGCGTTGAATTGCGCCACCTCATCATGCAGCGGCCTCAGCCCCGCCCCGCGCGCGATGGCCTTGGCCAGCCAGCGCAGGCCAAACAGGATAAGGAACGCCGCGATAACCCCCTGCACCCAGGCGAAATCCGGAACATAGGCGAGCAGCGCCGTGCCGGTGAGCGTCATGCCCGCCAGCACCAGCAGCGCGGCGCCCGCGGCGGTGGCGGCGCGCGCCCAGCCGATGGAGAGCGCCACCGCCAGAACAATGGTGAACGCCTCCACCCATTCCACGCAGGCGCCCAGGTAGGTGGCCAGAATAATCCCCAAATGCGGCATGTTAGCCTCCCATCGCGTCCAGCGCCGCCTGTAAAATGGCGGCAGCGGCGGCCTTGTCGATAATCTCGCCCCGGCGCGCGCGGCTCAAGCCCGCCTCTATCATACGCTCATGCGCATCCGCGGTGGTGAAACTCTCATCCACCAGCGCAACCGGCAGCCCGGTGGCCGTGCTCATCGCATGCGCCCAGTCACGCGCCGCCTGCGCGCGCGGCCCCAGCTTCTGCTCCCCGTCCAGCGGCAGGCCGACGATCAAGCCCCCCACCCCCTCGCGCGCCGCAATCGCCGCCACCTCCGCCGCGTTCTGCTTCAGCTTGGCGCGCAGCAGGGTGCCATAAGGGCTGGCGATCCGCCGCCCCACATCCGAGAGCGCCACGCCGATGCGCGCGGCCCCGGGGTCCAGCCCCAGCAGCCTTGCGCCGGGGGGGAGTTGAGCGAAAAAATCCGTGAGGTTGAAGAGCGCCATGCGCGCGGTTATGGTCCGCCCAGAGTTTAAACCCAAGGGATTATTGATGTCGCTCGATAGCGCAACGGTACGCCGGATTGCGAAACTGGCCAGAATCCGCGTCGATGACGCCGAAGTTGGCGTATTGCAGACCGAATTGAACGCGATTCTGGGCTATGTGGACCAGTTGAACGAGGTCAACGTCGAGGGCGTGGCCCCGCTTTCGGGCGGCGCGCAAATGGCCATGCGCCTGCGCGAGGACACCGTGACCGACGGCGAGCAAGCCGAAAACATCCTGGCCAATGCGCCCGACCGAGTCGGGCAGTTTTTCGCCGTACCGAAAGTTGTGGAATGAGCCTTCTTAATCTGACAATCGCCCAGGCTGGTGCCGCCCTGGCCGCGAAAAAATTCTCAGCCGTAGAGCTGACGGCCGCGCATAACGCCGCCATCGCGGCGCTCAACCCGCGCCTGAACGCCTATATCACCACAACCCCCGCGCTTGCCCTGGCGCAGGCGCAAGCGGCTGATGCGCGCATCGCCGCCGGCACCGCGGGCCCGCTCACCGGCATTCCGCTGGCGATCAAAGACCTGTTCTGCACGGCGGGCGTGCGCACCACGGCGGCCAGCAAAATCCTGGAGCCCTTCGTGCCGCCCTATGAGAGCACGGTAACGCGCCAGCTCCTGGAAGCCGGCACCATCTGCCTCGGCAAGGCGAATCTGGACGAATTCGCCATGGGGTCCTCCAACATCACCTCCGGCTACGGCCCGGTGGAGAACCCCTGGAAGCGCAACGGCTCGGATGCCAAACTCGTCCCCGGCGGCTCGTCTGGCGGCTCGGCGGCGGCGGTGGCCGCGCGGCTCGCCCTGGGCGCCACCGGGACCGACACCGGCGGCTCCATCCGCCAGCCTGCTTCATTCACCGGCCTCGCGGGCATCAAACCCACCTATGGCCGCTGCTCGCGCTACGGCATCGTCGCCTTCGCCTCCTCGCTCGACCAAGCCGGGCCGATGGCGCGCACCGTGGAAGACTGCGCCATTCTGCTCGGCGCCATGTCCGGGTTCGATCCGCATGATTCCACCAGCGCAGAGCGCGCGGTGCCGGATTTTGGCGCGGCGCTCGGCCGGGGCGTGAAGGGCCTGCGCATCGGCATCCCCGCCGAATACCGCATGGACGGCATGAGCGGCGAGATTTCCGCGCTCTGGGAAAAAGGCGTTGCCTGGCTGCGCGAACAGGGCGCCGAAATCGTCGACATCTCCCTGCCCCACACCAAATACGGCCTCGCGGTGTATTACATCGTCGCCCCGGCGGAAGCCTCCTCCAACCTCGCCCGTTACGATGGCGTGCGCTTCGGCGCGCGGGTGGATGGCGAGGACCTGATCGACATGTACGAGCGCACCCGCGCCGCCGGTTTCGGCTCCGAGGTGAAGCGCCGCATCATGATCGGCACCTATGTGCTCAGCCATGGCTATTACGATGCCTATTATCTGAAGGCGCAGAAGGTCCGTAACCTGATCCTGCGTGACTTCAACAACGCCTTCGAGAAGGTGGACGCCATCCTCACCCCCACCGCGCCCTCCGCCGCCTTCGGCCTGGGCGAGAAGATGGATGATCCGGTCACCATGTACCTCAACGACGTGTTCACCGTGCCCGCCTCGCTCGCCGGCGTTCCCGCCATGAGCATCCCCGCGGGGCTGAGCGCCGAAGGCCTGCCCCTGGGCCTGCAGGTAATCGGCAAACATTTCGATGAAGAGACGGTTTTCGCGGTCTCGGCGGCGCTGGAGCGCGCGGCCGGATTCACCGCCATGCCAAGCGTGAGGGCAGAATAATGGCTTACAGCCTCGAAGGAAAAACCGGAACCTGGGAAGTCGTGTGCGGGCTGGAAATCCACGCGCAGGTCATCTCGGAGTCAAAACTATTCTCCGGCGCCTCCGCGACTTACGGCGGCGCGCCCAACGCGCATGTCAGCTTCGTGGATGCAGGCTTCCCCGGCATGCTGCCGGTCATCAACCGTGAATGCGTGGCCCAGGCGGTGCGCACCGGGCTCGGCCTGAAGGCGCAGATCAACCTGGTCTCGCGCTTTGACCGCAAAAACTATTTCTACGCCGATCTGCCCAACGGCTACCAGATCAGCCAGTTCGACCATCCGATCGTGGGCACCGGCGATGTCGAGATCGAGCTGCAGGACGGCACGATCAAGCACATCGGCATCACCCGGCTGCATCTGGAGCAGGATGCCGGCAAATCGATGCACGACCAGCACGCCTCGAAATCCGTGATCGACCTCAACCGCGCTGGCGTGGCGCTGATGGAAATCGTCTCCGAGCCGGACATCCGCTCGCCCGAGGAAGCCGGGGCCTACCTTCGCAAAATCCGCCAGATATTGCGCTACCTCGGCACCTGCGACGGCAATATGGAAGAAGGCTCCATGCGCGCGGATGTGAATGTCTCCGTGCGCAAGGCAGGCGAGGATTTTCGCACCCGCTGCGAGATCAAGAACGTCAACTCCGTGCGCTTCGTGATGCATGCGGTGGAGGCCGAGGCGCTGCGCCAGATCGAGGTATGGGAATCGGGCGGCGAAGTCCGCCAGGAAACCCGGCTCTACGACCCCGCGCGCGGCGAAACGCGCTCCATGCGCTCCAAGGAAGACGCGCATGACTACCGCTACTTCCCCGAACCGGATCTGCTGCCCCTGGTGCTGGAGGAAGAATTCGTCGCCGGGCTGAAGGCAAAACTCCCAGAGCTGCCCGACGAGAAACGCCGCCGCTTCTGCGATGAATACGCCATTCCCTTCTATGACGCCGGGGTGCTGGTGGCCGAACAGGCCACGGCGGATTTCTACGAGCGCGTCGCCAAGGGCCGCGACGCCCGCCTCGCCGCCAACTGGATTTCCGGCGACTTCTTCGCCGCCATGAACCGCACCGGCCGCTCGATTGAAAACCCGCCGGTTTCCGGCGCGGCGCTGGGCGAATTGATCGACCTGATCTCGGATAAAACCATCAACGGGCGCATCGCCAAGGATGTGTTCGAGGAGATGGTGGAAACCGGCGCCATGCCGGGCGCCATCGTCGAGGCCAAAGGCTTGCGCCAGGTGACTGACACCAGCGCGATCGACGCGGCGGTGGCGCAGGTGCTGGCGGCGAACCCTGACAAGGTGGCGGAATATAAATCCGGCAAGGATAAATTATTCGGCTTCTTCGTCGGCCAGGTGATGAAGGCCATGCAGGGCAAAGGCAACCCGGCACTGGTCAACGAGGCGGTGAAGGCTCAGCTGGGCTGAGCCGCCCCCGCAGGTTGAAGTATTTCAACAGGTCGGTTAGGTACGCATCATCCGGGACGGGTGGCCGAGCGGTTTAAGGCAGCGGTCTTGAAAACCGCCGTGCGTGAAAGCGTACCGTGGGTTCGAATCCCACCCCGTCCGGATCGGATCGCACAGCATCGGATCGCAGAGAATCCGGTTCCCATCGGCACGGAAACGCCCGCTGGGATCAGCTTATTTTTGCCGCCTAGAGTCTGATCGTTTGAGGTTGACACGCGCCAGCGTGGCAACCGAAAGCGTGAATCAGCCTCTTATCAAAGAGTCTGATCGTTTGAGGTTGACGCGCGCGAGCGTGGCAACCGAAAGCGTGAATCAGCCTCTTATCAAAGCGTCTGA
>JAJZCG010000110.1 GCA_021846225.1 Pseudomonadota bacterium | reverse complement strand
GTGGATGCCGACGGTAAGACCGGCGATGGCGCGGGCATCCACATCGAAATCCCGCAGGATTTTTTCGCCGATGAAGTCCGCCGTTCTGGCGATGGCCTGCGCGAGGGGCCGATCGCGGTCGGCATGGTGTTCCTGCCCAAGACGGACCTCGGCGCGCAGGAGCGTTGCCGCCAGATCGTCGAGACCGAAATCCTCAGCCTCGGCTACCGGATTTACGGCTGGCGCCAGGTGCCCATCAATGTCGAGTGCATCGGCGAGAAGGCCAACGCCACCCGCCCCGAGATCGAGCAGATCATGCTCTGGAACGCCCGCGGCGTGGCTGAGGACGTGTTCGAGCGCGAGCTCTACATCATCCGCCGCAAAATCGAGAAAGCCGCAATCGAGGCGCAGATACCCGATCTGTACCTCTGCTCGCTGTCCTGCCGCTCGATCATCTACAAGGGCATGTTCCTCGCCGCCTCGCTGACCGATTTCTACCCGGATCTGCTGGACGAGCGTTTCATCTCGCGCTTCGCCATCTATCACCAGCGCTATTCCACCAACACCTTCCCGACCTGGAAGCTGGCGCAGCCTTTCCGCATGCTGGCGCATAACGGCGAGATCAACACGGTCGCCGGCAACATCAACTGGATGCAGAGTCACGAGACCCGTTTGGCCGCCGAAGGGCTGGACGACTTCCTTAATTATGTGAAGCCCGTGGTGCAGGCCGGCGGCTCCGACACCGCAGCGCTTGATAACGTGTTCGAGCTGCTGGTGCGTGCCGGGCGCGACGCGCCGATGGCCAAGACCCTGATGATCCCGCCCTCCATCAGCAACGACGCGACGATGCCCAAGGCGCATCGCGACCTGTTTTTATACTGTAACGTGGTGATGGAACCGTGGGACGGCCCGGCGGCGGTCGCCGCCACGGACGGCAATTTCGTCATCGCCGGGCTGGACCGCAACGGCCTGCGCCCGCTGCGCTACACCGTTACCCGCAACCACATGCTCATCGTCGGCTCCGAGACGGGTATGGTGAAGCTGGATGAGGACAATATCGTCGAGAAGGGCCATGTCGGCCCCGGCCAGACCATCGGTGTCGATCTCGGCGCGGCCAAGTTCTACCATGACGCCGAAATCAAGGACATGCTGGCCGCGCGTCAGGATTTTGGCGCCTGGGTGAAGCGCATCACCGTCATTGACCATATCGTGAAAACCGATGCGCCTGAGCCGGTGCGCCTCGATGCGCTCTCGTTGCGCCGCCGCCAGCTTGCCGTCGGCTTCACGCTCGAAGACATGGAGCTGCTGCTGCACCCGATGGTGGACGACGCGCAGGAAGCCACCGGCTCCATGGGCGATGACACACCGCTTGCCGTCCTCTCCGACAAATACCGCGGCTTGCATCATTTCTTCCGCCAGAGCTTCTCCCAGGTCACCAACCCGGCCATCGACTCCTTGCGTGAAACCCGCGTGATGTCGCTGAAAACCCGGTTGGGCAATCTCGGCAACGTGCTCGATGAAGACTCCGAGCAGTGCGACCTGCTCCAGCTCGACAGCCCCGTGCTCTCCACCGCCGAGTTCGAGGCGATGCGCAAGACCATGGGCAGCAACGCCTGCGTGGTGGACTGCACCTTCAAGGTCATCAACGGCGAGGATGGCCTGCGCCGCGCCATCAAGCGCATCCGCCGCGAGGCCGAGGAAGGTGTGCGCGCCGGCTGCACCCATGTCATCCTCAGCGATGAGGCAATCTCGCCCGAGCGCGCCACCATCCCGATGATCCTCGCCACCGGCGCGGTGCATACCCATCTGGTCCGCCAGTCCCTGCGCACCTTCACCAGCCTCAACGTCCGCTCGGCTGAATGTCTGGATGTGCATTATTTCGCCGTGCTGGTCGGCGTGGGCGCCACCACCATCAACGCCTATCTGGCGCAGGAATGCATCGCCGACCGCCACGCCCGCGGCCTGTTTGGCAAGCTTACTTTGAAGGAATGCGTCTATCGCTACAAAAAAGCGGTAAACAAGGGCCTGCTCAAAATCATGAGCAAGCTGGGCATCTCGGTTATCGCCTCCTATCGCGGCGGCTATAATTTCGAGGCCATCGGTCTCTCGCGCGCGCTGGTCGGCGAGTTCTTCCCCGGTATGAACTCGCGCATCTCCGGCATCGGCCTGCCCGGCATCGCGCATAAGGTGCTGGGGCTGCACGAGGCCGCCTGGGGTGGCAACATCGTGCCGCTGGAGATCGGCGGCATGTACCGCCTGCGCCGCGCGGGTGAGACCCACGCCTTCGACAACAACGCCATCCATCTTTTGCAAAAGGCGGTCGGCAGCAACAGCTACCAGCTCTACCGCCGCTATGCGGAATCCGTGCGCCAGCAACGCCCGATCGCGTTGCGCGACCTGCTGGATTTCCGCACCGATGGCCTGACCCCCATCCCGGTTGACGATGTCGAGAGCATCACCGAAATCCGCAAGGTTCTGCTCGCGCCGGGCATTTCGCTGGGCGCGCTCAGCCCCGAGGCGCATGAGACGCTCTCCATCGCGATGAACCGCATCGGCGCGCGCTCGGATTCCGGCGAGGGCGGCGAAGATCCCTCGCGGGCCGAGCCGCGCCCCAATGGCGACAACGCCTCCTCCGCCATCAAGCAGATCGCCTCCGGGCGCTTTGGCGTTACCGCCGAATATCTGAACGATTGCAAGGAGATCGAGATCAAAATCGCCCAGGGCGCGAAACCGGGCGAGGGCGGGCAGCTGCCCGGCTTCAAGGTGACGGAGCTGATCGCCAAGCTGCGCCACGCCACCCCCGGCGTCACGCTCATCAGCCCGCCGCCGCATCACGACATCTACTCCATCGAAGATCTGGCGCAGCTCATCTATGATCTCAAGCAGATCAACCCGCGCGCCACGGTATGCGTCAAACTGGTCTCGCGCTCGGGCATCGGCACCATCGCCGCCGGCGTTGCCAAGGCCAAGGCGGATGCCATCCTCATCTCCGGCCATGTCGGCGGCACCGGCGCCTCGCCGCAATCCTCGGTGAAATACGCGGGCATGCCCTGGGAGATGGGCCTCTCCGAGGCGCATCAGGTGCTCATGCTCAACCGGCTGCGCCATCAGGTCACCCTGCGCGCTGACGGCGGGATTAAAACCGGGCGCGATGTCGTCATCGCCGCCATGCTCGGCGCCGAGGAATACGGCATCGGCACCGCCTCGCTGGTCGCCATGGGCTGCATCATGGTCCGCCAGTGCCACTCCAACACCTGCCCGGTCGGCGTGTGCGTGCAGGACGAAGATCTGCGCAAGAAGTTCGAGGGCACGCCCGAGAAGATCATCAACCTGTTCTCCTTCATCGCGGAGGACGTGCGCGGCATCCTGGCCTCGCTCGGCTTCAAATCGCTGAAAGAGATCATCGGGCGCACCGATCTGCTGCATCAGGTCAGCCGCGGCGCTGATTATCTGGACGATCTGGACCTCAACCCCATCCTCGCCCAGGCCGACCCCGGCCCGCATGCCCGCTACTGCACCCGCATCGGCCGTAACGAGGTGCCCGAGACCCTGGACGCGCAGATGATCGCCGACGCCCAGCCCTTCTTCCAGAACGGCGAGAAGATGCAGTTGCAATACAACATCCGCAACACGCACCGCGCCATCGGCACCAAGTTCAGCTCGCAGATCGTCGCCAAATACCGCAAGGCGAAGCTGCAACCGGAGCATGTGACCGTGCGCCTGCGCGGCTCGGCCGGGCAGTCGCTGGGCGCCTTCGCGGTGGCCGGGCTGAAGCTGGAAGTCTTTGGCGACTCTAACGATTATGTCGGCAAGGGGCTTTCCGGGGCGACCATCGTGGTCCGCCCGGTGCCGTCCTCCAAGCTCAAGACCAACGAAAATACGATCGTGGGCAACACCTGCCTGTACGGTGCCACCTCGGGCAATCTCTTCGCCGCCGGGCGCGCGGGTGAGCGCTTCGCGGTGCGTAACTCCGGCGGCACCGCGGTGGTCGAAGGCATCGGCTCCAACGGTTGTGAATACATGACCGGCGGCACGGTCGTGGTGCTGGGCGAGGTGGGCGACAATTTCGGCGCCGGTTTCACCGGCGGCATGGCTTTCGTCTACGACCCCGCCGGGCAGTTCGAGCTGCGCATCAATCCGGAGTCGCTCACCTGGCAGCGAGTCGTCACCCCGCATTGGGAGGGCGTGCTGAAATCCCTCGTGGAGCGCCATGCCCTGGAGACGGAAAGCCGCTACGCCGCCGCGATTCTCAATGGCTGGTCGCGCGAATGCGGGCATTTCTGGCAGATCGTACCAAAGGAATATGTAAAATACCTACCCGCGCCGCTGTCGGAGGAAGCCACCGAGAAGAGCGCGTAGGCATTACCGGGGCGGGCTCACTTTCAGTGCGCCCGCTCTAATGGCATAAAGTCCGCCATGCGAGTCCTATATCATCTGCCCCTGTCGCCCTTCGCCCGCAAAGTGCGTCTGGTCCTGGCCGAACGGCGTCTGCCCTTCGAGCTTCGGGCAGAAAAAGTCTGGGAACGCCGCCCGGAATATCTGGAGCTGAACCCGGCCTGCACGGTGCCCACGCTGGTTGAGGACAGCGGTCTGGTCGTCCCCGATTCAGCGGTGATCTGCGAATATCTGGAAGAAGCCTATCCGGACATGACCCTGCTGGGCCTTAACATGCCCGAACGGGTGGAAGCCCGCCGGCTGGTCAAATGGTTCGACGAGAAATTCTTCGCTGAGGTAGGCCGCAACCTCGTCTGGGAAAAGCACCTGAAGCAGGCCCTGCGCCTGGGCGCGCCGGAGGCTGGGGCGCTGCGCGCGGGCTATGCGAACCTCAAGCAGCATTTGCTCTATATCGGCTGGCTGGCCGAGCATCGCCGCTGGCTGGCGGGTGAAAACCTCTCCCTGGCTGATTTCGCGGCCGCGGCGCAGCTCTCCTCGCTGGATTTCATCGGCGATGTTGACTGGAGCGTCTCCCCCGCAGCCAAGGATTGGTATGCGCGCATGAAATCCCGCCCCGCCTTCCGCGCCGTGCTGGCGGACCGCATCAACGGCCAGGCCCCGCCGCCGCATTACGCGGATCTGGATTTTTGAGCCAAACCCTCCTCATCTTCGGCCTCGGCTACTCCGGCCGGGCCATTGCAACCGCCGCCGTTGCTGCGGGTTGCACCGTTATCGCCACATCGCGCAACCCGGCGGGGCAGGGGGTGCAACCCGGCGTTAGCATCATCGCCTTCGAGGCCGCCGCCCCCGCCATTGCCATTGCCACCCATATCATCGCCACCGCCGCCCCGGATGAAAACGGCGACCCGGTGCTGGCCCGCTACGCCGCGCAAATCACCGCCGCGCAAAACCTGCGCTACATCGGCTATCTCTCCACCACCGGGGTTTATGGCGATGCAGGCGGTGCCTGGGTGGATGAAGACACCCCCCCCAACCCGCAATCGCCGCGCGCGCAACGCCGCGTGCAGGCCGAACAAGCATGGAGCGTCATTGCGAGCGCAGCGAAGCAATCCATCGTGCCACACCCAACCGATGACGCCGCCGCCCGCCCGCCCATCACCGTCGACATCTTCCGCCTCGCGGGCATCTACGGCCCCGGCCGCTCCATGTTCGACGATCTGCGCGCAGGCACCGCGCGGCGCGTCAGATCGGA
>JAJZCG010000028.1 GCA_021846225.1 Pseudomonadota bacterium | reverse complement strand
AACGGATGGCCTCAGGCACGCATCGACGAACTTATGCCCTGGTGCTGGAAGCCGGCAGCCACAGCCTGACGCAAAAGTCAAAGCCAAATTACAGGGCCGCAGAGCATCGCTTACCATTGAGGCCGACGCGGCGCAGCAGGGTCTCCACGTTTTCGCGCAGTTGCGCCTGGGAGAGCTGGCCTTGCAGGCGTAGCGGCTCGGCGATGATCTCGCCTATGCGCAGGCGCGGGTTCATGGATTCGCGCGGGTCTTGAAACACCAGTTGCAGGCGCCGGCGCCGCGCCCGCCCGGCGGCGCCGCGCAGAGTGGCAAGGTCGGTATCTTCCAGCAAAACCTGCCCCTCATAGGGCAGCATTTGCAGCACCGCGCGGCCAAGCGTGGATTTGCCCGAGCCGCTCTCACCCACCACGCCCAGGCACTCGCCACGGCCCAGGGCAAAACTGGCGTCAGACAGCGAGGGGGGCGCGGCGGCGGCGCGGCGCCAGCCCGATTTGCCCTTGTAGCGCACCGTGAGATTGCGCACCTGCAATTGGGGGGGGAATGTCCGCGGCGGCGCTGTTGAAAAAGCTTCAACGCTGGCTTCGTGATTCTGCATCGGCCGGGGGTAAAAACAGGCGGCGGCGGTGGGGCCGCATGGCGAGGGCGGGGGAAAAGACGCCGCGCAATCTGGCTGGCGAAACGCGCAGCGCGGGGCAAAGCGGCAGCCGGGCGGGCGGGATTCAGGCTCGGGCAGGCTGCCCGGGATGCTGTGCAGCCGCACCTGGCCGAGGCGCGCGATGGAGCCCAGCAGCGCCGCGCTGTAAGGGTGCCTGGGATGTGCGAAAAACTGTTTCGCGCGGCCCCACTCGACGGATTTTCCGGCATAGAGCACCTGCACGGCATCCGCATGCGCCTCCACCACCGAGAGATCATGCGTGACGAAGAGCACCGCCATGTTCAGCTCGCGGCGCAGCCGAGCGATGAGCTCCATGATCTGGCGGGCGATCAGCGGGTCCAGCCCGGAGGTGGGTTCATCGGCGATGAGCAATTTGGGCGAGCAGGCGAGCGCCATGGCGAGCAGCACGCGCTGGCGCTGGCCGCCGGAGAACTGGTGAGGGTAATCCTCCAGCCGCGCCGCCGCGTTGGGGATGCCGACCTCGCCCAACAGCTCCAGCACGCGCGCGGTGTTTTTGCCGCCGCCGTTATGCACGCGCCAGGCTTCGGCGATCTGCGAGGCGACGGTGCGCGAGGGGTTGAGCGCCGCCAGCGGGCTCTGGAAGACCATGCCGGTCTCGCGCCCGCGCACGCGGCGCAGCGCGGATTCAGGCAGGCGCGCGAGGTTCTGCCCGCCCAGCCAGATATTGCCCGTGAGCGTGGCGCCGGGGGGCAGCAGGCGCATGAGGGAGAGCGCCGCGATGGTTTTGCCCGAGCCGCTCTCGCCCACCAGCGCCAGCATCTCACCCGCGTTGATGGTGAGGTTCAAGCCCTCGACAATCGGCACGCCGCGGCCGCCGCGCGGCAAGGCAACGCCGAGATCCTCCACGCGCAGCACCGCGCTCATCGCGCATTGCCCCAGCGCGCCAGCAACCCCTGGCCGGTGAGCGAGGCGGCCAGCAGGGAGGCGAACACCAGCAGGCCGGGCGGAAGGATCAGCCACCATGGGTCCAGCGCGATGATGTTGAGCGCCGATTGCAGCAGGCTGCCCCAGCTCACTTGCGGCGGCTGCACGCCAAGACCCAAAAAGCTGAGCGCGCTCAAGGAGAAAATGGCGTCACCCACCATGAATGTGCCGTTGACCACCAGCACCGGCGCCATGACGCGCAGCAGATGCACACGCGCGATATAAAACCGCGAGGCGCCGGACTGCTCGGCCGCCAGCACAAAATCCCGCCCGCGCTGGGCCAATGCCTCATTGCGCACGAGGCGCGCCAGGGCGGGCCAGGAGATGAGGCCGAGCAACAGGACGAGGCTGATATTGTTGAGCGGCACCAGCGAGGCGAAGAAGAGCAGCACGATCAGGCTGGGCAGGGCCAGCATGGCATCGAGCAGGCGCATGAGCATATGGTCCAGCCAGGCGGGCGCGAGGCCGGAGGCCAAGCCATAGGCCGCGCCGGTGGCAAACGCCAGCGCCGCCGCCGGGAGCGCGACCGAGAGCGTGGCGAAACTGCCCGATAAAATCAGCCATAATTCGTTGCGGCCCAATTCGTCCGTGCCCAGCGGAAACATGAGGCTGGGGGGGTGCAGCGCGTATGCGGGGTGGATGGCGTAGGGGTCCGCCGTGACCAGCAACGGCGCGATGAAGCCGAGGCAAAAGAGCAACCCGGCCAGCGCCAGCCCCGCGCGCAACCCGGCGCGATTATTCATAACTTGCTACTCATAGCTTGCTACTCATAACTTGCTCTGGGGTCGAGCAGGCCGTTCACCACATCCGCCAGCAGATTGCCCAGCACGGTGAGCAGGCCGATGACCAGCACGATGGCGATGAGGATGGGATAATCCTGCGCCAATGCGGAGCGCCACATCAGCCACCCCAGGCCGGGATAGTTGAACACCGACTCCACGATGACGCCGCCGGTGAAAATATACGGAAACGAGAGGCCCAGCATGGTGACCAGCGGGCGCAGCGCGTTGCGCAGCACATGGGTGAAAAGAATGGCGGTGAAACCCACACCTTTCGCCCGCGCGGTGCGCACATAGTCACGCGCCAGCTCCTCATGCACCGCCTCGCCGAAATAGCGCGAGAGCGAAGCGGTGGTGAACAGCGTGACGGTGATGACCGGAAGCACCAGATGCGCCGCGTAGCTGGCGAGGCCCGGATGCGCGAGGCGAAGGTTGACCATGCCGCTGGCGGGCAGCCAGCGGTGGCGCACGCAGGCCCAGAGCACCAGCATGGCGGCCACGAAAAACGGCGGCGATGCGTAAAACCCGAGCTGGAACGCGCCGATGAGCCGGGCCGGCCAGCGCCCAAAATACACCCCCTGCGCCAGCCCCAGAAAAATCGACAAAAAAGTGCTGAGCGAAATGGCGAGGGTGTAGAGGAGCAGCGTGTTGAGCTCATAGCGCCAGAGCAGCGCGCCCACCGGGCGGTTGAGCAGATAGGAATAACCCAGCCGCCCATGCGCCAGATGCCACCACCACAGGCCATATTGTTGCAGCAACGGCTGGTTAAGCCCGAGGCGGGCATTGAGCTGAGAGAGAGAGGTGGCATTCGCCTTGAGGCCGAGGATGGAATACGCCGGGCCGCCGGGCGTGAGATGCGCCATGAAGAAAACCAGAGTCACCAAGATGAAGATGGAAAGCCCGGATGCGGCCAGCCGCCGCGCCACCATGCGGATCATGGCGCGGGGGCCGTGCAATAGAGTTTCTCCGGCGCCCAGCCGCCCAGCGGGTTGATGAAATCGTCCACGCCATGCAGCCCGTTGCGAACCAGCAGCGAATATTGCTCGTTGGGCAGAAAAATGACCGGCTGCTGCGCGCTGGCGTAATCCTGGTAGGCGTAGAGCCCGGCCAGGCCCGGTTCGTCAGTGCTTTGCGTCACCAGCGCGTCCATTTTTTTGTCGCTGTAGCCGTTGTTGTTCAAATATCCGCCGGTGACGAACATATCCTCGCCGGAGGGGTAGGCGGCGAGGTTTTCCCCGACCAGGATCGCCTCCCACGCATGCGGCTCGTGCACCATCTGGCTCAGCATCTTGTTGAATTCGACCTGACGGATTTGCATCGCAATCCCCACCGCGCGCAGATCCTGCTGGATCAGCTCCGCCATTTCGATGCGCAGCGGCTGACCGGCCGGAATTTCCAGCGTGAAGGAAATTTTCTGGCCGCCTTTGCGCATAATGCCATCCACCCCCGGCGCGTAGCCCGCCGCCGCCAGCAGCGCGCGCGCCTTCGCGGGGTTGTAGCCCACCGGATAATTCCCGGCCTTTGCCGCGGGGGAGAGAAACGTGGGCGGCACCACCGGCACCGGGCCGTAGTCGGGCAGGCCGTGGCCGTGCATGGCGAGGCTGATGATCTGCTGCTGGCCGATCGCATCGGCGATTGCCTGGCGGACCCGTACATCACCGAAATAGCGCGTGCGGGGATTGGCGAGATTGGGGATCAGCTCATGCCAGGCATAAGCGGGCGGCAAGGTGAGCACGTGCACGCCCGGCAGGTGCGATGCCTGCGCGTAGAGGGCAAAGGGCAGATTGCTCATGTCCAGATCGCCCGATTCCACCGCCTGCAATTCCTGCCCCTCGGCGTTTTCGAATTTCATGATGAAGCGCGAGAAATGCATCGGCCCGCCGCCATAGCGCGGGTTGGGGGTAAAGAGCGCATCGACGCCAACGGTGAAGCCGCGCAGCAGCAGCGGCCCGTCCGATACGCGGAAAAACGCCGGGCTGCTCTGGCCCTGCCAGATCTGATCGGTGTTGTAGCGCGCCCAGGCGTGTTGCGGCAAAGGGGCGAGTTGCGGCAAGCCGTTGAGGATGAACCAGTCCGGGTTGACCCGGTGTTTGAGCACCACCTGGAAATGCGCGGCATCACTGGCCGTTAAGCTGGCGATGAGGCCGGGCATGCCGCCCGCGCCATAGCCGGCGTAGCTGGTGCCGTAAGCCTTGATGAGCTTGAAGGCGTAGAGAACATCCTGCGAGGTAACCGGCACGCCGTCAGACCACAGCCAGGGGCGCATGGTCACATCGTAGGTTTTGCCGGCATCCGGGGTGGTGATGCTGCTGGCGATGCTGCGCTGCCAGTTGATCTGGTGATCGCGGTTGATCCACAGCAGCGACTCGAACATCAGCCCGGCGGCTTCGGCGTTATAGGCGGAGGTGATGAACAGCGGATTGAAGGAGGTGATGTCCGCCCCCGGGCCGATGCCCAGCCCTGGCGGGATGATGATGGTGCCGCAATCGCCCGGTTCTTGAGGCAACGCGGGCGTTTGGGCGAAAGCGGGCGCGGCGGACAAAAAGAGCGCCGCCGCGCAGGCTCTCAGGCGGCGGAAGTCTGCCATGCCAGCGTGCCGGGCTTGTGGCAGGCCGGACAGAGCGCCGCCCAGTTTTCCTGGGGCGTATGGCAGGCGCTACACACCCAGGCCGGTTTTGTCCCGCCGCCGGGGGGATTACCCTCCAGGCTGGCCAGCACATCGCGCGCGCGGGCATCCGTAGCGCCTGCCGCAATCGCCGCCTGCGCGTGGCGCCGGGCTTCCGCCGGGAGGGCGGCGTGGAGCGAGGTTTGCGCCAGCAGCAGCTCGGACTCGGCATGGCCGGGGTTTTCCGCCGCCAGCTCCGCCGCCGCCTGCACCTGTTCGATCAACCCGTTCACCGGCGCCAGATAGGCCTGCGCGATGAGCGGATTGGGCGCCGCCGCCCAGCCGGCGCGCAATGCCTTGCTGGCAGCGCGCGGCTTGCCCGCGGCACGCAACGCCTGCGCCAGGGCCACCACCGCGGGAGCCAGTTTGGCATCGGCCTTTACCGCCTGTTTGGCGAAGCTGAGCGCCTGACCCTTTTCCGTGCTCATCTGCGCCGCCGCCGTGGCCAGCGCCGCCACCTCGGCGGGCGCCTGCGTCAGCCGCAGCGCCGCGCGGAAATCCTGCTCGCGCAATGCCAGCTCCAGCCGCTGGGCACGCACCCAGGCACTGCCGGGGTAGCGCGCCTCCGCCGCCGCCGCGTGGGTTTTGGCGGTCTCGTGGTCGCCTTGGTCCAGATGGTGCCGCAACAGGCCGCGATGGCCCAGGAAGCCCATTTCCTCATGCTGGCTGAGCTGGCTGAATGCCGCCTGCGCCTCGGCGGCCTTGCCGGAAAGCCGCGCCGCCTCGGCGGTGATCAGCAGCACCAGCGGCGTATCGCCGAGCAGCTTACGCGCCCGCCCGGCCTCGGCCCAGGCGGCCTTGGCATCCTCGGCGGCCAGCGCCACCAGCCCGCGCTGCACGGCCACCTCGCCCAATTTGTGCCGCCGCCCGCCACGCCAGGCGCTGAAGCCACCCGGCGCGCGGCGCAGCCCGCCCGCCACGCGCAGCAGCACGGTGAACAGCAAGGCGATGAGGAACAGCAGCAAAAGTGCCGCGGGGACCGAGGTTTCAACCGTGTAGCCGCCGGAGGTCGCGCTCACGCTGCCGGGCAGCCCGCCGATCCACCACGCCAGCAGCAGAACAACCGCTGCGATGAGGATGAATTTGACCGCGCGGAGCATGGGCCTAAGCCTGCCCGGCCAGGGCGATCAGCGCCGCGCGCGCCGCCAGCAGGGCCTTTGCCTGGGCCAGCCAGCCGCCCATGGCCTGCTGCGTGGACTGGCTGAGCGTGTCCACCTGCGCCACCGCGCCGGCGAGGTCTCCCGCGTTCAGCAGTGTTTGCGCCTGGGCCAGCACGCCGGAAGCCGGGCTGCCGACGAGCACATGCGCGCCCTGGCGGATGGTGATGAAATGATCCAGCCGCAGCAGCACCCGCGCCCAGACGCCGCCCTGGGTGTTCCCGGCGATGCTGGCGGCCTCGGCGGCGGCCGCGGCCGCGGGGAAGCCAAGGCGCAGCGCCGCCGCGGTGGGCGGGGCCGTGGCGGCGAACTGCGCCAGCGCGGGCGGGGCGTTGGCGATGGTGCCAAGCGGCATCCCGGCATCCAGCGCCATGCGCGCGGTTTCCAACTGGTTGAGCAAGGCGATGCGCGCGGTGAGCTTGGTTAAGTCCGTGGCGTTCACCTGCAGGGTTGTCAGCGTGCCGTGGTCAGCGGCGAGCTGGGCCTGCATGGCGTTCACCTGAGCGCTCAGCGTCGCGAATTTCAGCGACAGATCCGCCTGGGTGGCGATGCTGTCCGGCCCCGGCTGGGCGCTAGCCGCCTGGGCCCGCAGATCAGCCACCTGCGCCTGCAACACGGCGACCGCCGTGCCCTGCCCGGCCAGGGATTGCTGGAGCCGCCACAAATACCCCTCGCCGCCCGCCAGGATGACGAAGCTGAGCAGCAGAAACACCGGCCAAAGCGAGCGGCGCGGCTTGGGCGCCGCCGGTTTCGCGGTTGCGGCCTTGGGTTTGGTCTCGGTTTCGGTCTCGGTTTCGGTCTCGCTCATGATAACAATGCCATCAGATCCGCCTCGCTGGGTGCTAATGCGGCACGAATTGCGCGCCAGGGCAAGCCGCCCAGCGCGGCGGCCACCGCGGGGCTGAGCGCGCAGGCGATGATTTTAGCGGTGCCGGGCGGATTCAGGCGGATAAACGCGCGGGCCGACTCGGCGGAATAGAACAAGGCCGCACCGATTTCCCCGCCCGCCAGCGCGGCGCGGGCGGCCTCGGGCAGCGTGCGCAGCGGCCGGGCAGCATAGACCGTGCGGCGCACCACCGCAAACCCCGCCTCCCGCAACTGCCGCGCCAGGGCCTGCCCGTGGCGCTCGCCCACCGCCAGCACATGCAAGCCGGGTAAATGGCGTTCGCGGATCAACCGGAGCAGATCCGCCGCGTCGCCGCTGGCGCTCTCCACGCGGGCAAACCCCGCCGCGCGCAATTTGCCGGCCGTGGCATCGCCCACGCAGAACACCGGCACGTTATGCAGCGCGGGCGGCAATGCGGGCACCGCCTGGCCGCTGGTGATAACCAGCGCCGCCGGATTTGCGGGCAGATGCGCGGGCCGCGCGGTTACCGCCAGACATGGCGCCAGCAACGGCTCATGCCCCATGGCCACCAGCCGCGCCGCCGTGGCGCTCGCGCCCGGCTCCGGCCTGGTGACCAGGATTTTCACGGCAGGAAAATGTCGGACGGGCTGTCCGCCTTCAACTCCAGCCCCAGCTCACGGCCGATGCGCGCGGCATCCGCCACCGCGCCGGTGACGCTGCGCTTGAGCAGAAACGTGCCGTCAGCCCGCGCGACCAGCCCGGTGATGTGCAGGGTGGCGTCATCAATCAACCGCGCATAACCGCCGATGGGCGTGCGGCAGGAGCCGTCCAGCGCATCGAGCAAGGCGCGCTCGGCGGTGGCCACGGCTTTTGCCTCCGGGTCCTCAATGCCTGAGAGCAGGGAGAGCAGCTCGGTATCGGCGGTGCGCACGGTGATGCCGACAATGCCCTGACAGGCGGAGGGGACCATATGCTCGGGGCTGAGCACGATGCTGGCCTTGTCCGCGAGGCCCAGGCGGCGCAGCCCGGCGTAGGCCAGCAAAGTGGCGTCAAACTCGCCGGTCTCCACCTTGGCCAGCCGCGTGCCGACATTGCCGCGCAGCAGGGAGAATTCCAGATCCGGCCGGGCGTGCTTGAGTTGCGCCTGGCGGCGCACCGAGGCAGAGCCGACCCGCGCGCCATGAGGCAGGGCGGCATAAGGGTCCGCCCCATCCACGGCGGCATGGCTGGAAGGCAAAATCAGCACATCGCGCGCGTCCTCGCGCTTGAGGGTGCAGGCCAAAGTGATGCCCTCGGGCAGGGTGGTTTCCAGGTCTTTCAGGCTGTGGACCGCGAAATCGATCCGGCCTTCCTGGAGCGACTCATGGATTTCCTTGGCGAAAAGCCCTTTACCGCCGATCTCGGCGAGCGGGCGGTGCTGCACCGCGTCGCCCGTGGTGACGATGATATGCTCCTCGAACACATCCATGCCGCGCAGCACCGGGCAGAACTGGCGCAGCAGGGCGAGGAAAGTCGCGGTCTGGGCGCGGGCGAGCGGGGAGCCACGGGTGCCGGCTTTGAGGGGCAGGTCCCGGCGGTGCGGTTTCATAGGGGGTGTTACGGTTTTCACGAGGGTGGTCTAGAGCGTGCGTCGAGGAAAGAAAAGTAGTGGCAATGAGTCAGATTGTATTAGGCATCGAGAGCTCCTGCGATGAAACCGCCGCCGCGGTGCTGGCGGCGGACGGGCGGATTCTCTCCGAGCTGGTGCTGAGCCAGATCGCCGACCATGCGCCCTGGGGCGGGGTGGTGCCCGAAATCGCCGCGCGGGCGCATCTGGCGGCGCTGCCGGAGCTGGTGCGCGCGGCGCTGCGCGAGGCCGGGGTTGGCTATGCGGAGCTGGGCGCCATTGCCGCCACGGCCGGGCCGGGGCTGATCGGCGGGCTGCTGGTGGGCACCGGCTTTGCCAAGGGGGCGGCCATCGCGGCGGGCAGGCCCTATATCGCCATCAACCATCTGGAGGCGCATGCGCTCACCGCCCGGCTGCCGGGGCTGAGCGCCGCCCAGCCGCAATTTCCGTATCTGCTGCTGCTGCTCTCGGGCGGGCACAGCCAGTGCGTGGTGGTGGAGGGCGTGGGGCGCTACCGCAAGCTTGGCACCACGCTGGATGACGCGGTGGGCGAGGCGTTCGACAAGACCGCGAAGCTGCTCGGCCTGCCCTACCCTGGCGGCCCGGCGCTGGAGGCGCTGGCGCGCGAGGGCGATGCGCGCGCCTACCCCCTGCCCCGCCCGCTGCTGCACCGGGCCGGGTGCGATTTCTCCTTCTCCGGGCTGAAGACCGCCGTGGCGCAGCTGGTGGCGGCGCAAGGCAGCGCCGCCCTGCCCCGCCCGCTTGCCGCCGGCATCGCCGCCAGCTTCCAGGCCGCCGTCACCGATATTCTGGCCGACCGGCTGACCAATGCCTTCGTGCTCCGCCCGGATGTCTCCGCCGTGATCATCGCCGGAGGGGTGGCCGCGAACACCGCGATCCGCACGCGGCTGGAGGCGCTCTGCGCCGCCCAGGGCAAAACCATGATCGCGCCGCCGCTGCGCCTGTGCACCGATAATGCCGTGATGGTCGCCTGGGCGGGGGTGG
This sequence comes from Pseudomonadota bacterium, assembly GCA_021846225.1. Classification (GTDB taxonomy): domain Bacteria; phylum Pseudomonadota; class Alphaproteobacteria; order Acetobacterales; family Acetobacteraceae; genus Acidocella. The sequence goes on along the minus strand of JAJZCG010000028.1, from coordinate 22,879 downwards.
AGCGGCTGCGCGCCGGGCTGACCGATCCGCTCACCGCGCCGTGCAAGCCGCGCTGGCCGCTGGAAGACCTGGCGCGCGAGGCGGTGCGATGAACTACCGCCACGCCTTCCACGCCGGGAATTTCGCCGATTGCATGAAACATGCGCTGTTCATCCAGCTGCTGCGCGCGATGCAGCGCAAGGACAAGCCGCTGCTGGTGCTCGACACCCATGCCGGAATCGGCCGCTACGACCTCACAAGCGGCCCGGCGGAGAAAACCGGCGAATGGCGCGAGGGGATCGGCCGGGTGCTGGCCGCGCACGGCCCGGCGCTGGCGGATTACACCGCGCTGATCGAACGACTCGGCCTCTACCCAGGCTCCCCCGCCATCGCCGCCGCGCTGTTGCGCCCGGCGGACCGGCTGGTGGCCTGCGAGCTGCACCCGGAGGATGCCGCCACGCTGCGGCGCAATTTGCGCAATGCGCCGGGCGTGGCTGTGCATGAGCGCGACGGCTATGAGGCCCTGCGCGCGTTTTTGCCGCCGCCGGAAAAACGCGGGCTGATCCTGATCGACCCGCCGTTCGAGCGCCCGGACGAATTCGCCACCCTCGCGAAGAACCTGCTGGGCGCCTACGCCAAATTCCGCACCGGGGTTTATGCCGTGTGGTATCCCATCAAGCACCGGGCGCCGGTGCGGGCGTTTTTCGAGACGCTGCAACTGGGCGGCGTGCGCGATGTCATCGCCGCCGAACTGCTGCGCCGCCCGGCGCTGGACCCGGCGCGGCTCAATGGCTGCGGCGTGCTCGTCATCAACCCGCCCTATGGTTTTGCGCAGGCGGCGCTGCCGGTATTAGATGCCTTGAGGGGCATTCTGGGCGAACCAGGAAGCGCGGCGGGAATTGAGAGAATAACCGATGAGTGAACAAATTGCCGTGATCGGCGCCGGGGCCTGGGGCACGGCGCTGGCGGTGCTGATGGCCCAGGCCGGCAAAAACGTTACGCTCTGGGCGCGCGATGCCGAGCGCGCGGACATCATGCGCGTCACCCGCCACAACATTCGCCTGCCCGGCGCGGTGCTGCCGGACAATCTGCGCATCACCGCGCAGGTTCCTGCCGCTGATATTTATGTGGTGGCGGTGCCGATGCAGCACCTGCGCGCGGCGCTGCCAAACCTGCCGGGCAACGCGCCGCTGGTGCTGTGCTGCAAGGGGCTGGAGAGCGCCAGCCTGCTGCTGGCGCCGGAGATCGTGACCGAGCGCCCCGCCGCCATGCTCAGCGGGCCGAATTTCGCGCATGAGGTCGCCGCCATGCTGCCCGCCGCCGCCGTGCTCGCCACGCCCGATGCCGGGTTGCGGGCGATGCTGATCGCCGCGCTGAAAACCGACACGCTGCGCCTGTACGGCAGCGCCGATGCGCTGGGGGCAGCACTTGGCGGGGCGGCGAAAAATGTCATCGCCATTGCCGCCGGGGTGGTCATGGGGGCAGGGCTTGGCGAGAACGCGCGCGCCGCGCTGATCACCCGGGGGCTGGCGGAGATCGCCCGGCTGGCCGCGGCACTGGGCGGCAAGGCGGAAACCATCTCCGGCCTCTCGGGCCTGGGCGACCTGTTGCTCACCTGCACCGGGCCGGGCAGCCGCAATTTCTCGCTGGGGTTTTCGCTGGGCAAGGGCGAGCAGCTGGGGGAGATCCTTGGCCGGCGGACTGTTGTGACAGAGGGGGTTACCACCACGCCCGCGCTGCTCGCGCGCGCCGCCGCCGCCAGGGTGGACATGCCGATTACCGCCGCGGTGGCGAAGCTGCTGGCCGGGGGGGCCGGCATCGCCCAGACCATGGCCGAGCTGATGGGCCGGGCGCTGAAGGACGAATGATCAGGCGTTGATCAGGCGTTGATCAGGCGTTGCGGACCAGCAGCGCCAGGGCGGTGAGCAGCTGCGCGCCGTTGATCCATACCGACATGCGGTGCCCGCGCGCGAAACCGGCGGTGTCTCCGGCCACGCGCATCGCTTCCAGATGCGGCATCCAGCCAAACAGCAGCCATACGGTTACCGCCATGAGGGCGAACAAGGCGCTGGCCGCGCCATATTGGCTGCGCAGCAAAAACCCGCCCGCCGCCAGCGCGGATGTGGCGATGATATACGCATAATAAAACGGGAAAGCGGCGCGGATGAAATTCCCCGCCGCTTCCGCCGGTAGTTTGGTGAACACCAGCGGCGCCATGACGGCGCCGAAGAACAACATCCCGCCGGTCAGGGCCGCTAGGCCCAGCGCCACCAGGATGTTGCCGGTGGTTGGCATTAGTAGCGGTAAAGCTCGTGCTTGAACGGCCCCTGCTGCGACAGGCCCAGATAATCGGCCTGCTTAGTGGTCAGCTGCGTCAGCTTGGCGCCGACTTTGCCGAGATGCAGCGCCGCGACTTTTTCATCCAGATGGCGCGGCAGCACGTACACCTTGTTCTCGTACTTGCCGGCCGGGGCGGTCCACAGCTCGATCTGCGCCAGCACCTGGTTGGTGAAGCTGGCCGACATCACGAAGCTCGGGTGGCCGGTCGCGTTGCCCAGGTTCACCAGCCGGCCCTCGGAGAGCACGATCAGGCGTTTGCCGTCGGGGAACTCGATCTCGTCGACCTGCGGCTTCACATTGTCCCACTTCAGGTTGCGCAGCGACTCGATCTGGATTTCGCTGTCGAAATGGCCGATGTTGCAGACGATGGCGCGGTGCTTCATGGCGCGCATGTGCTCGATGGTGATGACATCGACATTGCCGGTGGCGGTGACGAAAATATCGCCGCGCGGGGCGGCATCGTCCATGGTGACGACCTCATAGCCTTCCATCGCGGCCTGAAGCGCGCAGATCGGGTCGATCTCGGTGACCAGCACGCGGCAGCCGGCATTGCGCAAGCTGGCGGCGGAGCCCTTGCCGACATCGCCAAAGCCAGCGACCACGGCGACCTTGCCGGACATCATCACATCCGTGCCGCGGCGGATGCCATCCACCAGGCTCTCGCGGCAACCGTAGAGATTGTCAAACTTCGACTTGGTGACGGAGTCGTTCACGTTGATGGCGGGAACCAGCAGCTCGCCCGCGCGGGCCATTTCCCACAGGCGGTGCACGCCGGTGGTGGTCTCCTCGGAGATGCCCTTCACATGGTTCAGCATGTCCGGGTACTTGTCGTGCATCAGCTTGGTGACATCGCCGCCGTCATCGAGGATCATGTTCGGCACCCAGCCATCCGGCCCGGTCACCGTCTGCTCGATGCACCACCAGAACTCCTCCTCCGACATGCCCTTCCAGGCGAACACCGGCACGCCAGTCGCGGCGATGGCGGCGGCGGCCTGGTCCTGGGTCGAGAAAATGTTGCACGACGACCAGCGCACCGAGGCGCCCAGCGCGGTCAGCGTCTCGATCAGCACGGCGGTCTGGATGGTCATATGCAGGCAGCCGACGATGCGGGCACCTTTCAGGATCTGGTCCTTGCCGAATTCGGCGCGCAGCGCCATCAGCCCGGGCATTTCGTCCTGCGCCATCTCGATCTCCTTGCGGCCCCAGGCCGCCAGGGAGATGTCCTTAACCTTATAGTCAGCCGCCACGTTCACATCCGGCATCACTTCATTCCTTCGATACAAAATTCCTGCGCTCCCTTATTCTGTTGGCCGCGCGCTGCCAACTGCCACCCGCATTATGTGCGCCGCGTATTGTACATTGCGGGGGGCGACCATAACTACACGTCTTTACAATACTGGAGATGTCTAAATGCTTACCTGCACCGGCTTTGCCGCCGCCAGCCCGACCACGCCGCTTGCGCCCATCACCTTCAACCGGCGCGACGTGGGCGCCAGCGATGTCCAGATCGAGATTCTCTACTGCGGGGTCTGCCATTCAGACCTGCATTTCGCCCGCGACGAATGGCACTTCACCGTATACCCCGCCGTGCCGGGGCATGAGATCATCGGCCGCGTGACCAGCGTTGGCGCGGGTGTGAGCAAGTACAAGGTGGGCGAATATGTCGGCGTTGGCTGCATGGTGGATTCCTGCCGCACCTGCCCCTCCTGCGTTGAAGGGCTGGAGCAGTATTGCGACAAGGGCAACGTCGGCACCTACGGCGGCACCGAGCCTGTGATCGGCGGGCCGACGTTCGGCGGTTATTCCAGCAGCATCGTGGTGGATCAGTCCTTCGTGCTGCGCATCCCCGAAGGGATGGACCTGGCCAGCACCGCGCCGCTGCTCTGCGCGGGCATCACGCTGTATTCGCCGCTGAAGCACTGGGGCGCCGGGCCTGGCAAGAAGGTCGGCATCATCGGGCTGGGCGGGCTCGGGCACATGGGGGTGAAGCTCTCGCACGCCATGGGCGCGCAGACGGTGCTGTTCACCACCTCGCCCGGCAAGGTCGAGGATGGCAAGAAGCTGGGCGCCGCGCAGGTGGTGATCTCGAAGGATGCCGCGCAGATGGCCGCGCATACGGAGAGTTTCGACCTGATCATCGATACGGTTTCCGCCTCGCATGACCTGACCCCCTATTTCAACCTGCTCAAGCGCGAAGGCACCATGGTGCAGGTGGGCGCGCCGGAGCACCCGCTCCCGATCGCGGTGTTTCCGCTCATCATGAAACGGCGCAATTTTGCCGGTTCGATGATCGGCGGGATCGCGGAAACCCAGGAGATGCTGGATTTCTGCGCGGCGCGCAACATTACCGCCGATGTCGAGATCATCCCGATCCAGAAAATTAACGAAGCCTATGAGCGCATGCTGAAAAGCGACGTGAAGTACCGGTTCTCGATCGACATGGCCTCGCTCACGGCGTGAGCGCGGCGCGTTAAACATTGCTGCCGGGCGCCGTGGAGATTGCCACGGCGCCGCTGGCGGCGCAAAACCTGCTCCCATGGATCAGCCCCGTTACGCCGACGCAACGCGCGCCACGCGCCACATGTTCATTCGCGACCTGATGCTCAGCGCCTCCATCGGCGTGCATCCGCACGAACATAACGGCCGGCAGCGGGTGCGCATCAATATCGACCTTGCCGTTGCCGACGAAGGCGCCGCCAACCTCTCGCGCGCCGCCGTGGGGCAGGATGAGCTTGGCCGTGTCGTGGATTACGAAACAATCGTGAACAATGTGCGCGCCATGGCGACCGCCGGCCATGTGCAGCTGGTGGAGACGCTGGCCGAACGGCTGTGCGAGGTTTGCCTGCGCGACGCGCGGGTTCGCACCGCCCGGGTGCGTGTGGAAAAGCTGGATGTCTTCAAGGATGCGGCTTCGGCCGGCGTGGAGATCGAGCGGCGGAACGTTTAGTTGTCCACTTCCCAGAATTTACGTTGAGTCAAGGGGTTCCGGGCCGCAACTGTGTCATGCATGTTACATGACGTTCGTATTTTTTGCTGCAAAATCATAATGTTAAATATTTACCCGCCAAAATTATGTACTTTTGCACGGTTTGATCATCTGCCCGCCGGGGCCTTGCGCGTTACACAGTTTCCACAGAGTTATCCACAAGGTTATCATGACAAACGGGGATAAGGCCGATATTCCCACAGGCGTCGAAATTATCCTGACGGCGCTGGAGACCATGCCGGGCAACCCTGGCGTGTACCGGATGCTCGATGCCAAGGGCGACGCGCTTTATGTCGGCAAGGCGCGCAACCTGAAGAAGCGCGTCGTCTCCTACACGCAGCTCGCCCGCCTGCCTGAGCGGCTGCGCCGCATGGTGGCCGCCACCGCCGCGATGGAGATCCTCACCACCCATACCGAGGCCGAGGCGCTGCTGCTGGAGGCCAACCTCATCAAGCGGCTGCAGCCGCGCTACAATATTCTGCTGCGCGACGATAAATCCTACCCCTGGCTGATGCTGAGCGAGGACCACCCGTTTCCCCAGATTGCCAAACACCGCGGCGCGCAGGTGCGCCGGGGGAGCTATTGGGGGCCGTTTGCCTCGGTTTGGTCGGTCAACCAGACGGTGCAGGCGCTCCAGCGCATCTTTCTGCTGCGAACCTGCGCCGACACCGTGTTCGCCAACCGCACCCGGCCCTGCCTGCTGTTCCAGATTAAACGCTGCTGCGCGCCCTGCGTGGGCCGGGTGAGCGAGGCGGCGTACAAAACCCTGGTGGACCAGGCCAAGGCCTTCCTCTCGGGAAAATCCGGCGCGGTGCGCCAGGAGCTGGCCGCCGCCATGGAGGAGGCCGCCGCGCATCTGGAGTTCGAGCGCGCCGCCGCCATCCGCGACCGTATCCGCGGCCTGACCCATATTCAGGGCGTGGATGTCATCAACCCCGCCAGCCTGACGGATGCCGATGTGATCGCCCTGCACCAGGAGGCGGGGCAGAGCTGCATCCAGGTGTTCTTCATCCGTGGCGGGCGCAACAACGGCAACCGCAGCTTCTTCCCCTCCCAGGCGAAGGACGAGGCGCCCGGCGCGGTGCTCAGCGCCTTCATCGCGCAGTTTTATGACGACAAACCCGCCCCGCAACTCATCCTGCTCAGCCATGAGGCCGAGGAGCAGGCGTTGCTGGCTGAGGCGCTCGCGCTGAAGGCCGAGCGGAAAATCACCCTGCTGGTGCCCCAGCGCGGCGAAAAACACGACGTGGTGCAACACGCCCAGACCAACGCGCGCGAGGCGCTGGAGCGCAAGCTCGCCGAGACCGCCGGCCAGGGCAAATTGCTCGCCGCCGTGGCCGAGCTGTTTGGCCTGCCAGAGCCGCCCGCGCGCATCGAGACCTATGACAACTCGCATATCATGGGCACCGATGCTTACGGCGTCATGGTCGTGGCCGGGCCGGAGGGGTTCAACAAATCCGCCTATCGCAAATTCGCCATCAAATCCGCCATCACCCCCGGCGATGACTTTGGCATGATGCGCGAAGTGATGCGCCGGCGCTTCTCGCGCACCCTGGCCGAAGACCCCAGCCGCGAGAGCGGGAACTGGCCGGACTTGGTGCTGATCGACGGCGGCGCCGGGCAGCTCTCGGCGGCCAGCGCGATCATGGAGGAACTCGGCCTCTCCGATATTCCCCTGGTGGGCATCGCCAAGGGGCCGGACCGCGACGCCGGGCGGGAATGGTTCTTCATGGCCGGGCGCGAGCCCTTCCAGCTGCCGCCGCGCGATGCGGTGCTCTACTTCCTGCAACGCCTGCGCGACGAGGCGCACCGCTTCGCCATCAGTACCCATCGCAACGCGCGCAGCAAAAAAATCACCACCTCGGAGCTGGACGATGTGCCCGGCGTGGGGGCCGCGCGCAAAAAAGCGCTGCTGATGCATTTCGGCGCGGCACGCGATGTGCGCGGCGCCGGGTTGAAGGATCTGGAGGCCGTTCCCGGCATCAACCGCGCCACCGCGCGCGCGGTGTATGCGTATTTCCACCCCGGCGTGCGCATGGATGAAATTTAGCCCGCAGCTGTGGAACTAAATCTCACAATTACAATAGACCTGTTTTGTTACTTGTGCGATGAACCGGGCAAGACCGGATCCATTCATCAAACTGGGCGCCGCCGCCCAAGGTATTTCATTGCAGACTGTTACTGGTGTGCCGCCGCAGGCACAGACTGACCCCACGCACCCGGACGAGCCGCCCAGCATTCGCCCCCCCAGCGCCTGGCGCTTGCTGCATGAGCAGCTTGCCGCGCAGATCGCCCGGAAAGATGCCCGCAAGGCATTCCGGCTGGGCTGGCGGTTCGTGCGCTCGCCCATCGCGACGCTGCGCTGGCTGGGTGAGCTGGAACGTATTCGCACGATCTGCCGCCTGGAGACGATCCCCTATGACGTGGTTCGCAAAAGCGGGCAGCGCTATCTGCACCACTCCTTGCCGCAGGCGGCCAAACACAACCTGCTCACCACGCATTATGACCATCTGCTGGCGAGCCTCGGCACACCTTTTGTTGCCAGCGTGTTGCGCGAGCAACCAACCGTTCTGGTGGAGCTGAAGGGCAAGCAGGATACACTGTACCGCATTTCACTGTCGCTCAATTTCCTGAACTTCCGCGAGGGTGAGTTGAGCGCCGACCTGTTCCGGGTGGAGGGAAATGTGCGCGTGGCCAGCCTCTCCCTGGTGGCGGGCGCCATGAAGCCGGGGGCGCCGCCCAGCCTGTGGATCGGGGGGCTGCAGGGGGCCAGCCGCGCGGACAGCAAGGCTATCACCGTGCTGGCGACCAAGGAGTTGTTCGGCTTGCGGCCGAAGGATGCGGTGGTCCACGCCGCCTATGCGCTGGCCGAGCGGCTCGGCACCGCGGACCTCATGGCGATTTCCAACGCCGGGCATTTCCGCCATGGCCTGTGGCAGAAAAAAACCGGTTGGTACGCCGATTACGATTCCTTCTGGGAAGAACTGGGCGGCGTGCGGGTGGCGGGGGATTTCTTCCTTCTGCCCAAAATCCGCCCGCGCCGCTCCATCGAGGAGGTTGCGCCGGCTAAGCGCAGCGCCTGGCGCGCCCGCTACGCGCTGGTGGACCAGATCAACGCCGATATTCAGCACCTGGCGCGCTGATTTCGCCGCCGGCCCGGCGCCGGTGCTGGCAAAAAGCCGCCGCCACCCCATCTGCTTTATAAAGCGGGGGGGAACATGTCAGGCTATGCGACCCATGAGGTGACCAACCAGCCCGGCGAGCTGGTCGACTTCAACGCCTATGCCACAGACGCCGCGCTGCGTGCCGCCATGGAGGTTTTTGGCGCCGGTTGGGCGGAGGACAGGCTGCAAGCCTGCGGCGCGCGCATGGGCAGCGCGCAGGTGCAGGATCTGGCCCGTAGCGCCAACCGCTGCGTGCCGGCGCTGCGCACGCATGACCGCTTTGGCCACCGCATCGATATGGTCGAGTTCTCTCCCGCGTGGCATGAGCTGATGGGGATGATCCGCGCGGATGGGGTGCATGCGCTGGGCTGGACCGCCGCGCGCCCCGGCGGGCATGTGGCGCGGGCGGGGCTTTCATATTTATGGGCGCAGGGGGAAGCCGGGGTTGGCTGCCCCGCGGTGATGACGTTTGCCGCCATCGCGGCGCTGCGCCACCAGCCGGAGGTGCTGGCGAAATACCAGGATAAAATTCTCTCCCCCGGATACGACCCGCGCCCATTGCCGCCGGACCAGAAAACAGCGCTCGGCGTGGCGATGGCGCTGACGGAAAAACAGGGCGGCTCGGATTTGCGGCAGACGCAGAGCGTTGCGGTCGCGGCGGGTGACGGCACCTGGAGACTGACCGGGCATAAATGGTTTTTCTCAGTTCCCACCAGCGATCTTTTTCTCACGCTGGCGCGCGCGCCGGGGGGTGTCTCCTGCTTTCTGGCGCAAGGCTGGCGCGATGACGCCCGCCGCAATTTTCTGCTGCTGCAACGGCTGAAGGACAAATGCGGCAACCGCTCCAACGCCTCGGCGGAGGTGGAGTTCCGCGGGCTGGAGGCGGTGATGCTCGGCGAGGAGGGACACGGCATCAGGCTTGTGCTGGAGATGGCGCATCTCACCCGCCTTGAATGCGCGCTGGGCTCGGCGGCGCTGATGCGCCAGGCGGTGACGCTGGCGATCCACCACGCCACGCATCGCCGCGCCTTCGGGCACAGGCTGGTCAACCAGCCGTTGATGGCCAATGTGCTGGCTGATCTGGCGGTGGAATCCGAGGCCGCGATGTGGCTGGCAATGCGCGCCGCCGCCGCGCTGGACGCCGCCCCGCGCGATGCTACCGAGCGGGTGCTGAACCGCGTGCTGGCGCCGCTGGCGAAATATTTTGTCTGCAAGCGGGCGCCGGTGGTCGCGGCGGAAGCCATGGAGTGCCATGGGGGCAATGGGTATGTCGAGGAGGATGTGCTGGCGCGGCTGTATCGCGATGCGCCGGTGAACGGGCTGTGGGAAGGCTCGGGCAATATCATCTGCCTGGACGTGCTGCGCGCCCTCGCCCGCGTGCCGGAGGCGGCGGGGCTGCTGCGCGCGGAGATTGCCCTGGCCGCGGGCCGGCACCCCGCGCTGGATGCCTGGTTGCGGACCGCCGCACCCGAGCCGCTGGAGCGCAACGCCAGGCGGCTGACGGAACACCTCGCCCTGGGCCTCGCCGCCAGCCTGCTGCTGCGCCACGCGCCGCCCTGGATCGCCGCCGCGTTCTGCGCCGCGCGCCTGAACGGCGCAGCGGGGATGACATTTGGCACGCTGCCCGAGGGGGTGGAGCCACGCGCGATCATCCGCCGCGCCGCCGCGGAGCCTTATTAGAGATCGGCTTATATCGATCATGATCAAGCCATGTCTTGGCTGGCAAGTTGGCAGCTTTTAGCCGCAGCAAGTGATTCGACCAAAAGCTGCCTTGCTCTAATCCGGGCGCCGGGGGCGGCGTTGTGTCCCGCAGGGGAGCGGCATAGACTGGCCGGGAAGATCCAGGCGGCGCCGCGCAACGGCGGGGCAGCCGTTAGCCTTGTGCGAACAGCCAGCCTTTCAAGGGAGCCAGAAAATGTTCAAGAGCGTTAATCCGGCGAGCGGCCAGGAAATTGCAACCTACGCGGAACTCTCCAGCGCCGGGGTGGAGGACAGGCTCGGCAAGGCGGCGGCGGCGTATCAGCATTGGCGGGAAAGCCCGGTGAGCGCACGCGCGGATTTGCTCCGCAAAATCGCCGCGCAGTATGAGGCGAACAAGGACCGGCTGGCCCGCATGGCAACAATGGAAATGGGCAAGACCTATGCCTCGGCCGTTGGCGAGGTCGAGAAATGCATCGCGGCGTTCCATCATTACGCCGAGCATGGCCCGGCCATGCTGGTGCCGCTGCGCCATGCGCTGAGCGCCGGCGGCAGCGCGGAGCTGCACTGGCTGCCGCAGGGGCCGGTACTCGCGGTCATGCCGTGGAATTTTCCGTACTGGCAGGTGGTGCGGTTCATCGCGCCCACCATTCTGGCGGGCAATGTTGGGTTATTGAAGCATGCCAGCAATGTGCAGGGCGTGGCGGGGCTGCTGGAGGAAATGGTGGCGGCGGCCGGGGCGCCGGTTGGGCTGTTTCAGAATCTGGCTGTAAAATCCAAGGCGGTCGCGGATATTATCGCGGATGAGCGGATTGTCGCGGTGACGCTGACGGGCAGCGAGGGGGCGGGCATGGCGGTGGCCGAACAGGCCGGGCGGCAATTGAAAAAAGTCGTGCTGGAGCTTGGCGGATCGGACCCGTTCATCGTGATGCCGTCGGCCGATTTGGATACGGCCGTGCGCATGGCGGTGAAGGCGCGGATTCAGAACACCGGCCAGTCGTGCATCTGCGGCAAGCGGATGATCGTGCATGCGGATATATACGAGGCATTTCTTGAGAAATTTTCCGCCGCGATGAAAGCCGTGAAGGCGGGCGACCCGATGGACCCGGCGAGCGACATGGGGCCGCTCTCCAGCTTCGAGCAGCGCGACACGGTGTTGCAGCAGCTTGTGGAGGCCAAAAACCAGGGGGCCAAGCTATTGTTCGGCGGCGAAGCGCTGCCGGGGCCGGGGGCCTATATGTCGGCTGGGATTCTCACCGAGGTGCCGCTGGACAGCCCGCTCATGCATGAGGAGATTTTCGGGCCGATCGCGATGTTGTTCCGCGCGGCGGATATCGATGAGGCGATCCGCATTGCCAATAATATTCCCTTCGGCCTGGGGTCTTCGGTTTGGACCCGCGACGCGCAGGAGCAGCAGCGTTTCATCCGCGATATTCAGGCGGGGATGACCGCGATCAACCAGATGCTCGCCTCCTCGCCGGAAGCGCCGTTCGGCGGGATCAAGCGCTCAGGCCATGGCCGCGAGTTGGGGACGCATGGGCTGCATGAGTTCATGAACCTGAAGACGGTGCTGCGCGCGGCGGGTTAGCGCGATCGTTTGAGGTTCGCTTAGGTGAGCGAGCCGAAAACGTGAATCGCCCTAAAAAATTGCCCGAGCGCGATCGTTTGAAGTTGACGCGCGCCAGCGTGGCAACCGAAAGCGTGAATCGCCCTCGGAAAATAGCCAGAGCCTGATCTCACTTAAACCAATCAGACTCTGGCGCCCCGCGCACAGGTGGCGGCGGCTGTTACGCCGCCAGGCCGCGGCTCATGAGCCGGGAGAGCAACTGCCCCGGATGCGCCGGGGTATCCGGCGTGCTGGACGCCAGGCGCCACTGCGCGGCGGGGTGCTCGGGCGAGGTGCTCAAGGTGGAGAAGCCGCAACGCAGCAAGGCGGCGAATTGGTCCGGGATGACATGGCCGACGGCGCGGATTTCGCCTGTGAAGCCGTATTTAAGCCGCAGGTTGCGCGCCAGGGTGAAGCCCCGGCCGTCACGGAATTTGGGAAATTCGATGGCGATGAGGGCGAAGCTGCCCAGACGGGAGGCAATGGCCTCCAGCGCCGCGCCGGGGGGGATTTGCACGCCGAGCGGGGCGGGCAGCGGCGAGCCGGGCGGGGGCAGCTCCGCCAGGGAGATGATGGTGTAGGCTGCGGGGGCGGCGCCGGGCGCGGCGGCGCTCCAGCTGTCCGCAACTTCCTGGCCCTGTGCGTTAATGATTGCCATAAGCTGCCTCCTTGAACGGCGCCAGGCCAAGCCGGCGGTAGGTGTCGATGAATGTTTCGCCCTCGGTGCGGTGCGCGATGTAGGCGTTGACGATTTTCTCCACCGTCTCGGGCACCTGCTCGGTGGGCACGGCCGGGCCGATGATGGTGCCGATGGCGGCTTTTTCGTCCGAGGCGCCGCCCAGGGTGATCTGGTAGACTTCGGTGCCGCTTTTATCGACGCCGAGCAGGCCGATATGGCCGACATGGTGATGCCCGCAGGCGTTGATGCAGCCGGAGATGTTGAGATCGAGCGGGCCGATGTCCTGCTGGCGCTGCGGGTCGGCGAAACGCTCGGCGATGCGCTGCGCGACCGGGATGGAGCGGGCCGTGGCCAGGGCGCAATAATCCATGCCGGGGCAGGCGATGATGTCCGTCACCAGGCCGATGTTGCCCGCGGCGAGGCCGAGGGCGACAAGCTCAGACCAGAATTCATGCAGCTCCGCCTTGCGGATATGCGGGACGGCCATGTTCTGCTGATGCGTGACGCGCAGCTCGCCGAAGGAAAAACGATCCGCGAGATCGGCGATTTTGTCCATCTCGCCAGCCTTGACGTCACCAGGGATGCTGCCGGGGGTTTTCAGCGAAATCACCGCCGAGATGTAGCCGGGCTGGCGGTGCGGATGGGTGTTGGTGCGCACCCAGGCGCGGAAGGCGCGGTCGCGCTTCAACGCCTCGGTGAAGGCCGCCGGTTCTGCCTCCAGGGTTTCAAACGGCGGGGGAACGAACCGGGCGCCGACAGCGGCCACCACATCCTCCGCGAGCAGACAATAATCAGCCGGCATGGCGGCGAATTCGTCCTCGACCATTTTGATGAAGTGTTCGGGCTTCATCTCCCGGATGAGGATTTTGATGCGCGCCTTGTGGATATTGTCGCGCCGGCCCAGCGCATTGTAGACGCGCAGGATGGCCTCAACATAGCGCAGCAGGTCGTGCACCTGCAGCTCGTCGCGCAGCTTGACGGCGATGACCGGGATGCGCCCGAGGCCGCCGCCCGCGAAGATTTGGAACACCGGCTCACCTTGCGCGTTGCGCCGCGCCATGATGCCGATGTCGTGCACGCGCACGGCCGCGCGGTCCTGCGGGGAGCCGGTGATGGCGATTTTGAACTTGCGCGGGAGATAGGTGAACTCGGGATGGTCAGTCGACCACTGGCGCAGGATTTCGGCGTAGACGCGCGGGTCGACGATTTCATCCGCGGCGGCGGCGGCGAATTCATCCGTCGTGACGTTGCGCACGCAGTTGCCGCTGGTCTGGATGGCGTGGATGTCAGCCTCGGCCAGCAGAGCCAGGACCGCCGGGGCATCCTCCAGGCGCATCCAGTTGAACTGGATGTTCTGGCGGGTGGTGAAATGGCCGTAGCCGCGATCGTAATGGCGGGCGACATAGGCGAGCTGGCGCAACTGCGAGGCGCTGAGGATGCCATAAGGCAGGGCCACGCGCAGCATGTAGGCGTGGAGCTGGAGGTAGAGGCCGTTCATCAGGCGCAGGGGCTTGAACTCATCCTCGCTCAGCTCACCGGCGAGGCGGCGGGCGGCCTGCGCGCCGAAGGTGGCGGCACGGTCGCGCAGGAACTGGCGGTCGTAATCGTCGTAACGGTAAATCCCGGCGAAGGGGGACGTTGAGGTGGCCGAGGGCAGCGGCGGCAGGGCGGCGCCAGTGGCACCCCAGGTGCTAACCGGGAGATCCGGGCGGACGGAGGGGCCTTCGGCGCGAATTGCCTCGCGCTGGGTGGCGGGGAGCGGGGTGCCATCCGCCTCAAGGGTGACGGGAACCTCGTGGACATCCACCACCACCTGCGGCTGCAGCGCGGCCTCTTGCAAGCCGACCGCCAGGGCATCGGCATCGAGCGGACCGGCGGCTTGCACCTGCTCGGCCCATTCGCCGCTGGCCGTGCGCCAGACGGTGGCGCCATCACGCAGACGATTGGCGGAAATGATACTTAACGGCATACTCAATCCACTCGCTTCCCTGAACTCGGACCATCGCGCCACCAGGGCGCTGAGCTGAAATAGGGTATGGGCGAGGAGATTGAAACCCGCCCGGCCGGGCGGGCGGTCCCTGGTTCCCGCGCGCAGCCCCCCTGATGCAACAAGGCTGAAAAGAATGAACCGATGTTCTCTCTCCCCTGGAGGAGCTGGGAGAAATTTGCTCCCAACATCGGGGAGCGGGGTGCAAAACTCTTCCAACCACGGCGGAGCGCGGGGCGCGGGGATTCAGGCCCGGGGTACAAAAAATATTTTTGCAAAGGACAGAGAAACCCCGGCGCGGGAGAGAAAAATGGCAAAAAAGATGCCCGCGCCGGTGGCCGGGTGGTCAGCGCAGGGTGGCGTTCAGCGCCTCCAGCGCCGCCGAGCCGGGGCAGAGATCCGTCTCGTCCAGGGCGTTCAGCGGGGTGGCCGCGGTTTTGAGGTAGCCGTGCATCTCCTCGGGCTCGGGGTCGAGGTAGAGCAGACCGGTGACGATTTCCCCCTTGGCGTGGTGGTGTTGCAGAAAGTTCAACGCCTCGGCGCGGCTGCCGACATCGTAATCACCCGCGAGCTTACGCAGGCGCAGCAGCGAGCCGTCATGCTGTTCGACGATCTCGACCGCGCCGGGGGCGTAGTCGACGGTGATCTCGTCGCGGCCGGTGATGACATCCAGCATGTTCACCGCCTCGTTGTGCTCGCGCACATAGTCGAAGCTTTTGGTGGAGCCCTGGTGATTGTTGAAGGTGACGCAGGGGGAGATGCAGTCAATGAACGCGGCGCCGGGGTGGGCCAGAGCGGCCTGGATCAGCGGTATGAGCTGGGCCTTGTCGCCCGAGAAGCTGCGGCCGACAAAACTGGCGCCAAGCTGGATGGCCATGCTGACCAGGTCGATCGCCTCGTCGTTATTGGCGACACCGCGCTTGCTCTTGGCGCCCTTGTCAGCCGTGGCGGAGAACTGGCCCTTGGTGAGCCCGTACACGCCGTTGTTCTCGACGATATAGACCATGTTGACGCCGCGGCGCATGGAGTGGGCGAACTGGCCGAGGCCGATGGAGGCGGAGTCACCATCGCCTGAGACGCCCAGATAAATCAGGTCCCGGTTGGCGAGGTTGGCGCCGGTGAGGACGGAGGGCATGCGCCCGTGCACGGAGTTGAAGCCGTGCGAGCTGCCGAGAAAATAGGTCGGCGTTTTGGAGGAGCAGCCGATGCCTGAGAGCTTGGCGATGCGGTGGGGGGGCAGGTCCATCTGGAAGCAGGCGTGGACGATGGCCGCCGAGATGGAATCATGGCCGCAGCCAGCGCAGAGGGTTGAGATCGCGCCCTCATAGTCGCGCCGCGTGTAGCCCAGCGCGTTGGGGAGCAGGCCGGGGTGGTGCAGCTTGGGTTTTGGCAGAAAGCTCATGACGCGCTCCTCTCGAAAGACCGGGCCGTGAGCGCGGCATGGCCTTTGATTTTTCCGGCGATCTGGCGCGCGGTGACCGGCGAGCCGTCGTAATGCAAGATTTTGGGCAGGCGGGCGGGGTCTATTTCCAGCTCGTTGACCAGCAGGGTACGCAGCTGGGCGTCGCGGTTCTGTTCGACGACGAAGACTTTCTCATGGGCCTCGATGAAGCCGTTGACCACATCGCTGAAGGGGAACGCGCGCACGCGCATCAGATCCAGCTCGATGCCCTCGGCGGCCAGCAGGTCCGCCGCTTCCAGCATGGCGGGGGTGGTGGACCCGTAATAGATGGCGCCGAGTTTGGTGGGCCGGGATGCCGGGCGGACCTCGGGGGCGGGAACCAGCGTGGCGGCGGTGGCGAATTTGCGCAGCAGGCGCTGCATGTTGTCCTCATAGGCCGCACCGGCTTCGGTGTAGCGGGCGTAACGGTCCTTCGAGGTGCCGCGGGTGAAGAAGGAACCGCGGGTGGGATGGGTGCCGGGATAGGTGCGGTAGGTGATGCCGTCGCCATCGGCATCGAGGTAGCGGCCGAACTCCTTGCCGGCTTCGAGCTCTTGCGCGGTCATCACCTTGCCGCGATCCATCTTTTTGGAGTCATCCCAGACGAGCGGGCGGGTGAGGCGCTCGTTCATGCCGATGTCGAGATCGAGCAGAACGAAAACGGGGGTTTGCAGGCGCTCGGCAAGATCAAACGCCTGGGCGCCGAAGGTGAAGCACTCATAGGGGTCTTCGGGGAAGAGCAGGACGTGTTTGGTATCGCCATGCGAGGCATAGGCGCAGGCCAGAACGTCGCACTGCTGGGTGCGGGTGGGCATGCCGGTGGAGGGGCCTGCGCGCTGGACATCGAAGATGACGGCGGGGATTTCGGCGAAATAGGCCAGGCCGAAGAATTCCTGCATCAGCGAAATGCCGGGGCCGGAGGTGGCGGTGAAGGCGCGCGCACCGTTCCAGGAGGCGCCGATGACCATGCCGATGGAGGAGAGTTCGTCCTCGGCCTGCACGATGGCGAAATTATGCGCGCCGGTTTGCTTATCGACCCGGAAACGGGTGCAGTATTTCTGGAAACCCTCGACCAGCGAGGTGGACGGCGTGATGGGATACCAGGCGGCGACAGTGGCGCCGCCATAGACCGCGCCGAGGCCGGCGGCGGCGTTGCCCTCGATGGCGATGCGATCGCCCACGGCGTTGGAGCGGCGCACGCGCAGGCCGATGGGGCATTGCAGGTTGGTTTGCGCGTAGTCCCGCCCCATGTGCAGCGCCTGGATGTTGGCCGAGATCAGCTTTTCCTTGGCCTTGAACTGCTCGGCGATCAGGGTTTCCAGCACCTCGATCTCGATATCCAGCAGCGCCGCGATGGCGCCGACATAGATGATGTTCTTGAAGAGCTGGCGCTGGCGCGGATCGGTGTAGACGCGGTTGCACAGCTCGGTGAGCGGCATGCCGATGATGACGATGTCGTTACGCAGGCGGCTCTCGGGCACCACGCGGCTGGAATCGTAGAACAGATAGCCGCCGGGGAGGATGGAGGCGATGTCCTGGTCCCAGGTTTGCGGGTTCATCGCAACCATGAAATCCGTGCCCGCGCGCGCGCCCAGGTAGCCGGCCTCGGAAACGCGGATTTCATACCACGTCGGCAGGCCCTGGATGTTGGAGGGGAAGATGTTGCGCGTGGCCGCGGGCACGCCCATGCGCAGAATGGCCTTGCCGAACATCTGGTTGGCGCTGGCGGAGCCGGAGCCGTTGACGTTGGCGAATTTGACGACGAAATCGTTGACGCTGACGAGGCCGTCAACCGGTTTTACGACTTGGAGCATGCTGTTCCCGCCTGTGCCATATCGAAGAGAAAACGTTGCATGTCCCAGGCACCGGTTGGGCAACGCTCGGCACACATGCCGCAATGCAGACAGACATCCTCATCCTTGACCATGATGCGCCCGGTCTTCAGGCCGTCCGCGATGTAGATATCCTGGCTGAGGTTGCGCGCCGGGGCATTGAGGCGGCCGCGCAGATCGGCCTCCTCGCCATCGGCGGTGAAGGTGATGCAATCCTCGGGGCAGATGTCGACGCAGGCATCGCATTCGATGCAGGCGGGGGCGGAGAAGACGGTCTGCACATCGCAATTGAGGCAGCGCTGGGCTTCGGCGAGGGCCTGCTTAAGGTCGAAGCCAAGCTCGACCTCGGTTTTGATATTGGCCAGCGCCACGGTTTTTTCGGCATGGGGAACGGCGAAGCGATGGTCGTTGGAGACCTCGTTGTCGTAGCTCCACTCGTGGATGCCCATTTTCTGGCTGGCCATGCTCACGGCCGGGGCTGGACGGTCCTCAACCGCGCGGCCCTGGCAGAGACGATCAATGGAGATCGCCGCCTGGTGGCCGTGGGCGACGGCCCAGATGATGTTCTTGGGGCCGAATGCGGCGTCACCGCCAAAAAAGACTTTTTCATTGGTGGAGCGGTGGGTGGTCTCGTCCACCACCGGCATGCCCCAGCGGTCAAAGGCGATGCCGATGTCGCGCTCGATCCAGGGGAAGGCGTTCTCCTGGCCGACGGCGAGCAGAACATCGTCGCATGGGATATGCACATCCGGCTCGCCATTGTTCACCAGCTGGCGGCGGCCTTTATCGTCGTAGACGGCGTGCACGGTCTCGAACACGACGCCGGTGAGGCGGTTGTGCTCATGGGTGAATTCCTTGGGCACCATGAAGTTGAGGATGGGAATGTCCTCATGCATGGCGTCTTCTTTTTCCCACGGGCTGGCCTTCATTTCCTTGAAGCCGGAGCGGACGACGACCTTCACGTCCTCACCGCCCATGCGCCGCGCGGAGCGGCAGCAGTCCATCGCCGTGTTGCCGCCGCCGAGCACGATGACCCGCTTGCCGATGCTGGTGACATGGCCAAAGGAGACCGAGGAGAGCCAGTCGATCCCCAGATGGATGTTGGCCGCGGCCTCCTTGCGGCCAGGGATGGCGAGATCGCGCCCGCGCGGGGCGCCGGTGCCGATGAATACGGCGTCATAGCCGTCATCGAGCAGGGATTTGAGGCTGTTCACCCTTTCGCCGAAGCGGGTTTCAACCCCCAGGCCCAGGACATAGCCGACTTCTTCGTCAATGACTTCCTCGGGCAGGCGGAACTTGGGGATCTGGCTGCGGACCATGCCGCCGCCCTTCGCGTTTTCATCAAAAATGGTGATCTCATAGCCAAGGGGGGCGAGATCGCGCGCGACCGTGAGCGAGGACGGCCCGGCGCCGACCACCGCGATGCGCTTGCCGTTTTTTGTGGCGGCGGGGGATGGCATGCGCTCCGCGATGTCGCCCTTATAGTCAGCCGCGACGCGCTTGAGCCGGCAGATGGCCACCGGTTGTTCCTCAACCCGCCCGCGCCGGCAGGCCGGTTCGCAGGGGCGGTCACACGTCCGGCCCAGGATGCCGGGGAATACGTTGGATTTCCAGTTGACCATATACGCATCGCCATAGCGGCCGGCGGCGATCAGGCGGATATATTCGGGAACCGGCGTATGGGCCGGACAGGCGAACTGGCAATCCACTACTTTGTGGAAATAGCCGGGATCTTTGATATCGGTCGGCAGCAAGTCCCATTCCTCCAACATCAGCCATAGTCCGCCATGATGGAACTGGCCTTCCAGGCTGCTCAGCGCTTACTCATGCTCTCACGGCATTGCATCTTATCGGGTAGGCGCGTGTTTTGGCGGGAAAAAGCCCCTCGGCAACATTTCACGCATGCGAAAAACGCATAACACCCCGCGCCATGCCCTGGAGGAGTTGAGCATGGCCCGCGAGGTGAGACCGGCGCGAGCGGCGGAGGCGAACCTCCGCCGCGGATGGGGCAGGATTCAGGCCAGCGCGTTTTCCACCGGCTCATAGGCGTAGCCCAGCGCGGCGGCGACCGCCGGATGCGTGACTTTGCCAGCGTGGACGTTGAGGCCGTCGCGCAGGTGGCGATCGTCCTTCAGCGCCTGTTTCCAGCCTTTATCAGCCAGCGCCAGGGCGAAGGGGAGAGTCGCGTTATTGAGCGCGAAGGTGGAGGTGCGCGCGACGCCGCCGGGCATGTTGGCGACGCAATAGTGAATCACGCCGTCAACCACATAAGTGGGGTTGGAGTGGGTGGTGGCGCGCGAGGTCTCGGTGCAGCCGCCCTGGTCGATGGCGACATCGACGATGACCGCGCCCTTCTTCATGGTTTGCAGCAGCGCGCGGGTGACCAGCTTGGGCGCCGCGGCGCCGGGGATCAGCACCGTGCCGATGACGAGATCCGCCGTGGCGATATGGGTGGCGATGGCGTGCTGGGTGGAGAACACGGTTTTGATGCGGGTGCCGTGCTGGGCGACGAGGCGGCGCAGAACGTCGGTGTTGCGGTCCACCACGGTGACATCAGCGCCCATGCCGATGGCGATGAGGGCGGCATTCGCGCCCGAGACGCCGCCGCCGAGGATGAGCACCTCAGCCGGGGCCACGCCGGGGACGCCGCCGAGCAGCATGCCGCGCCCGCCGGTGGCGTTTTCCATGTAATGCGCGCCGACCTGCACGGCCATGCGGCCGGCAACTTCGGACATCGGGGTGAGCAGCGGCAGCGCGCCGGAGGGGCTGGTGACGGTCTCATAAGCGATGCAGGTGGCGCCGGAGGCCAGCAGATCCTTGGTTTGTTCCGGGTCCGGGGCGAGGTGGAGATAGGTGAACAGAACCTGGCCGGGGCGCAGCTTTTTGCGCTCGGCTGACAAGGGCTCCTTCACCTTGATGACCATTTCGGATTTGGCCCAGATGTCATCCGCTCCGGCGACGATTTTGGCGCCTGCGGCCTCGTAGTCAGCGTCGGAAACGCCGATGCCGTGCCCTGCCCCGGCCTCGACCGAGACTTCATGGCCGCGATGGGTGAGTTCACGCACCGAGGCGGGCACGAGGCCGACGCGGTCTTCATGATCCTTGATTTCAGCCGGTACGCCGATACGCATGAGACAATTTCTCCCGTTTTCAAACCGGCCGAGGTTTCAGCCGTTGAGGTGAATAATAGCGGGATTTTGTGAAATTTTTCACGAATGTGATGTGGATTTTGGGGTATCTACGGTGATATATTCCAATAAATCATCAATTATTCGAAGTTTATATCAATGAATGAAATCGACGCGCGGGATGTGCAAATTCTAAACGCCTTGCAGGGCGACGGCCGGCTCTCCAACGCGGAGCTGGCGGAGAAGGTGAATTTATCGCCCTCGGCCTGTTTGCGGCGGCTGCATTTGCTCATGCAGGGGGATCTGGTGGCCGGGACGCATCTGGTGCTCGACCAGAAGGCCGCCGGATATCCGGGGACTGCCTATGTATTCATCACGCTCGACGGGCAGGACCGCAAGAAGCTGGACGCCTTCGAGGCGAAGGTGAATCTCGTGCCGCAGATTCAGGAATGTTATCTGCTGGCCGGGCAGTCGGATTATCTGCTGCGGGTGATTTTCCGCGATATGGAGGATCTGGAGCGGCTGCACTCGGAGGTTTTAACCAGCGTGCCGGGGGTGAGCCGGGTGCAATCAACGCTCACGTTGCGTACGGTGAAGCGGACGGCGAAGCTGCCTTTATAGTCCAAACAAAAACGGCCGGACCCGAAGGTCCGGCCGCATTGCCGTTAAACGTAACGGATTTTAGAACAGCAAACCGGCTTCCAGGGTGCTCTGGAAGATGCCACGGTCGTTGGCGTTGGTGCCAAAACCGGTCTTGGCACCGGTCGGGAATGGCAAGGTACGGTTGAGCAGGTAGAGGTAACCAACGTCCGCACGGGCGAACAGGTCCTTGTACTGCCAGGTCGGGGTTGCCGAGAAGCCAACCGCTTCGGCATCCGGCGCAATGAACCAGGAGAAACCCTTGGCGCTGTCGGCGCTGGAGGTGTGCGAGGTGAAGTATTCAACCCAGCCGCCCAGCGAGTACGGGGTGTTGGCGAAAGAGTAGTCCCCGAACACGGCGGCGCCGAAGTTGCTGGTCGCCTTCGTCTGGTTCAGCTGCGCATCGGCCTTGGCGATCTGGTACTGCACTTCGGGCACCACGTTCAGGTTGCCGTTGGTGTAGCTGTAGTAGGCGCCAATCATCTGCGAGTTATCGAAGTTGGAGCCGGAGGGGCCAACGGAGGTGGTGTTGTAGTTACCCGTGCCGGCATAGGTGTGGGCGTTCAGGCCGGTGCGGCCCAGGTTGCCCGCGTAGAAGACGCTGAGGCTGTTGTTGGCGTTGTAAGAATAGCTGGCCAGAGCCTGCAGGAAGTTGAACACGCCGGTGTCGTAACCATCACCCAGCTGCACGGAGGCCGAGACGGGGCCCTGCGAGTAGTTGAGCTGCACGCCGCGATCCTGGGCGTTTTCAACATAGAAGATGCCGGTGGTGAGCTGGTTGGAATTGTTCCAGTCAACGCCGGATTCGTAGCCTTCGAGCGAGCCCATCTGGCCGACGGAGACCGTGAACGGCGAGCCGGTGGGCGCGACGGTGACATAACCGGCATAGAGCGGGCCGGTGGAGAAGTTGCTGATGGTGGTCTGGCTCGGGGCGGTGCCAAGGGTGACGGCGCCGCCGTTGGAGCCGACTTCAACCGTGAACTGCAGGACGCCCGAGGTCTTCTGCAACTCGACCAGGCCGTTGGCGACGTTGGCGCCGATGTCCTTATTGGTGCCCGGCATGTTGCCGTTGCTGTTGGTCTCGCCCAGGTAATAGCCATAGCCGTCAACACCGCCGCTGAGCGCGAGCGAGCCGAGCGGGCCACCGTCAATCGTGATCGCCGTGGGGCCGCTCATGGCCTGAGCCGCGTGAAGGGCGAAGAGAGAGGACGCGGCGACGAAGCCCAGTCCCAGAAGTTGCCGACGCATGGTAATCATTATGCCTCCTGTTTATGCAGTAATTGCGCTTAAATGCCTAAAACGTAGCCCGAAACGTCTCTCATTCAGGGGAAAACCTGATTTTGCGCCATCTCGTCACAACGAAATGGCAATCTACATGCCGATCAGGTCACCCGGCCAGT
>JAJZCG010000027.1 GCA_021846225.1 Pseudomonadota bacterium | reverse complement strand
CGCCAGCCCCGGCGATTTCGAGGCCGTCAACCGCATCGCCCAATCCATCAAAGGCCCCGTCATCTGCGGTCTGGCCCGCTCCGGCGTGGCGGACATCACCCGTGCCGGCGAGGCCATCGGCCCCGCGGAGCGCAAGCGCATCCACACCTTCATCTCCACCAGCCCCCTGCACATGAAGTACAAGCTGCGCATGGAGCCTGATGCCGTGCTGGAAGCCGTCACCGCCTCGGTCACCCTGGCGCGCGATTTCACCGATGACGTGGAATGGTCCGCCGAGGACGGCACCCGCACCGATATGGAATTTCTGCTGCGCTGCGTCGAGGCTGCCATCAAGGCAGGCGCCACCACCATCAACATCCCTGATACCGTGGGCTACGCCGTCCCGGAGGATATGCTGCGCATCTTCTCCACCGTGCGCGAAAAAGTCCCCGGCGCGGACCGGATCATTTTATCCAGCCATTGCCATAACGACCTCGGCCTGGCCGTCGCCAACACCCTGGCCGGGCTGCGCGGCGGCGCGCGGCAGATCGAATGCACGATCAACGGCATCGGCGAGCGCGCCGGCAATGCCTCGCTGGAAGAAGTCGTCATGGCCATCCGCACCCGGCCGGACGCCAACCCCTACCACCACAATATCGAGACCACGCGCATCCTGCGCACCTCGAAACTGCTGGCCACCATCACGGGGTTTGACGTGCAGCCCAACAAGGCCATCGTCGGGCGCAACGCCTTCGCGCATGAATCGGGCATCCACCAGGACGGCATGCTGAAAAACGCCGCCACCTACGAAATCATGACGCCTGAGAGCGTCGGCTGGCAGAAAACCTCGCTGGTCATGGGCAAGCACTCCGGCCGCGCCGCCTTCCGCGACAAGTTGAACGCCTTGGGCTACGGCGGCATCGGCGACAACGCCCTCAATGACGCCTTCCGCCGCTTCAAGGATTTGGCCGACCGCAAAAAAATCGTCTATGACGAAGACATCGTGGCCCTGGTTGATGACGAGGTGACCCGCGGCCACCAGCGCGTCAAATTCGTCTCGCTGGAAACCTGGGGCGGTTCAAAATCCAAACCCCGCGCCCTGCTGGAACTGGAAATTGACGGCGTGATCCAAGCCGCCGACTGCCTGGGCGACGGCCCGGTGGACGCCACCTTCAACGCTATCCACGCGCTCTTCCCCCACACCGCCAACCTGCAGCTGTTCTCCGTCGGCGCCGTCACCGAGGGCACCGACGCCCAGGCCCGCTGCACCGTGCGCCTGGAGGAAGACGGCAAAATGGTCGACGGCCAAGGTGCGGACACGGACACCATCGTCGCCGCTGCCCGCGCCTACGTCCACGCGCTGAACAAGCTCATCACCAAACGCACGCGCTCGGAGCCCGCGGCACTCTCGGCGTAACCGGCTGAGAAGGGGAGGGGGGGCGTCACGTCCCCCGGCTCCAGATTAAAAGATAGAGGCCGTCGCGCTCTACGCCTTGAAGGCAATCACTTGATTGCCCGATTTGAAGTTGGGCAGAACCAGCACGCGCTTGAACCAGGGCGCCAAAGCGGATTTGATGCCTTGGTGCGAAAAAAGCGTGAGATGTTCTGGCGGTCTTAACTCCGGCATACCAATGAGCGCATCGCGCGCGCCCGCCTCCGGGCATGTCAGCGACAGAATTCCACCAGGCGCAACCAATTTTGAGATCGAATCAATAAAACTTGCCGTATCCGGCACATGCTCGATCACCTCGGTGCAGTACACAAGGTCGAACACCTCCCCAACAGGTGCCGCCGTAACGCCGCCAACGATAAATCGGTTGGCGGGAAACAAGGATTCGGCATGCTCAATGGCCGTTGCATCAAGCTCCAACCCGGTAGCGGCAAACCCGTTGCGGCGGGCCGCCTCAACGGCGCAGCCGACATTGCAACCGACATCTATGAACCGCCTGCCGCGCGTCAATAACTTCAAAACGAATATGCGCCTGATGTTGAGCGACACCTTGCGGCTGGCCTTCGCAAGATATCCGGAATTTCCATAATATTGCTGATAAAAATCAGATAAAGCCGAATCTGGCGGCACGAAATCAGTAAAAGCCGTTCCGCATAGAGAACACAAAAGCATGTTTTCGAAGGCCAGGGAGGCGTTCTCATCCATCGCTCTTGCAAAACGCCTGCGCTGATCGTTCTCGCCTTCCACGAAAGAAGTCCATTCTTTTCGGGAAAAAACCGGCTCAAATTCTTTGCTTTTGCAGCCCGGACATTGAGCCCTGGTGGTACGCATAATATCTTCCTCAAAATCAGCTGCGCTCGAATAGAGCTGACCAGACGGATACCACCTACCACAGGTAGTGTCTATAATGTAATAATTTCAATGTATTGCGTATCTGCCGGGGCGCGGGCGGATGCGCGCCGGATAGATCCGCAAAATGCCCACCTACCCCAGCAACCGCCCAATCACCCGCGCCGTATAATCCACCACCGGAATAATCTTCCCGTAGTTAATCCGCGTCGGCCCAATCACCCCGATCGCCCCCACAATCCTATCCTGCGTATTTCGCGCCGGCGCCACGATCATCGAAACCCCCGCTGAGCCGAACAACCCGGACTCCGCGCCGATAAAAATCCGCACCCCGTCCGATGTCTCCGCCAGATCCAGCAGCCGCAGCATCGTCTCCTCGGTCTCCAGCCGCTCGAACAGCGCCTGGATCGCGCCCAGCTTCTCCAGCTGGTCCACATCCGCCAGCAACCGCCCCTGGCCGCGCAGAATCAGCGAACCGGCGCGGCCCTCGCTCCCCCATGTCGCCAGCCCGGCCTCTATCACCGCGTTCGTCAACGCATCCAGCGCGTTCCGGTCCGCCGACAAATCCAGCGCCACCCGCTGGCGCAATTCAGCCAGCGACAATCCAGAGAGTTGCGCGTTCAGATAATTGCTCGCCTGCTGCAAGGCCGATGGCGGCAGCCCTGGCGGGGTCTCGATAATCCGGTTCTCCACCTGCCCGTCGGCCGAGACCAGCACCACCAGCGCGCGCCCCGGCGAGAGCGGCACAAACTCGATATGCTTAACCGGCCCCTCGCCCTTGGGCGCCAGCACCAGCCCCGCGGCGGCGGACAGCCCCGAGAGCATCGAGGATGCCTGCGCCAGCGTATCCTGCAAACTCCGGCCAGACTGCGCCAGCGCCAGATTGATGGTGCCGCGCTCATCCTCGCTCAGCTCGCCAAATTGCAGCAGCCCGTCCACGAACAGCCGCAACCCCCGGTCGGTCGGCAGCCTTCCGGCGGATGTATGCGGCGCGAACAGCAGCCCCGCATCGGTCAGCTCCGCCATCACATTGCGGATGGTCGCGGGTGAGAGGTTCAGCGGCAACAGGCGCGCCAGCGTGCGCGACCCCACCGGCTCCCCGGTCTCCACATATTGCTCCACAATCTCGCGCAGCACCGCAGCCGAGCGAACATCCAGCCCCGGCGGAAGCCGTGGCGGCTGTTTCGGGTTCAATTTGCTTCTATGGTCCATCTGTATAGCCTCGGCTAATAGCACGCCACAGCCAAAGTACACAGGAGTTTAACCATGCGGCCGTCGGGTAGAAAATTTGACCAGTTGCGCGAAGTCAGCATCGAGACCGGGTTCTCCCACCACGCCGAAGGCTCCGCGCTGATCCGCATGGGCCGCACCGAGGTGCTCTGCACCGCCAGCGTCGAGGGCAAGGTCCCCGGCTTCATGCGCGGCCAGGGCGAGGGCTGGGTGACGGCCGAATACGGCATGCTGCCGCGCGCCACCCACACCAGGGGAGACCGCGAAGCCGCGCGCGGCAAGCAGTCGGGCCGCACGCAGGAAATCCAGCGCCTCATCGGCCGTTCGCTGCGCGCGGTGGTGGACCGTAAGCTGATGGGCGAGATCACTGTCACGCTGGATTGCGATGTGCTGAACGCCGACGGCGGCACGCGCTGCGCCTCCATCACCGGCGCCTATGTCGCCCTCTGCCTGGCGGTGAAAAAACTCCGCGAGAAGAATGTGCTCAAGGTCAACCCCATCATCGGCCAGGTCGCCGCGGTTTCCTGCGGCATCTACCAGGGCGTGCCGGTGCTGGACCTTGATTATGTGGAGGATTCCGCCGCTGACGCCGACGCCAATTTCATCCTCACCGGGGCGGGCGGCATCATCGAAATCCAGGCCACCGCTGAAAAAGCGACGTTTGACGACGCCGCCTTCGCCGCTCTGCTCGCCCTTGCCCGCAAGGGTACGGCCGAACTCTTCGCCGCCCAGCAGGCAGCCCTGCGCTAAACCAGCAGGCGGCCCTGCGCTAAACCCGCAGGCCGCCCGCAAGGAATTGCGCGCCCTCAAGGCCGGCTTCAGGGCGCGCTTGCGCTCGCCGTGGAAGCCACCGTGGCCGGCCGTTGCGGCGCCTGGTCGGAGACGAAGGCATCCAGATCCCGCGGCGTCCGCAGCGCCAGCACGGCCTTGAATTCCGCGCTGTTGTTCAGGCAGAACAGCGAGCCTTGCGCCTGCGCGTTGATTGACTGGTTGTTGGCCAGCAGCGTCACGAAATCATCCTCGTGGCTTTGGCCCGCCCGGCCGCCGATCCGGCGGAAATACCCGTCCATGACACGCTGCGCCGCCAGGATATGCGGATGGAACGTGGTCATGAACGTATCATACTGGCCTCTCTGGTCGCACGAGAGCGCGCCGACCATCAAGGCCGACTTCAACCCGATGATATTGAACGCCTGCTGATAGGCATTCCACTGCGCCGGGGTGAACTTAACCCTGCGTGAGGTAACAGCCGGGATTTGCACGGCGGTTGGATAGATATGGCCAACCGGCGCCGGCGGCGGGGCCAACACGGCGACCGGCGCCTTTTTGCTGCAACCCGCCAGGGCCAGCATCGTCAGGCCGATCGCCACGCCCGTTTTGCCCAGACCCCAGGCCGTCCGCGTTGAATGCAATGTCAAATCCTTCAAATTAACGTGTGAAAATCCTTTTCAGCACATTAATACAGAGAAAGCCGCGCCCCGCCAAGGCGGAAACCTGCCGGGGTGCGTGGCGCAACACATTCATATTCAACGATTTTTAGCGCCGGTGGGGAATTTGTAATGCAACGCTGCTGCCCCGGTTTCGCGGCCTTGGCCTCACATCATACACGCGCCACCCGCAGCGCATTCGTCGTGCCCGGCTGGCCGAAAGGCACGCCCGCCACCACCACGATTTCCTCGCCCTTCTTGGCGAATCCTTCCAACCGGGTAATTTTCACCGCCTGCGCCACCGCCTCGGTCATGGAGTGCACCTGCCCCGTCATGGCGGCATGCACCCCCCACACCAGGGCCAGACGCCGCGCCACCGGGGTCGTGGTGGTCAGCCCCAAAACCGGGCAACCCGGCTTCTCGCGCGCCACCCGCAATGCGGTGGAGCCGGACTCCGTCAGCGCCACGATGGCCTGTGCGCCGATGGTGTGCGCCACCTGCACCGCCGCCGCGGCAATCGCATCGGCGGAGGATTTCTCCGGCGCCGGCCGTTTCGCGTCAATCCCGCGCCGCCAATCCTCATCGCGCTCCACCCGCGCGATGATCCGGTCCATCATGTTCACCGCCTCGCGCGGATACTGCCCGGCGGCCGACTCGGCGGAGAGCATCACCGCATCCGCCCCGTCATACACGGCGGTCGCCACGTCGGAGGCTTCCGCGCGCGTGGGCGCCGGGGCGGAGATCATGCTCTCCAGCATCTGCGTCGCCACCACCACGGGCATCCCCCGCTGCTGCGCCGCGCGGATAATCTGTTTCTGCGCAATGGGCACATCCTCGGGCGGCAGCTCCACGCCCAGGTCGCCGCGCGCCACCATCACCGCGTCCGCCTGGCGCAAAATTTCCTCCAGGTTTTCCAGTGCCTGCGGTTTTTCCAGCTTGGCCATCACCATCGCCCGCCCGGCCGCCAGTATTTTCGCCTGCATCACATCCTCGGGCCGCTGCACGAAGGAGAGCCCGATATAATCAATCCCCAGCGGCAGCACGAAGTTCAGATCCGCGATATCCTTCTCCGTCAGTGCCGGGATCGGCAGCACGACATCGGGGATGTTCACCCCTTTGCGGTCGGAGAGCGTTCCGCTGTTCAGCACCTCGGTCAGCAGATGGTCATCGCGCTTGCGCACCACGCGCAGCCGCAATTTGCCGTCGTCGAGCAGCAGCATCGAGCCGATTTCGGCCGCGCCCAGAATCTCCGGATGCGGCAGGCACACCCGCCTGGTGTCTCCAGGGGCCGCATTCATATCCAGAGTGAACTGCTGCCCCGCCTGCAGGCTCACCCGCCCGGACTGGAACTGCCCCACGCGCAGCTTCGGCCCCTGCACATCCGCCAGAATCCCGATCGGACGGCCGAATTTCTTCTCCAGCGCGCGGATCATCTCAATGCGCGCCGCATGGTCCGTATGGTGCCCGTGTGAAAAATTCAGCCGGAACACATCCGCTCCGGCAAGAAACAACTGCGCCAGCATCTCCGGGGTGGCGCTTGCCGGCCCCAGCGTGGCGATAATTTTGGTACGGCGGTGGCGGCGCAGGCGATCGGTCATGCAAACCTCATAAAATCATTGCGGCACGTTAACAGAAACCGGTAATTCCGCGCGCGGACGATTAGCGGTATCATGTTCCATTATATTACTATGCCAGGAGCGTCATAATGAGCAAACCGGAGATTTCGCCAGCCGCCACGCAAGCGCTGGAGGCGGCTGCCTTCCGTGCCCTGGTGGCGCATCTGCGCGCCAACCCGCAGGTGCAGAATATCGAGCTGATGAATCTCGCCGGCTTCTGCCGCAACTGCCTCTCGCGCTGGTACCGCGAGGCCGCGCAGGCCCAGGGCATCGAACTGGACGACGCCGCCGCGCGTGAAATAATTTACGGCATGCCCTACAAGCAATGGCAGGCCCAGCACCAAAAACCCGCCAGCCCGCAGGCCCAGGCCGCCTTCGCCGCCAGGCAGGAGGGCGGGGAAGGGCATTGACGCTGGGTGTTCTAACCCTCTATCCCCGCCCTCCCGATTGAGAAGGACAGACCATGGCGCTTGATGCAACGGAAGACAAACCGGCTAATGTCGCGGGCGAACGCCTGCGCAGCATTGTAGAGCGGATCGAGCGGCTCGAAGAAGAGCGCAAGGCGCTCGGCTCGGACATCAAGGACATCTATTCCGAGGCGAAATCGGCCGGATTCGATGTGAAGGTGCTGCGCCAGCTCATCCGCATCCGCAAACAGGAACCCGCCGAGATCGAGGAGCAGGAGACCCTGCTCGATGTCTACCGCCGCGCCATCGGCATGTGAGGCGCGGCCGTGCCCGGGGCGCTATCAGGCCTTGGGCACGGTCAGGAATTTCAAGGCATCGGTCCGCATGTAATTGGCTTTCGCCGCTTGCGGGTCGGGCAGGGCGCAGCGCATCGCCAGGGCGATAATCCCCAGGCTGAAGACGCTGATCACAACCGTGCCGCTCAAATTTGAGAAAGTGCCGGTGCCGTGCGTCGGCCCGAGATAGGTGATCAGCCACAACCCGCTGAAATAAGGCGCCATCCACCAGGCGCCGCGCCATTCCAGATGGCGCAGTGTCCGTTGCACGGCGAATTGCTGCCCGCAATAAATCATGAACATGAGCAGCAGGCCGCCCAGCAGATGGTTGGCCACGCCCGCCCCGGCCCAGAACACCACCAGATTGGCAACGATAAAGGCCATCGGCGCAAAGACCATGGCCAAGCGCAGGCGGAAGGGGCGCTTATATTGCGTCTCGGGCAGGGTTTGGCGGAAGGCGAGCAAAACCACCGGGCCGATGCCGTAGGCGATGACGCTGATGGACGAGATATAGGTCACGAGCATCTGCCAGGAAGGCAGGGGCAGTAAAAACAGCAGCCCGGCAAAAAAGCTCAGCGCCAGGCTGGTCACCGGCACGCCGTTGCCCGAGATCTGGGTGAAAAGCCGCGGCATGAACCCGGAGCTGGCGGTTGCATAGATCACCCGCGCCGCCGTGGTGTTGTAAATAACCCCGGTGCCCCCCGGCGAGATCGCGGCATCCGCATACAGGGTGATCGCCAGCCAGGTCAGCCCCAGCCCGCTGGCCAGCCCGGCAAACGGCCCTGAAATCCCAGGAAAGCTCAGTTTTGCCCAGCCGTTGGCGAGGCTGGCTGGCGTGAGCGCGCCGATGAACGCCAGCTCCAGCCCGCAATAGAGCAGGATGCACAGCAGGACCGACCCCACGATGGCAAAGGGCAGGCTGCGGCTGGGATTGGAGGTCTCGCCCGCCAACTCGATCGCCTGACGGAATCCCAGGTAAGCAAACAGAACGCCCGATCCCGAAACCGCGGCCAGCACCCCGTTCATGCCGGTGGGGGCAAAGCCGAACTGGGTGAAATTACGTACGCGAAAATGCACGAACATCAGCACAACCAGGGTTCCCGCCGGCACCAGCAGCTTCCACCAGGTAATCGCGCTGTTGATCTTCAGCACGAGCCTGATCGCCAGCAGGTTGATCCAGAGGAACAGCACCATCAGCGCCGCCGCCGCCGCGAAGCCTTTCATGGTGAGCAT
Source organism: Pseudomonadota bacterium (assembly GCA_021846225.1). Classification (GTDB taxonomy): domain Bacteria; phylum Pseudomonadota; class Alphaproteobacteria; order Acetobacterales; family Acetobacteraceae; genus Acidocella. The sequence continues at coordinate 24,262 of JAJZCG010000027.1, read as the reverse complement.
GCCGCTCGCCGGATCCACCAGGCCGGAGAAAAAATTGTTGCTGTAATTGATCACTGAAACCGCCTCGACCGGCGGCACGGAAATATAGGCGAGAAAATTGATCCAGGTCATCACCTGCGCCGCGAGGCGGCCAAAGCAGAGATATGGGAACACGATCACCGCTCCCGGCTGCGGGAACATGGTGGAAAGCTCGGCAAACACAAAAGCCAGCAGGAGCACCGCCCCGCCGCCGATCACCCAGGCAATGAGCGAGGCCGGCCCCGCGATTTTCGCCGCGTTCAGCGCCCCGAAAAGCCATCCGGACCCTATCATCCCCCCCCAGGCTGGCGAATAAGAGGCCAATACGTCCGGCGTCGCGTTTCAGGGCGGGTGCGGGCATGAAATCTCCTGGCTGAGGGTTTAGTTAACAAAGCTGTAATCCCGATTCTCCCGCGCGTCGAGCGATTATCGCCCCGGCGGGCACGCCCCGGCCCCGCTCCACCTTTGCCAGCGGCCCATTAGCGCCTACATCTGCGGGCAACATCAGGAGCGGATATATATGCACCCAACACAGATCGCCCGGCACCCCGAAGGTTTCTCAGCGCCTGGCGGGATGCTGCCGGCCTGGAATCTTGGCGATCTCTACGCCGGGTTGGACGATCCGCGCATCGCCGCCGATCTGCAAGGCGCCCAGGACGCCGCAGCCGCCTTCGAGTCCCGCTACAAAACCCGCCTCGCCGGCCTCTCCGGCGCGGATCTGGCCGCCGCCGTGCATGAGTACGAGCGCATCTCCGAATCCCTCGGCCGCGCCGCCTCCTTCGCGCAGTTGCTGTTCTCGGCCGACTCCAACAACCCCGCCCACGGCAAATTCTACCAAACCATGTCCGAGCGCGTGACGCTCATCAACACCTCCCTGCTGTTCTTCACCCTGGAGCTCAACCTCCTCCCCGAGGCCGATCTGGCGGCCAAACAGCAGGACCCTGCCTTGGCCCGCTACGCCCCCTGGCTGCGCGATCTGCGGGTCTTCCTGCCGCATCAGCTCTCCGCCGAGCTGGAAAAGCTGCTGATGGAAAAAGACGTCACCGGCCATGCCGCCTGGAGCCGCCTGTTCGATGAGACCACCGCCGCCATGCGCGTGCCTGTCAACGGCGAAGACCTCACCCTCTCCGCCGCGCTGAACAAGCTCTCAGACCCTGAGCGCGCCACCCGCCAGGCCGCCGGCAAGGCGGTTGGCGAGGCGATGGGCCGGGCGGAAAAACTCTTTGCCCTCATCACCAACACGCTGGCGAAGGACAAGGAGATTGACGACAACTGGCGCCACTACCCAACCCCCGCCTCCTACCGCAACCGCGCCAACATGGTCGAGGACGAGGTGGTCGAAGCTCTGACCACGGCGGTAAAATCCTCCTATGCCCGCCTCGCGCACCGTTATTACGCCATGAAGGCCAAATGGCTGGGGCTGGAGAAGCTCGAATACTGGGACCGCAACGCCCCGCTCCCCGGCGATGATGACCGCGCCATCCCCTGGCCGGAGGCAAAGGAGATGGTGCTCAGCGCCTACGCCCGTTTCAACCCCGCCCTGGCCGCGCAGATCGAGCCGTTTTTCGAGCAGAACTGGATCGACGCGGCCCCGCGCCCCGGCAAATCCGGCGGCGCCTTCGCGCATCCCACCGTTCCCGCCGCGCATCCCTATGTGCTGATGAACTATCACGGCCGCACGCGCGATGTGATGACCCTGGCGCACGAGCTCGGCCACGGCGCGCACCAGCGCCTGGCGGCCGATCAGGGCTATCTGATGTCCGGCACGCCCCTCACTCTGGCCGAAACCGCCAGCGTCTTTGGCGAGATGCTCACCTTCCGCTCCCTGCTCGATGCCGAGTCAGACCCCCAGCGCCGCCGCCTGATGCTGGCGGGCAAGGTGGAGGACATGCTCAACACCGTCGTCCGCCAGATCGCCTTCTACGAATTCGAGCTCAAGGTGCATGCCGAGCGCCGCACCGGCGAGCTGCTCCCCGCCCGCATCGGTGAAATCTGGCTGGAGGTGCAGGCCGAGAGCCTCGGCCCGGCCTTCACCTTCGCCGGGGAGTACCGCCTCTTCTGGGCCTATGTCCCGCATTTCATCCACTCGCCGTTTTATGTTTATGCCTATGCCTTCGGCGACTGCCTGGTGAACGCGCTCTACGCCGTCTACCAGGAGAGCGCGGACAAAGCCGCCTTCGCCGCAAAATACACTGAAATGCTGAAAGCTGGCGGCACCCTGCGCCATAAGGAGCTGCTCGCCCCCTTCGGACTGGACGCCACCCACCCCGCATTCTGGCAAAAAGGCCTGGACGTGATTTCCGGCTTCATTGATGAGCTGGAAGCCTGATGGCCGAGCGTGAAGGCAACATACTGGGCGACATCAGCCGCTTCGCCCGCACCTCGGGCGCCGTCGGCGGCATCGCCGCGCGCATCGCGGGGGAGCGTGTGCTCGGCATTAAAACCGACCAGGCCCGCCACGCCCAGGATTTAAAAGCCGTTCTGGGCGGCCTCAAGGGGCCGATGATGAAGGTGGCGCAGTTCCTCTCCACCGTGCCTGACGCCCTGCCGCCCGAATATGCCGCCCAGCTGGCCGAGTTGCAGGCCAACGCGCCGCCCATGGGCTGGGCCTTCGTGCGCCGGCGCATGCAGAGCGAACTGGGGCCCGATTGGGAGAAAAAATTCACAACCTTCGGCCACGAGGCCGCCGCCGCCGCGAGCCTCGGCCAGGTCCACAAGGCCACCCTGCCGGATGGCACCCAGGTTGCCTGCAAGCTGCAATACCCGGACATGCCCAACATCGTCGAAGCCGACCTGCGCCGGGTGAAAATGGCCATGGCGCTCTACCGGCGCATGGACAACGCCATCATCCAGGACGACATCTACGTCGAACTCTGCGAGCGCCTGCGCGAGGAGCTGGACTACAAGCGCGAGGCCGCGCAGATGCGCCTCTACGGCGCGATGCTGGCTGGCGTCCCGAATGTGAACGTGCCCGAGCCGGTGGCGCAATACACCACGCCGCGCCTGCTCACCATGAAATGGCTGAACGGCGTGGGGCTGAGCACCTGGCTGGAGGGCAACCCCAGCCTGGAGCAACGCAACGCGCTGGCCACCGCGCTCTTTCGCGCCTGGTACATCCCCTTCTACCGCTACGGCGTCATCCATGGAGACCCGCATCTGGGCAACTACCAGGTCTCCGAGTCCGGCGGCCTCAACCTGCTGGACTACGGCTCCATCCGCGTCTTCCCGGCCAAATTCGTCGGCGGCGTGCTGGAGCTTTATGCCGCCGTGCGCGACGCCGATTCCGCGCGCGCCCGCCACGCCTATGACATCTGGGGGTTCAAGGGCATCACCGATGAGCAGATCACCATCCTCAACGGCTGGGCGCAATTCCTCTACGGCCCGCTGGTCGAGGACCGCGTCCGCCCCATCGAGGAAAACGGTGACACCCAATTCGGCCGCTCGGTCGCACAAAAAGTTCATGAGGGCTTGCAGCGCACCGGCGGCGTGCGCCCCCCGCGCGAATTCGTCCTCATGGACCGCTCGGCCATCGGCCTCGGCTCCGTTTTCATGCGCCTGCGCGCCGAGCTGAACTGGAGCCGGCTGTTCCATGAGACTGTCGATGATTTCGACCCCGCCAAGCTCACCGCCCGCCAGCAGGAGGCCCTGCGCATTGCCGGGGTGCCGGAGGCCAAGTAATAGCAGCGCGCGTGCAACAAACATGACCGAGGGCGTCGATGGCAATTTTTAAACGCGGCCTGCGCGAGGGCTTCATCGCCCGCGCCTACCGGAAGATCCTGCATTCCTTCTACGCCAACGATCTGTGGATCGACCTGCGCCTGCACGCCAAGCGCGAGGCGGTGGATTATATCGTCGCCAACATGAGCGAGGCGATGGTCCTGCCCGACCGGCTGGATCTGCTGAAATTCGCCCTCTCGCGCGCCCCGGCCGAGGGGCTGGTGCTGGAGTTCGGCGTCGAGAAGGGCGCCTCCCTGCGCCACCTCGCCAGCCTGCGCCCCGGCAATGTGCATGGGTTTGACAGTTTCGAGGGTCTGCCCGGCGACTGGGGCGGCACCAAGGAGGCCGCGGGCGCCTTCACCCTGCGTGGAAAACTGCCGCAAGTCCCGGCCAACGCGATTCTGCATGTCGGCTGGTTCGACAAAACCCTGCCGCCCTTCCTGGCGGAAAACCCCGCGCAATGCGCCCTCATCCATGTCGATTGCGACATCTACATCAGCACAACCGTCATCTTCGAGCAGCTGCGCCCGCGCATCGGCAGCGGCACGGTCATCGTGTTCGATGAATATTTCAACTACCCAGGCTGGCGCGCGCATGAATACAAGGCGTTCCAGGAGTTCATCGCCGCCACCGGGCTGCGCTATCGCTATCTCGGCTTTTCCGCCGAAAAGGGCCACGTCGCGGTCATCATTCTCTGAAATCCCGCCGCGCCCCGCCGCCCGCACCTCACACTTCCGGCAGGGGCATGCGCGCTAACGCGCGGGCCCGGCGCGTATGCTCTTGAATAATTACGCAGCCTCCATCATGGTGCATCGCAATCGATAGCGTTTTTTAGGGAATGGTCCATGCGTCTAGCTGTTTTAAAAGAACGTCGCGCCGGCGAAGCCCGCGTAGCGGCGACACCGGATACAGTCAAAAAGCTGATCGCTCTTGGCCTTAGCGTCGCCATCGAGGCTGGCGCCGGACTGCAAGCGGCGATCTCCGATGAGGAATTCGCGGCCGCCGGGGCGCAAATCACCCCCGATGCCGCGGCCGCCCTGAAAGGCGCCGGCGTTCTCTTCGCCGTGCAGGCGCCCGAGCCGGAAGTCCGTTCCCTGGTGGAGCCGGGCACCCTGCTGGTCTGCACCATGAACACCTTCGGCAATCCCGAGCTGGTCCCGGCTCTGGCCGCCGCGAAGATTGACGGCGTGGCGATGGAGATGATGCCCCGCATCACCCGCGCCCAGAGCATGGACGTGCTCTCCAGCCAGGCCAATCTCTCCGGCTACCGCGCCCTCATCGAGGCCGCCAACGCCTTCGCGCGCGGTTTCCCGATGATGATGACCGCCGCAGGCACCGTTCCGCCCGCCCGCGTGCTGGTCATCGGCGCAGGCGTTGCCGGGCTGCAGGCCATCGCCACCGCGCGCCGCCTCGGCGGCATCGTCTCCGGCACGGATGTCCGCCCCGCCGCCAAGGAGGAAATCAAATCCCTCGGCGCCACCTATATCGGCGTCGATGATGAGGAGTCAGCCAAGCAGACCGGCCCCTATGCCGGGCAGATGTCCGAGGAATTCCGCAAAAAGCAGGCGGACCTCATGGCCGCGACCGTCGCCAAGAACGACATCATCGTCTGCACCGCGCTGGTGCAGGGCCGCAAGGCGCCGGTAATCGTCACCTCCGAAATGGTCGCCGCCATGCGCGCGGGCAGCATCATCATAGACCTCGCGGCCGATTCAGGCGGCAATTGCGCCGATACCGTGCCGGGTGAGACCATCACCACCGCCAACGGCGTCACCATCATCGGCCACCGCAACTGGCCCTCGCGCATCGCCGTCGCCGCCAGCCAGCTCTACGCGCGCAACCTGCTCACATTCATCACGACGTTTTGGGATAGCAGCACCAAGGCGCCCAAGCTCACCGAGACCGACGACATCATCAAAGGTGTACTGCTGACCAAGGGTGGCCAGGTCGTTCACCCGAATTTCATTCCCGCAGCCGCTTAAAAGGGGGGAGCCAAACATGACACCAGCCGACTTAGCCGCACAAGCGGCAGATCTCGCGCATCAAGCCTCGATTCTCGCGCAAAACGCCGCCGGCGTCGCCGCCATCGCGGCGCAGAACGCGCCGCCCGCCGCCCCCTTTGTGTATCTGTTCAGCATCTTCGTGCTGGCGATTTTCGTGGGCTACTATGTGGTGTGGAACGTCACCCCGGCGCTGCACTCGCCCCTCATGGCCGTCACCAACGCCATCTCCTCGGTCATCATCGTCGGCGCCATGCTGGCAACCGGCCTGCAGGGCAGCTCCGTCGCCCATTTGTTCGGCTTCCTGGCCGTGGTGCTGGTCAGTATCAACATTTTCGGCGGCTTTGTGGTGACCAACCGCATGCTCTCGATGTTCCGTAAAAAATAAGGCGCCCGCCAGATGAACCAGTCACTTACCTCCTTCGCCTATCTGGTCGCCGCGGTATTATTTATCCTGGCGTTGCGCGGCCTCTCGCACCCCACCACCTCGCGCCGGGGCAACCGGCTCGGCATCATCGGCATGGGCATCGCCATTTTGGCGACCCTTCTGCACAGCGGCATGTCGCTGGGTGGCGTGGCGCTCATCGTGCTCGGCGTCGCCATTGGCGGGGCCATCGGCACCGTCGCGGCGCTGCGCATTAAAATGACCGCGCTGCCCCAGCTCGTCGCCGCCTTCCACTCTCTGGTCGGTCTGGCCGCCGTGTTCGTCGCCGCCTCGGCGTTGAACGCGCCGCAGAGCTTTGGCATCGGCACCACCGGGCATATCCATCTGGAGAGCCTGGTGGAAATGTCGCTCGGCCTGGCCATCGGCGCCGTCACCTTCACCGGCTCGCTCATCGCCTTCGCCAAGCTGCAAGCGCTGATGTCTGGCACGCCGATCACCTTCCGCGGCCAGCACAAGCTCAACCTTGGCCTCGGCATTCTGCTGTTCGTCCTTATCCTGCTGTTCATCGTCTCCGGCGGCAGCAAAATCCTGTTCGCGGCGGTCGCCATCCTGGCGCTGCTCATGGGCTTCCTGCTCATCATCCCCATCGGCGGCGCGGACATGCCGGTCGTGGTCTCGATGCTGAACTCCTACTCCGGCTGGGCCGCCGCCGGCATCGGCTTCACCATCGGCAACATGGCGCTCATCGTCACCGGCGCGCTGGTCGGCTCCTCGGGCGCCATCCTGTCCTACATCATGTGCAAGGGCATGAACCGCAGCATCTTCAACGTGCTGCTGGGCGGCTTCGGCAACGCCGGGACCGAGGCCGTGGCCGGCACCACCTCGGGCGACAAATCGGTGAAAATCGGTTCCGCCGAGGACGCCGCCTTCATCATGAAGAACGCCTCCAAGGTCATCATCGTGCCCGGCTACGGCATGGCGGTGTCTCAGGCGCAGCATGCCCTGCGTGAAATGGCGGATGTGCTGAAGGCGGACAACATCGTGGTCAAATACGCCATCCACCCGGTGGCGGGCCGCATGCCCGGCCACATGAACGTGCTGCTGGCCGAGGCTGGCGTCTCGTATGACGATGTGTTCGAGCTGGAAACCATCAACAACGAGTTCGCCTCGGCTGACGTGGTGTACGTCATCGGCGCCAACGACGTAACGAACCCAGCGGCCAAGACCAACCCGGCCAGCCCGATCTTCGGCATGCCGATCCTCGAGGTCGACAAGGCCAAGACAGTGCTGTTCGTCAAGCGCTCCATGGCCTCGGGCTACTCCGGCGTCGACAACGAACTCTTCTTCCGCGACAACACCATGATGCTCTTCGGCGACGCCAAAAAGATGACCGAGGAAATCGTGCAGTCGCTCGACCACTGAGCTTCAGGTAAATGCCGCTAAAAAAGGCGGGCTTCATGGCCCGCCTTTTTTATGCCGGGACAACCCAGCCTAAAAATAAACCAACGCGATGTTTTGCTGCAAAAAAAGGCATAATTTTGCATGTCCCCCCGGCTGGTGGCATTGCTCTGCGGCGAAGTTTTGGGATACGAGCAAGAAAACCAGCCTGGCCGGGAATATCCCGGCATGACGGAGTGATACATCTGTGAAGCATTTCAAACGCCTTCTGGTCGCCAACCGGTCTGAAATCGCCATCCGCGTCATGCGCGCGGCGGCCGAGCTTGGCATTCAGACCATCGCCATCTATCCGGAGCATGACAAACTCTCCCTGCACCGGTTCAAGGCGGATGAGGCGTATCTGATCGGCCGGGGCATGGGCCCCATTGAGGCCTATCTCTCCATTGAGGAAGTCATCCGCGTCGCCAAACAGGCCGGGGCTGACGCCATCCACCCGGGCTACGGCTTCCTCTCCGAAAACCCGGACTTCGCCGAGGCCTGCGCCGCCGAGGGCATCGTCTTCATCGGCCCCTCGCCGGACACCATGCGCCGCCTCGGCAACAAGGTCGCCGCCCGCAACCTGGCCATTTCCGTCGGCGTGCCGGTCATGCCCGCCACCAACCCGTTGCCAGAGGATGCGGCGGAAATCAAACGCCTGGCCGCTGAAATCGGCTATCCCGTCATGCTCAAGGCCTCCTGGGGCGGCGGCGGGCGCGGCATGCGCCCCATCGAGTCCGAGGACACCCTGCTGGAATCCGTCCAGGCCGCCCGGCGCGAGGCCAAGGCCGCCTTCGGCAACGATGAAGTCTATCTGGAAAAACTGGTCCGCCGCGCCCGCCATGTCGAGGTCCAGCTCCTAGGCGACTCCCACGGCAACCTCGTGCATCTCTTTGAGCGCGACTGCTCCATCCAGCGCCGCCACCAGAAGGTCATCGAGCGCGCCCCGGCCCCCTACCTGAACGAGTCCGAGCGGGCCGAAATCTGCAACGCGGCGCTGGCCATCGGCCGCGCCACCCAATACTGCAACGCCGGCACCGTCGAATTCCTGATGGATATGGACACCGGCAAGTTCTACTTCATCGAGGTCAACCCCCGCGTCCAGGTCGAGCACACCGTCACCGAGGTCGTCACCGGCATCGACATCGTCAAGGCCCAGATCCACATCGCCGAGGGCGGCCACATCGGCAACCTGCCCGAAACCGGCGTCCCCGCGCAGCAAAACATCCACCTCAGCGGCCACGCCCTGCAATGCCGCATCACCACCGAGAACCCCGAGAACAATTTCATCCCCGATTACGGCCGCATCACCGCCTATCGCGGCGCCTTTGGCTTTGGCATCCGCGCGGATGGCGGCACCGCCTACGCCGGCGCGGTCGTCACCCGGTTTTATGACGCCCTGCTGGAGAAGGTCACCGCCTGGGCGCCAACACCCGAGGAAGCCGTCGCCCGCATGGACCGCGCCCTGCGCGAATACCGCATCCGTGGCGTCGCCACCAACCTCACCTTCCTCGAAGCCCTGCTCAACCACCCGGACTTCATCGCCAACCGCTACACCACCCGCTTTATTGATAACACGCCAGCGCTTTTCCAGGTCCGCAAGCGCCGGGACCGCGCGACCAAGCTGCTGCGCTACATCGCGGATGTCACCGTCAACGGCCACCCGGAAACCCGCGGCAAGCCGCTGCCCGCCGCGCATGCCCGCACGCCCGAGGCCCCGCGCTTTGGCCATGAGCGCGCGCCGGGCACCAAGCAGCTGCTCGACCAGCTCGGCCCCAAGGGTTTCTCCACCTGGATGCGCGAGCAAAAGCGCGCCCTGGTGACAGACACCACCATGCGCGACGCGCATCAGTCGCTGCTTGCCACGCGTATGCGCTCGTATGACATCATAACCGCCGCCAAGGCCTATTCGGTCGCCCTGCCACAGCTTTTCTCGCTGGAATGCTGGGGTGGCGCCACTTTCGATGTCTCCATGCGCTTCCTGCAGGAAGGCCCGTGGGAGCGCCTGCGCGGCGTGCGCGAGCGCACCCCCAACCTGCTGCTGCAAATGCTGCTGCGCGGCGCCAACGGCGTCGGCTACACCAACTACCCTGACAACGTGGTCAAATTCTTCGTCAAACAGGCAGCCGAAGGCGGCATCGACCTGTTCCGCGTGTTTGATTGCCTGAACTGGGTGGAGAACATGCGCGTCGCCATCGACGCCGTGGTGGAATCGGGCAAGCTGGCCGAAGGCGCGCTCTGCTACACCGGCGACATACTGGACCCCAACCGCGCCAAATACTCCCTCAATTACTATGTCGATCTGGCCAAACAGCTGGAGGCCGCCGGCTGCCACATCCTCGCGATCAAGGACATGGCCGGCCTGCTCAAACCCGCCGCCGCCAGCGCGCTGGTCAAGGCGCTGAAGGAAAACACCGGCCTGCCGATCCATCTGCATACGCATGACACTTCCGGCATCTCCGGCGCCACCGTGTTCGCCGCCGTCACCGCCGGGGTGGACGCTTTTGATGCCGCAATGGACCCGATGTCCGGCCTCACCTCGCAGCCCTGCCTCGGCTCGCTGGTTGAAGCCCTGCGCCACACCGAGCGCGACACCGGCCTCGACCCCGACGCCATCCGCCGCATGAGCTTCTATTGGGAGGCCGTGCGCGGCCAGTACGCCGCCTTCGAGAGCGACCTGCAATCCGGCGCCTCGGAGGTCTACCTGCACGAGATGCCGGGCGGCCAGTTCACCAACCTGCGTGAGCAGGCCCGCTCGCTCGGCCTGGAGACCCGCTGGCACGAAGTCGCCCGCGCCTACCGTGACGCCAACGACCTCTTCGGCGACATCGTGAAGGTCACGCCCTCCTCGAAAGTGGTGGGCGACATGGCGTTGATGATGGTCAGCCAGAATCTCTCGGCGAAGGACGTGGCCGACCCGGCGAAGGAAATCTCCTTCCCGCAATCGGTTGTCGAAATGCTGCATGGCGATCTTGGTCAGCCCCCCGGCGGCTGGCCCGAAGCCCTGCAAAAAAAGGTGCTGAAGGACAAAACCCCCATCACCGTGCGCCCCGGCTCGCTCATCCCCGCGGCAGACATCGAGGCCGTGCGCAAAACCGCGGCCGAGCGCTGCGGGATCGAGTTCAGCGACCAGATCCTCGCCTCCTACCTGATGTACCCGGAGGTCTTCACCAACTTCAACGCCTCCATGCGCACCTATGGCCCGGTCTCCGTGCTGCCCACGCCGGTCTATTTCTACGGCATGAAACCGGGTGACGAAATTTCTGTCACCCTGGAGGCCGGCAAAACCATGATCGTCAGCCTGCAAACCCTGGGCGACACCGATGAGGACGGCAACGTGCGCGTCTTCTTCGAGCTTAACGGCCAGCCCCGCGTCATCAGCGTGCCCAACCGCAACGCCACCGCCGCGCGCCCGGCCCGCCGCAAGGCCGACGATGCCGACACAAGGCAGCTCGGCGCCCCCATGCCAGGCTCCATCGCCGCCATTTTGGTGCGCGAGGGCGATCAAGTCAGCCAGGGTGAACCCCTGCTCGCCATCGAGGCGATGAAGATGGAAGCCCAGCTCACCGCCCCGCGTGAAGGGGTCGTCAAATCCATCCTGGTGCGCCCCGGCGAGCAGGTGGACGCCAAGGACCTACTGATCGAGTTCGTCTGACCCCCGCGTATCCCAGAACCTGATCGCTTTAAGTGCGATCAGGCTCTGGACATTTTCTGAGGGCGATTCACGCTTTCGGTTCGCTCTGCTGAGCGCGCCTCAAACGATCGCACTCCCTACCCAAAAAACCCGGGGCTTTGCGCCAGCTCGGCGGTGATGAAGGCGGCGGCGGCGCGCACATGCGCGGATTTGCGGTTGTCTTCGTGGATGTGCATGAAGAACGAGCGCGTCAGCGCGACCTCCTCGGGCAGCACGGCCACCAGCTCCGGATGCAGCCGCGCGATGAAGGCGGGTAGCACGCACAGCCCGCTCCCGGCCGCGGTGGCGTAGGCCTGGGCGGTGAGGTTGGTGCTGCGGACGCGCGCGTTGATCCCGGGGCCGATGCTGCTGAGGTAGTTAAGCTCCGGCGTGAACAGCATATCCTCGATATAGCCGACAAAGCCGTGGCGCGAGAAATCGGCGGGGCTGCTGATCGGCGGGTGCGCCGCGAGATAGCCGCTTGAGGCATATATGTGCAGCCGGTAATCGGTGAGGCGGCGCGAGACGACGCGCGCATGCTCCGGCGAGGTGAGGCTGATGCCGATATCCGCTTCGCGCTTGGAGAGGCTGAACACCCGCGCGGTGGCCAGCAGCTCGATTTCCAGTTTCGGGTGCAGCGCCGCCAGCTTGTGGATGCGCGGGGCGAGAAACGCGGTGCCGAAACCATCGGGCGCGCCGATGCGGATGGTGCCCGAGACCGCCGGGTTTTCACGCTCCATCGAGGCGGCCTGCAGATAGCTCGCCTCCATGGTCTCCGCGATGGGCCGCAGCTGCTCCCCGCTGGCGGTTAAATCGTAGCCGAGGTTGCTGCGATAGAACATCCGCGCCGCCAGGCGTTCCTCCAGCCGCTGGATGTGCCGGGCAACGGTCGTATGGTCCGTGCCCAGCGCCTCGGCCGCGGCCGAGAGCGTGCCGGTGCGCGCCACCGCCAAAAAATGGCGGAAATCATCCCAGTTTTGCGCGCGCTTGCGTCCGGCCATTGTGTGCCCCTGTGCGGATCAGCGCATTGTGCAAAAATGCGCAATGATTGCGGAATAATTACTCTTCATCGGGCATGTTAACGCGGATAGAGAATGCCGGCAAGAACAGCCCCGAGGAGAGACCCATGGCGCGCGAATTAAATCATTTCATTGGCGGCAAGAGCGTTGCCGGCACATCCGGCCGCTTTGCCGATGTTTTCGACCCCAACACCGGCGCCGTGCAGGCGAAGGTAGCCTTGGCCAGCAAGTCCGAGGTTGAAGCCGCGATCGCCAACGCCGCCGCCGCCCAGCCCGGCTGGGCCGCGACCAACCCGCAGCGCCGCGCCCGCGTGCTGATGAAGTTCCTCGCGCTGATCAACGCCGAGATGGACTCCCTGGCCCGCCTGCTCTCCTCCGAGCATGGCAAGACCGTGCCGGACGCCAAGGGCGATATTCAGCGCGGCCTCGAAGTCGTGGAATTCGCCATCGGCATCCCGCATCTGCTCAAGGGTGAATACACCACCGAGGCCGGCACCAATATCGACGTCTATTCAATGCGCCAGCCGCTGGGCGTGGTCGCGGGCATCACCCCGTTCAATTTCCCGGCGATGATCCCGCTGTGGAAGGCCGCCCCGGCAATCGCCTGCGGCAATGCCTTCATCCTCAAGCCCTCCGAGCGCGACCCCTCGGTGCCGCTGCGCCTGGCCGAGCTGTTCCTCGCCGCAGGCGGGCCGCCCGGCATCTTCAACGTGGTGAACGGTGACAAGGAAGCGGTGGACACCATCCTGCACGACCCGCGCATCATGGCGGTCGGCTTCGTCGGCTCCTCCCCGATCGCGAATTACATCTACGCGACCGCCGCTCAGAACGGCAAACGCGCGCAATGCTTCGGCGGCGCGAAAAACCATGCCATCATCATGCCGGACGCGGATATGGACCAGGTGGCCGACGCCCTCATCGGCGCCGCCTACGGCTCCGCTGGCGAGCGCTGCATGGCGCTCTCGGTTGCCGTGCCGGTCGGCAAGGCCACCGCCGACGCGCTGGTGAAAAAGCTGATCCCGCGCGTCGAGGCGCTGAAAATCGGCCTGTCCTCCGATGCCGGGGCGGATTTCGGCCCGCTGGTCACCCGCGACGCGCTGAACCGCGTGAAGGGCTATATCGACGAGGGCGTGGCCGAAGGCGCTAACCTGCTGGTCGATGGCCGCGGCTTCAAGATGCAGGGCTATGAGAACGGCTACTTCATCGGCGGCACTCTGTTCGACAACGTCAGCCCCACGATGAAAATCTACAAGGAAGAGATTTTTGGGCCGGTGCTCGCAGTCGTCCGCGCGGCGAATTACGAGGACGCGCTGCGCCTGCCCAATGAGCACGAATACGGCAACGGCACCGCGATTTTCACCCGCGACGGCGACGCCGCGCGCGACTTCTGCGCCCGTGTGCAGGCCGGCATGGTCGGTGTGAACGTGCCCATCCCCGTTCCCATCGCCTACCACACTTTTGGCGGCTGGAAGCGTTCGGGTTTTGGCGATCTCAACCAGCACGGCCCGGACTCGGTCCGCTTCTATACCAAGACCAAAACCGTCACCTCGCGCTGGCCCTCGGGCGTGAAGGATGGCGCCAGCTTCGTCATCCCGACGATGGATTGATGACCATGGCTGGCCTCTCGTTCAACCTCGATGAAGATCAACGCGCCATTCGTGAGATGGCCCAGACGTTCGCGGCCGAACGTCTGGCGCCCTTCGCGATTGAATGGGACCGGGAGAAGCATTTCCCGGTCGATGTGATGCGCGAGGCCGCCGCCCTGGGCATGGGGGGGATTTATGTCGGCGAGGCCTACGGCGGCTCGGGGCTGACCCGGCTGCACGCGGCCCTGATCATCGAGGCGCTGGCAACCGGCTGCCCGGCGGTCGCCTCTTATATCTCCATCCACAACATGGTTGGCGGGATGATCGAGCGTTACGGCAACGATGCGCAGAAGGCGAAATACCTGCCCAGGCTTTGCAGCATGGAATGGCTCTCGAGCTATTGTCTCACCGAGCCGGCCGCCGGGTCGGACGCCGCCTCCCTGCGCACCAAGGCGGTGCTGGATGGCGAGCATTACCTCGTCAACGGCGTCAAGCAGTTCATCTCGGGCGCCGGCGCGGCGGAGGTCTATGCCGTGATGGTGCGTACTGGCGGCGAGGGGGCTGGCGGTATTTCCACGCTGATCATCGACAAGGACACGCCCGGCGTCTCCTTTGGCGCGAATGAATACAAGATGGGCTGGAACGCGCAGCCGACCCGGCAGGTGATCTTCGAGGACGCCCGCGTGCCCGTGGCCAACCGGCTTGGGCCAGAGGGCATCGGTTTCAAAATCGCGATGGCGGGGCTGGACGGCGGGCGCGTCAACATCGGCGCGGCCTCGCTCGGCGGGGCGCAGGCGGCGCTGGATAAAACCATCACCTACCTCGGCGAGCGCAAGGCGTTCGGCAAGCCCATCGGCAGCTTCCAGGCGTTGCAGTTCCGCATTGCGGATATGGCGACGGAGCTGGAAGCGGCGCGGCTGCTGCTCTGGCGCGCCGCCTGCGCGCTGGACGCCCATAGCCCGGAGGCCACGCTGCAATGCGCCATGGCCAAGCGCTTCGCCACCGACGCGGGATTCGAGATCGCCAACGAGGCGCTGCAGATGCACGGCGGCTACGGCTATCTGGCCGATTACGGTGTCGAGAAAATCGTGCGCGACCTGCGGGTGCATCAAATTCTCGAAGGCACCAACGAAATCATGCGGGTGATCATCTCGCGCCAGATCATGGGAGAGAAAAAATAATGGCGAAAATCGCTTTCATCGGCCTGGGCAACATGGGCCTGCCGATGGCCATCAACCTGGTGAAGGCCGGGCATGAGGTGAACGGGTTCGATCTGGTGCCAGCCGCGATCGAGGCGGCGGGGAGGGCCGGGATCAAGGTGATGCCAAGCGCGGCCGCCTCGCTCACCGGCGCTGAAATCGCCATTACCATGCTGCCCAACGGCAAGCTGGTGCTGGGGGTGTATAACGATATTTTAAGCGCGGCCGCGGCGGGTACGCTGTTTGTTGACAGTTCGACGATCGACGTGGACAGCGCGCGCCAGGCGCATGAGCTGGCGCGGGCCGCCGGTTTCGCGGCGGTGGATGCGCCGGTTTCCGGCGGGGTTGGCGGGGCGGCGGCCGGCACGCTCACCTTCATGGCCGGTGGTGAGGATGCGGCGTTTGCGCGCGCCCGGCCGGTGCTGGAGGCCATGGGCCGCAAGATCGTGCATTGCGGCGGCGCCGGTGCCGGGCAGGCGGCGAAAATTTGCAACAACATGATTCTCGGCATTTCGATGATCGGCGTCTGCGAGGCGTTCGTGCTGGGCGAAAAGCTCGGGCTTTCGCCGCAGGCGCTCTATGATGTCGCCTCCACCTCGTCTGGCCAGTGCTGGTCGCTCACCAGCTATTGCCCGGTGCCCGGCCCGGTGCCGGCCAGCCCGTCCAACAACGCCTACAAGCCGGGCTTTGCCGCGGCGCTGATGCTCAAGGATCTGCTGCTCAGCCAGGATGCCGCCGCCAGCGCCGGAGCGGCTACGGCGCTTGGCAAGCATGCGGCTGAAATTTATCAGGAATATGTTGATGCAGGCCATGCGGGGATGGATTTCTCCGGCATCATCAACGCGATCCGCGAAAAATAAGCCGCCCGGGCGTTCGGCATGTCCTATTTCCTCCGGCCTTGACCGCCGGAAGCGTATTAGAATAGCAGACAGGCTAAGCCGCCCCTCGGGGATGCCGCGCCAACACAGACTCTGAGGGATGCCGGAAGCAATGCAGCAAGTTCAGCCGGGCAATGTGGCCTGGGTTCTCACGTGCACGATTTTGGTGCTGCTGATGACCATTCCGGGGCTGGCGCTGTTTTATGCCGGCATGGTTCGTAAGAAGAACGTGCTCGCGATCATGATGCAGTCTTTCATGCTCTGCGCGGTGATGACCGTGCTGTGGATGATTGTTGGTTATTCCCTGGCGTTTACCAACGGCAATGCGTTCATCGGCGATTTTTCGCGCGTGTTCCTGCAGGGGCTCGCCGCCAACTGGGATAAGCCGTTCACCCTCGCGGCGGGAACGCCCTACGCGGCGCAGACGACGATCCCCGAGAGCGTCTTTTTGATGTTCCAGATGAGCTTCGCCATCATCACCCCCGCGGTGGTGACCGGCAGCTGCGCCGACCGCATGAAGTTCTCCGCGCTGCTGATTTTTTTCACCCTGTGGTCGCTGCTGGTTTATGCGCCGCTGGCCCATTGGGTGTGGGCGCCCACCGGCTGGCTGGCCAAAATGGGCATCGCGGATTTTGCCGGCGGGACGGTGGTTGAGATCAACTGCGGGGTGACCGGGTTGATCTGCGCGCTGATGCTGGGCAAGCGCCTGGGCTATGGCCAGGAGAACATGGCGCCGTGGAACCTCAGCTATGCCGTTATCGGCGCTTCGCTGCTCTGGGTTGGCTGGATGGGGTTCAATTCCGGCGGGGCGATGGGGGCCAACGGGCGCGCCGGGATGGCGGTGCTGGTGACCCAGATTGCCGCCGCCGCCGCGACTTTGTCCTGGATTTTCGTGGAATGGGCGGTGCGGGGCAAACCCTCGGTGCTGGGCGCCATTTCCGGCGCGGTGGCGGGGCTGGTCGCCATTACCCCGGCGGCGGGGTTCGTGCTGCCGGGCCCGGCGCTCGCGATCGGCCTGGCGGCGGGGTTCGTGTGTTTCTGGACCGCGACCTCGATGAAATCCGCCCTGGGGTATGACGATAGTTTGGATGCGTTCGGGGTGCACGGCATCGCCGGGATTATCGGCACGCTGGCGACGGGCTGGTTCGCGTTCGGCCCATTGTCAGCCACGCTGACGGCGCCCGGCGGTGTGGCGTTCGGCGGCCTGGCGCTGCTGAAGGTGCAGGCCCTGGGTGTGCTGGTTACGGTTGTGTATTGTGCAGGCGTGAGCTGGGTGTTGCTGAAGATTACCGATATGCTGGTCGGCCTGCGGGTGACGCGCGAGGAAGAACGCGAGGGGCTGGATATCGTGCTGCACGGCGAGCAATTGTTTTAGAGCGCGATAGGTTTAGGTTGACGCAAGAGCGCACCCCGCCTGCGCTCTAAATCTTTGATAAGAGGCTGATTCACGATTTCGGTTGCCACGCTGGCGCGCGTCAACCTCAAACGATCAGACTCTAAGCCGGGTTGCGCCGGGCGCGTTGCAAGGGCGGTCTTCGGGCCGCCCTTTTGCGTGGCGCTCCACGTGGAGCGTTTGTGAGGTTTGTTTTATAACACGTTGTTAGTTTGGTTTAATTTTTTGCTTGCACCCCAATTTGTGCGGGTTTGGATCGAAAATGGAATGAGTTGGGGGTGGAGGGTAGCGCACCCCATCAACCGGCGGACGGCGCGCAAAGCGATGGGTTGGGCTACGCAAAGTGATGGGTTGCGCTACGCTCCACCCATCCTACAGACCAGATGGTTCACCGGGCCGTGTCCGGCGCCAAAACCGGGCGCGGTGGCGATGGCCTGTTGCAGATAGTGGCGCGCCCGGTGCACGGCGGCGGAGAGGCCCATGCCCTGGGCGAGGCCGGTGGCGATGGCGGAGGCCAGGGTGCAGCCGGTGCCGTGGGTGTTTCTGGTGTGCAGGCGCGGCAGCGAGATGGCTTCCACCGCGTCCGGGGTGATGAGGTAGTCGGTTAACATGTCACCGCTGGCGTGGCCGCCTTTGATGAGGGCGGCTTTCGCGCCCATCGCCAGCAGCGCGCGCCCGGCGGCGATTTGTTCGCCCTGCGTGCCCACGGGCAGGCCGGTGAGTTTGGCGGCTTCGGGCAGGTTGGGGGTGACCACGGCGGCGCGCGCGAGCAGTTGTTCGCGCAGGGCGGCGATGGCGGCATCGGGCAGCAGCACGGCGCCGGAGGTGGCGACCATCACCGGGTCCAGCACTACGGGAATGTTGGCGGGCAGGCAGGCGGCGACGGCGCGGATGATCTCCTCATTGGTGAGCATGCCGAGCTTGATCGCGTCGGCGCCGATGTCGGCCAGCACGGTCTCGATGGAGAGGCGCACGAAAGCCGCCGGTAAGGCTTGCACGCCGGCCACGCCCAGGGTGTTTTGCGCGGTGACGGCGGTGATGCTGGTGCAGGCATAGCCGCCGAGCGCGGAGATGGTTTTGATGTCGGCCTCGATGCCGGCGCCGCCGCCTGAATCAGACCCGGCTATGGTTAGAACGCGAAACATTCAGACCGCGGCCAGGGCGATGGTGTCGCATAATTCGCCGACGATGGTCTGGATCAGCGCGTTGTCCTCGCCCTCGGCCATCACGCGGATCAGCGGTTCGGTGCCCGAGGGGCGGATGAGCACGCGCCCGGTGCTGCCAAGCCGCTCGCCCGCCTGGGCGATGGCGGTTTGGATATGCGCCAGGCGCAGCGGCGAGGCGCCGGAGAAACGCACGTTACGCAAAAGCTGCGGCAGGGGGGTGAACACCCGGCAGGCTGCCGAGGCGGGCTTGCCGGAGCGGACCAGCACGGCAAGCACCTGGAGGGCGGCGATCAGCCCGTCGCCCGTGGTTGCGAAATCGGAGAGGATGACATGGCCGGATTGTTCGCCGCCGAGATTGATGCCGCGTTCGCGCATGGCCTCGGCCACGTAGCGGTCTCCCACCTTGGTGCGGTGCAGGGTGAGCCCCTGCGCGCCGAGGAAGCGCTCCAGCCCGAGGTTGGACATGACGGTGGCGACGATGCCGCCGCCGGTGAGGCGCCCGGCCTCGTGCATGTCGCGCGCGATGAGGCCGAGGATCTGGTCACCGTCGATGATCTCGCCGTGTTCGTCGGCAAGGATGACGCGGTCGGCGTCGCCGTCCAGTGCGATGCCGATGTCGGCGCCATGCTCGAGCACCGCGGCGCAGAGATGCTGGGGGACGGTGGAGCCGGCCTCGCGGTTGATGTTGAAGCCGTCCGGCTCGACGCCGATGGAGATGACGGTGGCGCCCAGCTCCCACAGCGCGGCGGGGGCGACCTTGTAGGCAGCGCCATGCGCGCAGTCGAGCACGATGCGCAGGCCATCGAGGCGCAGGCCGCGCTCCAGGGAGGATTTGGCGGCCTCGATGTAGCGCCCGGCGGCGTCCACCAGGCGCGAGGCGCGGCCGAGCTTGCCCGAGGCGGCGAGGCGGGCGGAGAGGTCGGTCTCCATCAGGGCTTCGATCTCCATCTCGGTTTCATCCGAGAGCTTGGCGCCGTCCGGGCCGAAGAGCTTGATGCCGTTGTCCTCATAAGGGTTGTGCGAGGCGGAGATGACCACGCCGAGGTCGAGCCGCAGCGAGCGGGTGAGCATGGCGATGGCGGGGGTGGGCAGGGGGCCGGCCAGGGTGACGTTCATGCCGGCGCTGATGAAGCCGGCCGTGAGGGCGGGCTCCAGCATGTAGCCTGAAAGCCGCGTGTCCTTGCCGATGATGACGCGGTGGCGGTGGTTGCCGCGGGTGAACAGCAACCCGGCGGCCTGGCCGAGTTTGAGGGCCATTTCGGCGGTCATGGGGGCGGTGTTCGCGGTGCCGCGAATGCCGTCCGTGCCGAAAAGCCGGCGTTTGGAAGTTTGGTCCATTGTCACTCGCGGTTAAGTCTTTGCCAGATGCGCAGGGCTTGCACCGTTTCCGGCACGTCATGCACGCGCAATATATGCGCCCCTTGGGCCACGGCATAAAGCCCGGCGGCGATGGACCCTGGTCCGCGTTTGGCCGGGTTGGGCTCGCCGCCGCATTCGCCGATGAATTTTTTGCGCGACAGGCCGATGAGCAGCGGGTGGCCAAGCGCCGTGAAGCGGGCGGTGGCTTGCAGCAGGGTGAGGTTCTGCGCGCCGAGCTTGGCGAAGCCGAGGCCGGGGTCCAGCGCGATGGCCTCTGGCGCGATCCCGGCGGCCAGGGCGGCGTCGCGCAGCTGGGTCAGCTCGGCCAGAACCTCGGTGGCGATATCGGTGTAATGCGCCTGGGCGTTCATGGTGGCGGGGGTGCCGCGGGCGTGCATGAGCACCACCGGGCAGCCGCGTTTTGCCGCCAGGGCGAGGGCCGCGGGGTCATGCGTGAGGCCCGAGACATCGTTGAGGATGCGCGCACCCGCGTCGAGCGCGGCGGCCATGGTGGCGGCGTTGCGGGTGTCCACTGAGATGACCGCGCCCCGGGCGGCGAGTGCGGTGATGGCCGGGAGGATGCGCGCCATCTCCTGCGCGGGGGAAATGGGGGCGGCGCCGGGGCGGGTGCTCTCGCCGCCGATGTCGATGATGTCCGCCCCGGCTGCGAGCATGGCGGCGCCTGCGGCGAGAGCGGCCTCGGGCGTGGCGTGCTGGCCGCCGTCAGAAAAGGAGTCGGGCGTGACGTTGAGGATGCCCATGACAAGCGGGCGGTCCAGCCGGAGTCCGGCCCAGACGAGGGGGGGTGCGCGGTTCATGCGGGCTGGTTATCATAGGCTGATGCGGTGGCCAAAACATGCTATCGCGGGGCAGGCAGCGAAGGGGTGCGGCATGGCGGGGAGACTATATCTGGGCACGCGGCGTTATTCGTCGTGGTCGTTGCGCGGCTGGCTCATGGTCAGGCTGGCGGGGATCGAGGCTGAGGAGATCGTGATTCCACTGGCCGGGGGCAGCACGCCGGCGGTGAAGGCGGCATCTCCCAGCGGGATGGTGCCATATCTGGAGCATGAGGGCGCGCGGGTGTGGGATAGCCTCGCCATCGCGGAATACTGCGCGGAGATAAACCCGGCGCTCTGGCCGGGCGAGCGCGTTGCGCGCGCGCATGCGCGCGCGATTGCGGCGGAGATGCACAGCGGGTTCCGCGCGCTGCGGCTGGCGATGCCGATGAGCCTGGGGCGCAGCTGCCCCGGCCTGGGGCAGAATCCGGAGAGTTTGGCGGATGTTGCGCGCATTGACGCCATTTGGTCGCAGACGCGGGCGGCCTATGGCGCGGGCGGCCCGTATTTGTTCGGCGCGGCCTTTACCGCCGCCGATGCGATGTTCGCGCCGGTGGCGGCGCGGTTTTTGATCTATGAGCCCCCGCTCAGCGCCGCCGCCGCCGCGTATGGCGCGGCTGTGCGGGCGCATCCGCTGATGGTGCAATGGTATGATCTGGCGGCACGCGAACCCGCCGCCTGGCGAATTGAAAAACTTGAAATCCTCGCATGAAAGCGTCTGACATGAAGAATTATCTGGGTGGCACCGTGCTGGCGGCGCTGTTTTTGGCCACGCCGCTGGCCGCGCTGGCTGGGCAGGACATGATCGCGGATCATGGCACGGTCTGGCGGACGAAAGATATCGGCGCCGTGACGCAGGGGTTCATACAAATCCATAATACCAGCGCGGCCGGGGATGTTCTCACCGGTTGGAGCTGCCCGATCGCCGATACCACGGCCTTGGTGGATGCGGCGGGTAAGCCGTTGCAGAGCCTCGAAATTCCGGCCGGGCAGCGAGTCACCCTGGCGCCCGATGGCCCGCATCTGCTGCTGCGGGGGACGCATTTCGCGGTCGCCAGGGGCAGTGTGCTGCCCTGCGCGCTCACCTTTCAGAGCGCGGGGGATATTGCCGTGTATCTGAACAGCATTCCGGCGCCGAAGGGGCGGTAAGCCGCCGGGGGAGGATGTGATGGGCGATATCAGCGATCCGGCCGCGCCGGTGGATCAGGCGGCGGGCGGGGTGTTCGACGAAGAGACCTACCTGCGGCTGAACCCGGATGTCCGCCTGGCGGTGAGCGGCGGAGGGTTTAGCTCCGGGCGGGAGCATTATGAACGCTACGGGCGCGCGGAGGGACGGCCCTTTGTGATGCCGCAAGGGGTGGTGCGCGGGCGGATCGTCATGACCGCGGACCCGGATGTGCGCCGCGAAAAACTGCCATCCCCCGCCGCGGCGGTGGATGCGGTGAGGCTTTCACATTCCGGCGGTATTTTCGTGAACGGCTGGATCGACGATGCGGGGGACCCGCTCGATAGTCTGGATTTGTATTTTTCCACATGGTCTGTCTCGCTGGATGGGCGCAGCCTGGCCCGCCAGCGCCGCCCGGATACCGAACGGGCGCTGGCCAGCACGAGGCGCCACCCCTACGGGTTCATAGGCTTTCTGTTCGCGGCCCGGCGGCTTGCGGGCAGTGTGTGCAGCGTGGTGGCGCGGCTGAAATCGGGCGCGGAGATCAGTCTTATGGTCACCGCGGAGATGAGCGAGGACCACGAGCTGCGCGAGCTGGCGCTGAGCGCGCTGGCGCAGGCGCAATATTTTGGCAACCCGTATTTCGAGGCCGTGGCGGCGATTGACGCTTCGATCGGCGGGCAGATGGCCGATTTCAACAAAATGCTGAACCGCCGCGCGGTGAATGCGCCCTATGTGGAGCGTTTTGGCGGCGCCGGGCGCGTGTGCAAGGGCTCGATCGCCGTGTGCCTGTACGGCCGGGCGGAATACATGTTCCTGCAACAGGCGATGTTCGCGAAACTGCCGGGGATCGGCGATTACGAGTTCATTTATGTGCTTAACAGCCCGTGGCTGGCCGAACAGGTGTTGCAGGAGGCGCGGCGCTCTGCGTTGATCTACGGGCTGGACATGACCGTGGTGATCCTCAACGCCAATGCCGGGGTTGGCGCGGCCAACAATGCGGCGGCGCAATACGCCAGCTCCCCCCGGCTGATATTCATGCGTCCGGATGTGTTTGCGCGCGCGGATGACTGGGCGCAGAGGCATACCGGCATCATCGAGGCGCTGCCGGCGGCGCAGACGGCGCTGTTTGGCGCGCCGTTGTATTATGACGATGGCGCGCTGATGCATGCGGGCATGTATTTTTGCGAGGACACGTTGCCGGGGGTCTCGGGGCGGCGGATCCGGCGGACCAGCATTTTGCGTGTGGCGCATTATGGGCGGGGCGCGCCGCCGCAGAGCGCGGAATTTCTCAGGCCACGGCCGGTTCCCGCGGTCAGCGGGGCGTTCATGTCGGTGGAGCGCGCCTGGTTCGAGCAGCTGGGCGGCTTCACCCCGGATTATGTGTTCAGCCATTATGAGGACGCGGATCTATGCCTGAAAAGCATCGAGGCCGGGCGGCTGCCCTGGCTGCACGGCGCGCCGCTGTGGCACATGGAGGGCAAGGGCGCGCTCCGCCGCCCGCAGCACGAGGGGGGCGGCGTGATCAACCGCTGGCTGTTCACCCGCGATTGGAGCGAGATGGTGCATAATGGCCTGCTGGGGGCCGCGCCGGACTATCCAGGCCTGGGCGGGGAGGATGCGCCATGAAGGTATTGCTGGTTTGCATGCATCATCCCGAGCTGGTGCGCGGCGGCAGCCAGCAGGTGGCGCATGAGCTGTTCGAGGGATTGCGCGCGGCGCCGGGGGTTGAGCCGGTGCTGCTGGCCTCGATTGATCATTCATCGCTGGCGCTGTTCAAGAACGGCGCGCAGATTACCGGGTTTGACGGCCGGGCGGATGAGTTCGTGTTTCTCAGCCAGGACTATGACTACGCCTGGCAGAAAAGCGGCAGCGCGCCGCTGGCCGAGGCGTTTGCGGCGTTTTTGCGCCTCGTTGCGCCGGATGTGGTGCATTTCCACCATTTCATGACGCTGGGGATCGATTTTCTGACGCTCACCCGCCGGGTGCTGCCGCAGGCGCGGATTGTTTTCACGGCGCATGAGTTCGTTACCATCTGCGCCGCCAGCGGCCAGATGCGCCGCCTGACCGACCATTCGTTATGCAGCCGTGCCTCGGCCGTGCGCTGCCACCAATGCCTGCCCGAACAGCCGCCGGAGCATTATTCCATGCGCGAGATGTGGATGAAGCGGCATCTGGAGGCGGTGGACGTGTTCACCACCCCCAGCCGTTTTATGGTCGAGCCGTTTGTGGCGTGGGGGCTGGCGCGCGAGAAATTCGTGCATGTGCCCAACGGGCAGGACCTGCCCGGCGCCCCGGCGTTGCAAAGCCCGGCATCGCCAGCTTTGCCGCGCGCGCGGCGCAACCGTTTCGGCTTTTTCGGCCAGCTGGTGGACGCCAAGGGCGTGCAGGTGATCCTGGAGGCGGTGGCGCTGCTGCGCGCCGGGGGGTTCAG
>JAJZCG010000026.1 GCA_021846225.1 Pseudomonadota bacterium | reverse complement strand
TCGGCCTGGCGCAAAATCGCAAGGATCTGGGCCTCGCTATATCTCGATGCTTTCATGCAAATCTCCTCGTGCAAAATGCCGAGAAAATTCTACTTATCAATCCCCTTAATTTCAGGGGGGATTACCCAGCGACCGGGATGTCTTCCTGTTCCTGGTCGATGACACGCATCCGATCGAGGCCGGGCGGTTGCCGAATGGTGAGCCCGATCTGTATTTTCGTGGGTTTTATTGCTGGAACAGTGAGGTTGGCTCCAAGACCTTGGGCATTGCCTCGTTTTATCTGCGCGCGGTGTGCGCCAACCGGAACATCTGGGGCGCTGAGGATTTCCAGGAGATCAGTATCCGGCACAGCAAATTCGCCACTCAGCGTTTTGCGCATGAGGCGGCACCTGCGCTGCGGCGTTTTGCCAATTCCTCGCCTGGGCCATTTGTGGCGGGGATCAAGGCGGCGCGGGAACAGATTGTCGCCCGCCAGGATGATGAGCGCGAGGGTTTTCTGCGCAAGCGCGGTTTCAGCAAAGGCGAGACGGCAAAAATTATCGCCACGGTGCTGGAAGAGGAAGGTCATCCGCCGGAGAGCGTGTTTGACTTCGTGCAGGGCATCACCGCGCTGGCGCGCAGCAAACCACATCAGGATGCCCGGCTGGAACTGGAGGGCAAGGCGAAGTTGCTGTTGGAACGGGCGGCGTAACGGGCGCGTTGTTCTTTGCGATTCTGTGTGCCGTGGGCTGGGTTCCGGCCCACGGCATTTTTTGTGGCGCGGGCACAAAAAGTGAGAGGGCGGCTGAGAATTTCGTGACGGGTGATGGGCGCGGAGAGTGGCTCCGGGCCGCCCGTCATGGAGTTTGTCCCATGGGTAAAACCACGAAACCCGTTCAGAAAATCACGCTGAGCGCCTCGCGCGATATTCCCTTCGACCGGCTGGTGCTGAGCCAAGCCAATGTCCGCCGGGTGAAGGCCGGCGTGTCGATCGAAGAGCTGGCGGCGGATATCGCCCGCCGTACGCTGCTGCAGAGTCTCACCGTGCGCCCGGTGCTCGATGACAAAGGCGCTGAGACCGGAATGTTCGAAATTCCCGCTGGCGGGCGGCGCTACCGGGCATTGGAATTGCTGGTGCGGCAAAAGCGCCTCGCCAAGACCGCGCCCATCCCGTGCGTTGTACGCACCGAAGGCGTCGCCGAGGAGGACAGCCTGGCGGAGAATGTGCAGCGGGCCCCGTTGCATCCGCTGGATCAGTTCCGGGCGTTTCAGGCGCTGCGCGAAAAGGGCCAGAGTGAGGAGGAGATCGCGGCAGTGTTTTTTGTCGCGGTCTCGGTGGTGAAGCAGCGGCTGCGCCTCGCCGCCGTCTCGCCCCGGTTGCTAGAGGTGTATGCCGAGGATGAGATGAACCTCGACCAACTGATGGCGTTCTCAGTCAGTCCCGACCATGAGCGCCAGGAGCAGGTGTGGGAGGCGATGCAGCGCTCCTACAACAAAGAGCCTTACCAGATCCGCCGCATGTTGACTGAAGGGGCGGTGCGCGCCAGCGATAAGCGGGCGCAATATGCCGGCGAGGATTATGTGGCGGCCGGTGGGGCCATCATGCGCGATCTGTTCCAGCAGGACGATGGCGGCTGGCTGCAGGATGCCGGGCTGCTGTCACGCGTGATGGCGGAGAGACTGGAGCGCGACGCCGATGCCTTCCGCGCCGAGGGCTGGAAATGGGTCGAGACCGCGACCGAATTTCCGTATGGCCACAGCTACGGCCTTCGCCGGATTCCTGGCACGCGCCGCCCGCTGAGCGAGGATGAGATCGCCCAGGTCGAGGCGTTGCGCGCCGAGGCTGAGCGGATCGAGGAGGAGGCCGCCGCGGCGGATGAGGTCTCGGATGATGCCGATGCCCGCCTTAATGAGATTGAGGCGGAGATTGACGCGTTGATCCAGCGCCCGCCGGTTTATGACCCTGCCGAGATCGCCATGGCGGGGGTATTTGTCAGCATCGATGGCAATGGCAAGCTGCGGGTTGAGCGTGGCTATGTCCGCCCCGAGGACGAACCGCCCGTGGCTGAGAAAGCCGATGAGACTGCCTTGGCGGGTGAGAGCAGCGCGCAGGGGCAGGACGGATACGGCGCTGACGATGGCACCGATCCCGGCCGCGCGGATTCCAGAGTCATCGTCGCCCATATTGGCGGTGGGGCGGAACATGAGGCCGAGCCCGAAGAGGAAGATGGGCTGAAGCCGCTGCCTGACCGGCTACTGACAGAGCTGACGGCCTATCGCACGCTGGCGCTGCGCGAAGCGCTGGGCCATGAGCCGAGCATTGCTTATCTGGCGCTGTTGCACGCGCTGTGTTTACGGCTGTTCTATCGCTATGGCGCCGAATCCTGCCTGGAGATCGAGGCGAAGAGTGTGATGTTCGGTACCCAGGCGCCGGGCCTGGCTGACACGCCCTTGGCGGCACGGGTTGATGCGCGGCACGAAGCTTGGGCAGCGCAATTGCCCGAGGATAATGCTGAACTCTGGGATGCTCTCGCCAATCTCGACACGGATAGCCGCGAGGCCTTGTTCGCGCATTGCGTGGCGCTGACTCTGAATGCCACGCATGATGCCTATAACCGCCGCCCCCGGGCGCTGGCGCATGCCGGGCGGCTGGCGGAAATTCTGGTGCTCGATCTGGCTGAAGCTGGATGGGTGCCGACGGTGGATAATTACCTTGGCCGGGTCACGAAGGCGCGCATTCTGGAAGCGGTGTGCGAGGCCAAGGGCGAGCAGGCCGCGCAACGGCTAGAGGGGCTGAAGAAGGGCGACATGGCCGAGGCCGCCGCGCATATGCTGGCGGGTTCTGGCTGGTTGCCAGAGCCGTTGCGCACAAAGGGCGTGGAGACCGCAGCGATGCAGACGGACGCTTCGCTGGTGGCCACGCATGGTGCCGCCGCCGATGACAGCACCGATGCGATCGGTGAGGTGGCTGAGGCTGCCGATCATCCATCCGCCGAAGACGCAGAACAGCTCGAGCAGCATGAGATCGCGGCGGAGTGATCCCAGAACCCCGAGGCGGCCCAAAGGCCGCCTCGCCTCTATTCCTTCCCCCCCATCCAGGCCCGGCTTCGTGCCGGGTTTCGCATTTCTGGAGACAGATCATGTCAGACAATCACAATTCAGCTTCTGATCACCAACCGCTTGCCAGTCTCGATCCGTTTGTGGCCTCATGGGAACAAAAAGAACGCGCGTATCGCGAGCGCGCGTGTGCCGTGCTCGAATGCAACAAGAAAGCGCTTTTCGGTATTCTGGCGGAATATGGCATTACCGCCGTGATCGTGAATTTCGACGGCTATGGCGATAGCGGCCAGATCGAGGACATCACGGCCCAGACCGGCGATGTTATCGTTGAATTGCCGGATGAGCGGATCGAGATTCTCCGGCCGGGCTGGGATAGCCCGGACGTTGAACGCCAGACCCACACGGTGCGCGAAGCCATTGAGGCACTATCCTATGATTTTCTGGCACAGACGCATTGCGGCTGGGAGAATAATGACGGTGCCTACGGCGATTTTACCTTTGACGTGACAGAGGGCAGCATCACGCTCGATTATAATGAGCGCTATACCGCCACCGAAAACTATTCCCACGAATTTTGAGGAGGCGGAGATGGCGCATCCTTATCATCACGCGTTATCCTCCGCGAAAAAATGGGGCGGCACGGCGGAAGATTTTTTGCCGCTGCATTCTTGGTTCGATGAGAGCAAGATGATCTCATCGGATTTTCGGCATCGGGCACTTCGCCATCATGCCGAGGGAATTTTCATGGCGGAGAGATTTTTCGGCCCCGTTATGACGATGTCGACTGGACGGATAATACCTGTGCGCCTGATCGGCGAACAGCATGTCCGTGAAGATATTGGCTTCATACCGGGCTTCGCGGATTGGATCAAAGCCATCCGCCCCGAACCCTGGATGGGCAGGGCCATGGCGCTGCATAGATTGCTTGATCCTTTTGAAGTCGATTCTGCCTGAGCATCGACTTTCACCATCCATCTCTATCAACCCAGAACCCGGCTCCGTGCCGGGTTTTGCATTTTTGGAGGCCAACATGGCGGATTATTTTTCACCGACCGTGATACCGGAGATCATCCCGAACTCGGATATGACGAAACTGGAGCTTTTGTTGCTTTCGCATATGTTCGATGCGGACTCGGATGGAGACGGAACCTATTTCTACTCCTGGGAGGGGCCGTCTGATCTCATCTGGGTCAATGGCTCCGCTCTCAGGGCCGCACTGAATGCGGCCGATAAGCGCAGCAGCCAGGTGCGAGATTATATTGAAGAGAAGCTCAAAAAATCACCGGCGGATCAGGATGATATTGAACTTGATATGAGCGGTATTTCATGGGAGTTTATTCTCCAAGACATCGTGCGGCGCTCAGCCAAATTGCGTTATATCACCGTGACGACGGCCTTCACCTGTTCGAAAATGCGCGCCGATGGTTTTGGCGGCATGGCGTTGATCATCACTGCTGATGCCATCAAAGGCTGCTCGACCACGGAGTTTTTGTCGGACTGTCTTGCCGACATCGCCGGGCAGGAGGGTGGGTAGCCCGATGCCCGGGCAATCCACGAAGCGTCACGAACAATGCGGATGGGCCGGACCCGGCAGCGGGGCGGCCCATTTTGCGTGGGGCGGTGTTCTGCGAGTGCCGAAGGAAGGAATGTGCGCAACCCCGCTGGGAATTGATGCCACGGGCCACTTTTCGCCTGTGCTGGTGAAACGGCGCCCGCGCACTTCCGATTCGGAAGATAGCGCCTGGGCAGGGCGGAACGATAGGCTGCGCTGTTCGGCAGCTTGATGGGCTGGCGCCCTGGTTGGCGGAAACTCTTTGGTGATGGAGGGGCAACAATGCCCAAGCATGATTTTTCCATGACGGTGGCGGAGCTGGCGCAAATGCTGGCCCGGCAGGCAGAGGCGGTGTGTCGGCATTATCTGCCCGCCGGGCGGCGTGAGGGGCGTTATTGGCTGGTGGGAGATGTTCATAACACGCCGGGGCGGTCCTTGTTTGTGCGGCTCAGTGGCGGCGGCACGGGCAAGGGAGCCGTGGGGCGTTGGCAGGATGCCGCAGAGGGCACGCATGGCGATTTGCTGGATTTGATCCGCGAGCGCTGTGGCCTTACCGAGTTCCGGGATGTGGCCGAGGAGGCACGGCGGTTTTTGGGGCTAGCAGGAGGTGACCATGCTGCGGCCTGCGAACGCCGCCGCCACCCTCTGGGCCATTGGCCCAGTTTACCGGGTGCTTGTGCCGTCCCCGAGCCCCAGGCGGATGAAGGTTGTGATTTAGCCCCTGATGCCGTCAAAGCCCAAAGTGCTGCACGGCGGCTGATCAGTATGGCGCAGCCAATTTCGGGCACCCTTGGCGAGACCTATCTGCATCGGCGCGGCATCACGCCAGCGGCGCTTACCGGAATCGGCGCATTGCGGTTTCATCCGCGCTGTTACTACCGTGCGATCCTGGATGCACAGCCAGAACCCTGGCCCGCATTGCTTGCGGCGGTCACGGACCTCGAGGGTACCATCACCGGTATCCAGCGCACATGGCTTGATGTTGACGGGCACGAACCGCTTGATCCCATACGACTGGGTAAGGCACCACTGGCAGCTCCACGCCGGGCGCTGGGGCTGCTGCTGGGCCATGCCGTGCGGTTGGGCACAACGGCGAGACTGGAAGACGAACCGGTAGACGGCCTGCTCGTGGCGGGCGAGGGGATCGAGACCATGCTGTCGCTGCGCTGCGTGCTGCCCGCCATGCCGATGGCGGCCGCACTTTCGGCCGGGCATCTGGCAGCTCTCCTGCTCCCCGCTGGACTGCGGCGGCTTTATATCGCCCGTGACGCCGATGCGGCCGGTGACCGCGCCGTGGCAAGTTTGACCGGACGCGCAATTGCCGCTGGGGTCGAGGCGATCACGCTCTCGCCCCGCCTTGGCGATTTCAACGACGACCTCCGCGTGCTTGGCCTCGCTGAATTGCGGGCACATCTGCGGGTGCAACTGGCGCCGGAGGATGCCGTGCGCTTCATGACGTCCGGCTGAGATTTAGCGTGGCGGATGACTGGATGATGGCCCGCCAACGCCGGGATTATCGCCGCCGCCGTGCACTTCATGCCCC
Organism: Pseudomonadota bacterium; assembly: GCA_021846225.1. Lineage (GTDB taxonomy): Bacteria > Pseudomonadota > Alphaproteobacteria > Acetobacterales > Acetobacteraceae > Acidocella. The sequence goes on along the minus strand of JAJZCG010000026.1, from coordinate 27,615 downwards.
TGTCTTTCAGGCGGCCGCGCCGGCGGCCTTCCGAGAGGGCGCTCTGTGCCGTGGGCGGCGGCGGCCCGCAATGGCGGCGGGACCACTATTTTCCGCCGCCCCGAGGAATGGTCGGATATTTTAATCATGCTGGGCAACGCTGGGGCTTTGCATCGCGAAGCAAAATAGCGGCCCCGACGCCATTCTTCGCTGCGCTACGGCGCGATGCGTGCGGGCTGCCGCCGCCCACGGCTGGGATCGCCATGGAAGGCCGCGATAGGCGCGGGCTTCCGGCAAACAGGAGCATTCCATGACCCGCGAACACGACGATACCGGCTATGAGCCAACGCACGCCGCTTCCCCCACCGCGCATATACTCAACGAACTCCAGCTCTATGGTTACCATCCCGGCCAGGACGAGCCTGACCCGCGGCCATTGCCCGAAGCACCGCTGATCGCAGGGGCCGTCGCAGATATCTTCGATGCCTTTGCTGCGACCCTGATCGACACGCGACTGGAGCCTGATCTCGAGGAATTGCTCTGGGCGACGGTCAATCTATTCCATCGCGCCGTAGGCCGGATTGAGCGGGCGCTGGACGATAACGAGCAGGCCCAAAAGCGCAGTCAGAAGGAGCAAGATGGCTCCGAGATCCGCTCGGTTGAACTCGAACGGCTGACGGCGGAGGGGCAGACATTGCTGGAACGGCGCGACTGCCTGGAATTCTTCCGTGATCAGGCCGCTGAGCAGTTTGAGCGTCACACACGCACCGCCTGGCGCCCACGCTCCGGTTCGATGGTCAATCACCGGGCGCTGACCGCTTCCCTCATCGACAGCCGCGACTTCATCGCTGCCAAGCGCCAGGCACAGATTGCCCCTCTTCTGCCCTCCGGCCCGAAAATCGCCTTCACCGGCGGGATGGAGTGCAATGACCACAGGCTGATCTGGGACAAGCTGGATAAGGTGCATGCCAAGCACCCGGACATGGTGTTGCTGCATGGCGGTAGTCCGAAGGGCGCCGAGCGTATCGCCGCCGCCTGGGCCGATGCCCGCAAGGTGACGCAGATTGCCTACAAGCCCGACTGGGCACGGCATGCCAAGGCGGCACCGTTCAAGCGCAATGACGCGCTGCTGGATGCCTTGCCAATCGGCGTCATGGTATTTCCGGGCACCGGCATCCAGGAGAACTTGGCCGACAAGGCCAAGAAACTCGGTATTCCGGTGTGGACATTCGGCGGTGGGGGCACATAGCCCTCACAAATCCGATGCGCCGCATTGAACGGCGGCACCTCATCCCGCGGGGCAGCATCCGCCGCCCTGCCCGCCATCGATCTGGATTGGCGGGCAGGGGATGCTGCCGAAGGAGCAGAACACGCAGCAATGCCTGGGCTTAGGCCGTAACAGGGTGCCGCATCCCTTGCACTTGTAAAAATACTGGCAGGCATCGGTCGGCATTGTCTCGGTCGCCTGAAAACCACAATGCGGGCAGGTGATGGTTGATTCCAGGATCATAAGTGCCTCACGCATAGAGATAACCGATCACCAGCAGCACCAGCCCGGCCACGAGGCCAATGATCGTCATGCCACGGACCATGGGCTTAGCGCAGACTGCATCAGATGCGCAGGCACTGGCCGGTTGGCCCCGCCACAGCAACCCAGCACCCGCCGCAAGGCACAATGCCGCCAGAGCCAGCAGCAGCGGCCGGTGCGGGGCTGCGAGTAGCGCGATGCCCGTTAGCCAGGCCGTGCTGAGACCCGCCGTTGCCAGCAGGAATGGTAGGCCGCAGCAGGAGGCCACGCCGAATGCGGCACTCAGACCGCTTAAGGTCAGGAGTGTCGCGCCAGTATCGCGGACGGCGCGACTGGTTGGGTTTTGTTCGGGTGGGTTTGGCTGCATGTCACGATCTCCTTGCGGTGGGCATCATCGCCTCGTAACATCTGTAGTCACTACAGACTCAAGCCTTGAATTGAGGGCGCTTATGAATCGCGATGATATGCCGATTGGAGACTTCTCGCGCCGCACTGGCTGCGCGATCGAGACGATCCGGTTTTATGAAAAGATCGGCATTTTGCCGAAGCCGCGCCGTCGGGGCCGGTATCGTCTCTACGAAATCGCTGACATTGGGCGTCTGGTCTTCGTGCGGCGTGCGCGCGAGCTTGGTTTTACGCTTGATGCGGTGCGCGCGCTGCTGCGTTTGGCAGGGGCCGGGGCGGAAGCGTGCGGGGAAGTGCGCGACCTTGCCGCCACGCATTTGCAGGATGTGCGTGCGCGCATCGCCGATCTGCGGGCCATGGAAGGCGTATTGACCGAGGCCGTGCAGCGCTGCGATGCTGGTGCCGAGACGGCTTGCCCCCTGATAGAGACGCTCTCGGCGGCTTGAACATTGGGCTGCCCGCCGCCACTAGGCGGGGGGGCGTCGCTGGTTTTTTTACCCTATTTGGCTCGGCGGACCGGGAGCAGAAAAGGGTGTACCAGTCGGCGGCATCGGCGTGGTCTGGCGCGGGGCGGCGCACGAACCGGTGCCGACCGGTTGGTTGAGATTGTTCTCCCCACGTTGGAGCATGGTGACACTCACCCGCGTTTAGTTTCGGCGCATAATGCGAATGAAGGCAGGGGCATCATGGCTGGTGCAGATTCCGGCAGGGCGGGCATGCATGTCTACGAAATGCGTTGTTGGCTACCCCGCTTTTCTTCGCCGATTTCTCGAAGGTCCGGGATCGCCGTTTATCTCCAGGGCTCGTTTGTCGCCGCGCCACGCGGCCTCTCAGGGGCTGATCTGACCGAAGGACGATCGCCTTCCTGCAATGGCGGCGCCGGGCTTTTTTCCCCGACAGCTGCGCTGTCTCCTCTCGGCCGCTTCGCTGCAAAAAAGCCCGCCGCCGCCATCCTCCGCTGCGCTACGGCCGCACACGGTGCAGGCCGATCGTGCTCCCGGTCATTTGATCGCCATCGAGGTTGCGGTGGTCGCGGGCTCGAAACAGCAAAGGAGATTTGACATGGCTACCATCGGAACCTTCAAGAAAGTCGGCAATGAAATCCACGGCGAGATCGTTACTTTAAGCGTGCAGACAAAGAATGTGCGCATCGTGCCTGAAACTAACCGTAGCAACGACAACGCGCCCAGCCATCGTATATTCTGTGGACGCGCCGAGCTCGGTGCAGGATGGTCCAAACGTTCCGCTGAAGGGCGCGATTATATCTCGGTCAAACTGGATGACCCGAGCTTCAGCGCGCCGATTTACGCCAACCTCTTCGACGACGAAAGCGGCGAGGGCTACACCCTTATCTGGTCCCGCAGCCGCAAGCAAAACGGGGAGTAAGAACCGCGATGAATCCCGCCCAGCGAAGCCGGGCGGGATTTGTTATGAAAATTGGTGGGAGCATTTTGGAAATGTCGATGTCAGAAGGAGTATAGATTCAAAAGAAATCTCGCAGCTTTTTGAAAAATGCTGCACCAAAAACTTTCGATTAGCAGGATCAGACCTAACTTGTTCAACTCCTGCGGCAGTCCTCTGCAAATATCAATGCCTAGTAACTGCTCATAAAAAGCACAGTAATTCCAAAAAATCTTTTTCTTCTTTTGCTCACTGCGCCGCTATATAGTCTTCGACTGCAGTCGAACAACGACATTGGCAAATTAATCCGCCGACCATCGATATTCAAAATCTTCAGGCTTCATCGAAGTGGCTTCGCTTAGCCTCTTTTTAACCTCGGAGCCGCCCGGTATCATAGGAAGCATGCTGAAATAGTTGCGTAATGCGCCATTAATCCCCGCAAGGCATGCCTTTGATTTAATCCAGTTCTGCGGACTGAAGACTCGGTTAAGCGGCTGAACTTCGTTCGCGGCTGCTTCCAGTGCCATGTTGAGGCTTATTCCGGCGACTTTGACGATCTCATCAATCATGCCGGCTTTGGACGCCGCCACGTAGGACTTGTCGGGGCTAGGAATCCTCTCAGCTTGACCGTTCGAAATCGAGAAACACATCGCAATCGCGTATAGGTGGTGAAAAGGCGCGTAGGCTTTCATCGCCAAAAGTGTCTCGTTGAGATTCAGTGGATTGGCTGAAACCCATGTACGAAGAACCTCGCCCATCCAACGATGTAAAGCTGCGACGTTCTCTGGCGGATAATCTTTGTTCTTGAATAATGTTTCAAAATATTTGTCGAATATTTTGGTTTCGCCGTATGATAAGTTGGGTCGCTGTGAGTGCCAAGCGATAAGATTTTTTGCAAACTCGGAAAGATCAACTACAAGACTAGCGTCCTTGGACGCAGGTGCGATCTCTCCTCGTTTTGAAATAAAATACCCGGAAGGAAATTTTAGTTCATAGGCCTTCTTAATTGCGAGAACCCTCTTATCGTTACTCCGAAGATCACGTGCTTTAACGACGCTTTGAGAGTTCGTTGAAATCGAAATTTTGTCTGCACGATCTCGTTGTGGAATTTCATAAAACCGGAAAAGAATAAAAGCATCATCGGCTTTTTTTACCGTCTCGCTACACGAAAGAATTGTATTCAGTGATTGACAACCATTAACAACGCTCAGGCCCCGGAGGGAGAGAACATCACCATTTAATTCCATCTTGCTGCAAAGTGCTGTCACGCCATTATGGAAAAAGAAAAAATCGGAACGTTTGTCGCCAATGATGGTATTACGGATGCCCTTATTAACGGCGTTGCTGGACCCCAAACTTTGACGAACGTTTTTCTGAAACAGTGTGCCATCCTTGATACCTGGCAGATTAATGCATTCCTTAAGGGGAAGGGCCGCCACCACGACGGGAGTTCCTGCGATCTCGTGATGCATAAACTTACTGCCTCCAAGATTCAGTTTATAACTGATGCTCGGATTGTCGGATTCCATTGCATAGTCGTAGCGCTGCTTTAATTCATCACCATTGATCACGTGAATAGTTGCGTTAAAGCCCTCACCTTCACTCAGCTTTGCGAGTTCTTGTTGAAAAGCTTCAAGATCATAACTTGCGCCTTGTGTAAGGGTCCCCGTAGTAATCAACTCGAATGAAATTTCATAATCTTCATCGAGAGCAACTGCTAATTCGGATAATTTACGTTGTAATTTTGAGTTCGCTACATTCTGGAGTCGTGCAAGGTCCTTGATTTGAATCCAAGACGAAAGGACTTCACGCAATGGCTCAGCGTCAATCGTTGCGCCTTGGACAAATTTTCCCTGTACGATGCGAACTAAAGATTTGTCATCATCAATTACGATGGCGTCGATCTGCTTGTCGTCAGCGCCATCCGTGATGTCATCTCGTGCCTCATTCATGTCACGGAACAAGATGTTCCGTAAATACCAGGCAATAAATCTTTGCCCATCGTTGACAAACCGTTGCTGAAAGTAATCCGTATCAATTTGACGTCTTATAAATTCGTACAAATGAGGCCTCCAGATATTGTGAGTCTACGTGTCGTCGACGTTTATTTCCCAACCATAGGCCAAGAATGATATGCTCGCCATAGGGTTTGTGAGCGGAGGCTTCACATTGCATCCGCTTACCGAAACGTGGTCGGGCTCTTTTTTGTGTCGGACATGGGCGCAACAATGCTGGAAATAGCAGCCGGAGACTGAATGGCGTTTTCTGATAATTGCTTGCCGACGACAACTACGCTTATGCCAACTTTGCAAACGGATCATGCACAGGCACGCCCAGTGGCTCAAAATGCCGCAGGTTGCGGGTCAGGATGATCAGCCCGTGGTGCTGGGCGGTGGCGGCGATGATGATGTCGGCGAAGCCGGGCGCATAACCCTGGCCTCGGGCGCGGTCTGAAAGAGCGCCGGCGATGCGAGCGGTGGCAAGGTCGAAGGGCAGGACGCGGGCTGCGTAGAGGTGCAGCACGGTTTCCAGCCAGGCGGTTAGGTCACGGGCTTTGCGGGTTGCCCCCTCACGCTTGGCCTTGGCGATGCCGTCCTCAATCTCGGTGATGGTGACGGTGGAGAGGAATAATTCAGCCGAGTGGGCGTCCATCCAGGCGGCCAGCTCGGGCAGGGGAAGGCGCGAGGGTGCGCGCGCCGAGATGACGTTGGTGTCGACCAGATACAAGGATCAGAGGCCGCTATCACGGGGCGGGGAGGGATTGCGCGGAGGCAGATCGCCCTCATTGAGAGGTGCTGCCATCAGCAATTGGCCGAAAGAGGGCACATGCGAGAGCCGCTGCCATTCCGCGAAGCTCAATACAACTGCCTCGGGCTTGCCGTGGCGGGTGATGATGGCGGGTTCGCCGCGCACGGCATCGTCAACCACGGCAGATAGGCTTGCCTTGGCGTCGCGAAGTTGGATTTCCCGCATGGCGGCCTCCGGGTGGTAGGGTGAACTACAGTAGTCATATTTAGGGCTGTGTGCGGGGTTGGGCAAGGGTAATGTTCCGGGCGGCGGCTCATTAGGTGCTGCTGGCAGGTGGAGCTGGAGGTTATTGGACGGGTGCTGCAGGCACGGCGGGGGATATCGGGTCGGTCCAGACAGGCATGAAGCAGTAATGCCGCCCATCGGCGTCTTGCTGCATGGATTTGCGGCAGGCGGCCATGGCGGTGGCGCCGTCATTATCCTGCATCAACTGCCCCCAGGCGATAGCCTCGGCCGGGCTGGCTTTCATGGCGGCGGGGATGATGTGTGCGGCGATTTCGGCCTGAAACCGGCCGTCATTCAGCCCTGCTGCGTAGGTGAACAGGCTGGGGACCAGAATGGCCAGGGCCAATGCCAGACCCAGGGCCACGATGCTGCGGATACGCAGGGTGGTGATTTTCATGCGCATGGTGCGGTCGGCGGCATTGGCCAGTTGCGGAGCAAGCTGTTTGACGATGTCCATGCCCGAGGCATGCACCCGTTCGATGGCTTCATTCGCGATGGCGCCGGTTTGGGTTTTCAGCGTGTTGGCGATGTTGATCTGTGTGGCCTCGCTGGCCTGGTAAAGGTCACTCAGCGCACCGACGCAGACGGCCAGGGCCTGCAACTGCTCGGCCAGCGGATCGCTTTTCAGGGCGGCGGCAGCGGCGGCGCGGCGCAGGACCATCTGGGCTTCGGTGATCTGCTCGTGCAGGGCCTCACGGCGCGCGGCGGGGCTTATGGGATCCATGATCTGACCCCGGCGAAGCGGCGGTCCATGGCGTCCAGCCAGACGCGCACGCGGGCGGCGTCGAACAGGCCGAGCGGCGGATTGATGGTGCCATCGCGCGCGGCGGCAAAACTGCATTGCCGGCTTTCCACGGCCTCGGCGGCGTGGAGCCGCGCCATCCACAATTTCACGCAGTCGGCGGCCAGATTGCCATAGGCGATGGAGGCTGTGAGGCGCCCAAAGGCTCGCTCACGTGTTGAGCCGGGTTCAATGCCATATTCGTTGAGAACTAGGGCCTGTGCTGTTGGCGTGAAGCCACGGGCGGCTAAAGTGAGGGCAGGGAGGAGATCTTCGGGCTGGGGGCCGGTGAGATGGAACATCACCGGCGCCATGCCGGCGGCCTCAATATGGGTCGCCAGGCCCGGCATTTCTGCGGCAAGGGAGCGCAGGGTGGTATCGCCGCCACCCAGGTCGATGAGCGCGGATTGCCGTTCGGTGATGCAATACTCGATCAGGCCCTGCAGCCAGGTGGCGACCCCGGCGGGGTTGTCGGTGTCCGGCCGGGCGACATCGGCGAAATAGGCGGAGAAGGTGGCGTTGCTGGGGTCGACATCGGCCAGGATCGGCGCGCCGCCATTACGGATGGAGGTTTCGGTCAGCCAGCGCAGAAGGGTGGTCTTGCCGGTTTTGCCGCGTCCGGCGGCGAAGATGATTTTGGCCTGGCTGGTAAGGTCGATACCCTGCTCGATGTCGGGCTCGGGCTCCTTGGGCGGCGCCAGGCTGACGATGTCGGTGCGCGGGCCGGTGAATTTTATGGCGCTGGGGCGATAGGGCGTGGCGCCGGATGGCTTGGTGGGAGTGGTGGGCGTTTGCGGTTTGTCTTCGGGCATCAGCTTGGCTCCTTAGGTTCAAGTGGGCCGAATGTCAGGCGATGGTTGCCGGTGATTTCCGCCGGGGCGGATTCGCTTGGCGCGGGTGATAATTCCGGGATGCGGAATGAGGTGGGCTTGAAGCGGGGTGCTGCGGCAACCGCTGGCGGCGGGGGATTTGGCGGCAGGTCCGTTTGAGCACCCGCATCGGGCGGTATGGCAGTTTGGGGCGTTGCTTGTGTTTGGGTCTTTGGCTGCCGTTGTCGATAACCTTTGAGAGGCATCAACGCACGTGACAGCTCGCTGCGTAGCCTCTTGTCGGTCCAGGGCGTTCCGGTTCGATAGGTGATGCCAACCTTGGTCAGCGCCGCGCCGACCGCGGCCCATGACCATTCGCCATGCACGAGCGAGCGGAGCAGTTCATGATGCTGACGCAGCCACGGGCGCATAATATCGCCTTGCCGCCAGAGCGGGCGGAAGATTTCAGCCAGGGCTTCGATGTCGGCATCGGTTGGTCTGCGCTTGAGCGACATGGACTGTCTTTCAAAAATAGCGGCGGGAGTTTCACTATTTTTGACGCCGCGGGCAATCTTCCGAATCGGAAGTAGGAGACAGTGGATTGCTGAATCGCTGGTGCAATCAATTGCTCATTGGCTGGCTTAACCGCTATTGCAATGGCTATCTTATTGGCCTGCTCAATGGCTGGTGCAAAGGCTATCTCTAATCTCGTCGGTCTGGTGTGGTATCGGGTTACGTTTCTACAACAGACCAAGGAATGCTAGCGCATGCGGGAGCGGTGGCATGATGAGCGTCACGCGGGGATGTTTGTTGCTGAAATCGCGTGGTGATGACCGCCAATGGTGATGCAATCCCCGTGTAAAACACTGGCCATTACTTGTCTTCAAACATTACCGATATTTCAATTTACGCAACCATTCGTAACGCGGTAGTGCAATTTGGCGTTGTCTCCATGTAACCGGGAGGCTTGTGATGATTGCCGGATCGGATGATGGCTACGAAGAGATCGTCACCCAGATTGGCGAGGCCGCCAGCCTTGCCGCCATGCAGAAGATCGCGGGCAATATTTGCAAATTCTATCATCTGGCGAACATGGCCTATCACGCGGTCTATATTCCTGGTGCGAAGACGTTCAATCCGATCCTGGTTTTGACGTATGATCCAGGCTGGGTCGCGCGATATAAGGACAATGATTACTTCAAAATCGATCCGGTGGTTGTGTGTGGCACGAAGAGTTTTTTGCCGTTGGATTGGGCGCAGCTCGACCGGGAAAATGCTATGGCGCGCGGTTTTTTTGCGGAGGCCGACCGGTTTGATGTTGGCAGGCAGGGTATAACGCTGCCGGTGCGCGGGGCTGGGGGCGAGCGGGCGTTGTTTACCGTCACCGCCAATATGTCGATGAGAGAATGGGAACAGCGCCGGACTGGTTATATGAAAGAGTTCCAGATGATCGCGCATTATATGCATGATCGGATTGTCGAGCTCTCGGGCTATCGGGATACCACACCGAAGCCTGCGTTATCGCCGCGTGAGATGACATGCCTGGAGTTTGCGGCACGCGGTGCGACCGTGAAGCAGATCGCGGCAAGCTTGGGCATTACAGATCGAGCAGTTCGTCTGTTTCTAACATCCGGCTGCGCCAAGTTGGATTGTGCCACGATCCCGCAGGCGATTGCCAAGACGGTCTCACGCGAAATGCTGCGCCCGTAAGCGGGAGATTACCGGGGCATCCGTGCCCAATACCGATAAATCCTCGATAGGCTGAAGCAATGCCCTGTCACCTGATGTGGCAGGGCGTTTGCGTTATCCTGCGTGTGGGGCACGGCATATATCCAGACAAAACTTCTATCCAGTGCGCGATTGAGACGATCTGTCAAGATTCCGATTCGGAAGATTGCGGCCTGAATCATCCGGCTTGTAAACATGAATCCGCCGCGCCGGAGACGCTCAATCTCTCCTCTCGGCGGTGCTGATATTTTGTTGGCCATGATGTTTCAAGAACTGAAGCGGAGCACAAATGATCATAACTTTGAGCCAGGATGACAGGATCGAGCATCCCGCATTATTCGACCAGATGTATCAGTCCCGCGCGGCGGTCTTTCATGACCGTCTGGGCTGGGATGTGGTGGTTAAAGACGGCCATGAGGTCGATCGCTATGATGAAGAGGCTGATCCGGTCTATCTCCTCGCGGTCGATGAGCATCAGCAAGTGCGTGGTTCCCTGCGGTTGTTGGCAACAACCGGGCCGACGATGCTGCAAAGCGAGTTCAGGTATTTTTTCGATGATGACGTGGACGTAGCGGCCCCCACGATCTGGGAATGCACGCGGTTTTGCGTGCCGCCGGTTCTGGGCAGGGCCGAACAGGATGTGGGCATTGTCTCCGCTGAATTGCTGATCGGCCTATGTGAGCTTTGCCTCGCGTCGGGTATCGAATTTGTTGTTGGCGTTTACGACACAGCGATGACGCGCATCTACGCGCGGATCGGCTGGAGCCCGGAGGTTTTGGCGCGGGCACGGCCGGAGATTGGAAACATAAGCGCTGGGATATGGGAGGCAACGCCGGCGGCGCTGTCAACCATGCGGCAGCGCCTGGCCGCCCGGATGACCAGGCAGCAAATTCTGGTGACGTAGATGGGCGTGCGGCGGGAAAGGTTGCGCGGTTATCGGCTCGCCGGTGTGCTGCTCGGCTTGAGCACGATCAGCCCACCGCCAGTCTTTGCTGCGAGCCTATCGAATGCGGATTTTGCCGGTCTCGCGGCGCGTTGCGCGCCAGGGGTGCCGGCATGGGTTTTGCGCGGTGTTGCCTATACAGAGAGCAATTTTAATCCGTGGATGCTGCACGATAACAGCATCCATGCCAGTGCCAGCCCGGCGAGTCTGGCCAACGCCGAGGCTCAGGCGACCGCATGGATCGCGGAGGGGCATTCCGTCGATCTCGGCCTGATGCAAATCAACGCCGCCAATCTGCCCGCGCTGGGGATGACGATCGATCAAGCATTCGATCCCTGCGCGTCATTGGCGGGCGGTGCGGCAGTGCTGCGCGCGGCTTATGGCGCTGGCCCGGTGGGTAGCGGGCAGCAGACCGCCCTGCTCATGGCGTTGTCGATCTACAATACCGGCTCACCGCTCAAAGGGATCATGAACGGCTACGCACGAAGAGTGATGCGACAAGCCGATGAGGCGGCATCGCCTCTTTCCGTCGCATCGCTGCCGCTCGCCATCGCCCCTGACATGCCGCCCGCTTGGGATGTCTCGGCCACCGGTAGTTACGCGCGGACCCATGGCGCGCCCTGGCTGGTGCCGCTGGGGCTGGACGTGGCCGGGCAAAGCGCTGCAGCGGCCGCTGAGGCAGGTTCCCCACACCAAACGATGAGGTCGCCATGATGGATATGATCGCCCAGATGCTCTTTGCGCAGGCGCAGAAATTGCGCCTGACCAAATTATGGTCTGTGGCCGCCCGATCCTGGTCCGTGGCGCTGCTGGCGGCTATGCTGGGCCTTCCGGCACTCGCCTATGCCCAGACCGTCTCGGGCGGCGCCAGTCCGCAAACCATGATCAATAATGTCTGCACCTTCATCCTGGGGCCCTTTGGCGAGACGATTGCCGTGCTCGGCATTATCGGCATCGGCTTTCTGTTCATGTTCGGCCGGGCGTCGCTCGGGGTGATCGCGGGCATCATCGGCGGCATCGTCATCATGTTTGGTGCGTCCTATCTCGGCCAGACCCTGACCGGGGGCGGCTGAGATGGAGCCGCTCGAGGCCGACACATTGTACCTCGCGGCGACGCGGCCCGCGATGTTCATGGGCGTGCCGCTGAGCCTGGGGGCAATGCTGCTCATGCTTGCGGGGCTGATCGTCGTGCTGTTCAAGAACCCGCTTTATTTGACGGTCATGGCGCCGCTCTGGATGGCGGCGCGGGAGCTGGTGGCGCGCGATTATAACGCTGTCGGCGTCGTGCTGCTGTATTTGCGCACCGCAGGCCGGTCGGTTGACAGTAAGAGATGGGGCGGCGCGTCGGTGTCACCGGCGCCGGTCCGTATCCATCGCGGTGGCCGTGGCCGGGGGATGATCGATGTGGGGTGATGCCAGCCGCACCGAGCGCGCCGCCACGCAGTATTTGCCCTATATCGGGCATATCGGGCCGCAGACCGTGCTGCTGGAAAATGGCGCGCTGCTGGCGATGGGGCATGTCGAGGGCCAGGCGTTCGAATTGGCTGACCATGCGCTGCGCAATGCCAGGCTGCGGCGACTGAATACGACCTACCGCAACCTCGCCGATGATAATGTCACCATCCATACGCATCTCATTCGCCATGCCGATCTGGCAGCAGCACCCGCCCGCCAGTTCCGCTCCGGCTTCGCCCAAGCGCTGGACGCCGCATACCGTGACAAGGTGCTCGCTGGCCGGCTGTACCGGAATGATTATTTTATCAGCCTGCTGGTCTCGCCGCGCAGCCCGCTTGGCACGGGCATGGCCAGAAAATGGGCGCGGTTGGGGCGTAAAATCCCGGAAGCGGCGGCGGGGCTGGCGCGAGAGTTAGAGGACCAATGGCTGGTTTTGGCCAATGGGCTGGAAGGGTTCAGAGTCCGGCGCCTTGGTGTGTATGAGCGAGGTGGGATCGCCTTCTCGGAAATCGCTGAGGCGCTGCGGTTGATCATCACGGGCCGGCCGTTGCGCGTGCCGGTCGTGTCCGGGCATCTGGGTGACTCGATCTACACCGACCGTGTCATTTGCGGGCGGCGCGGCATGGAAATCCGCGCGCCGGATAAGAGCCAGTTCGGGACGATTTTCTCCTTCCGGGAATATCCGGCGAAGACGAGGCCGGGGATGCTGAACACGCTGCTCTCGGTGCCGTTCCCCATCGTGTTGGCGCAATCCTTCGCCTTTGTCACCCGCGCTCAGGCGCAGGACCGGCTGTCTTTGAAATCTGCCCAGATGCTGGGCGCGCAGGACAAGGCGGTTAGCCAGATCGCCGGGCTGGAGGAGGCGGCGGATGCCCTGGCGTCCAATGAATTTGTCATGGGCGCGCATCATTTATCGCTGGCGGTGTATGGGGACAGCCTCGCCGCGGTGGAGGAGCACGCGGGCCGGGCGCGCGGGCGGTTGGCCGATGCCGGGGCCGTGGTGGTCGAGGAGCGGCTGGGGCTGGAAGCGGCGTTCTGGTCGCAACTGCCAGGTAATCTGGAATGGCGCACGCGGCCCGGGGCGATCAACTCCCGCAATTTTGCCGGGCTGTCGAGCTTCGATAATTTCCCAGCGGGTGAGACAACCGGCCATTGGGGTGCGCCGATTGCCCGGTTCCGTACGGATGGCGGGACGGCCTATGATTACGTGCCGCATGTTGCCGATGTGGCGATGACGATTATCTTCGGCCCCATAGGCTCGGGCAAGACCGCGTTGCTGATGTTCCTGCTGGCGATGTTCGAGCAATCCATGATCAAAACCATGGAGCCAGAGAGCACGCCATCGCGCTGCGCTGGTTCGGTGGTGTTTTTTGATAAGGACCGGGGCGGTGAATTGCTGGTCCGGGCCACGGGCGGTACTTACCTCGAATTGCGTCGCGGTGAAGCGTCGGGGTTGGCGCCGCTGCGTGGGCTGCAGAACACCGAGGCCGATCGAGATTTTCTGCGGGGCTGGTTGATTGCGCTGGTGCAAAGCGACGGAAAAGGCGGGCTCACCCCGGATGAAGAGAAGCGCCTGGAGCGTGCCATCACGCGGCAGATAAGTATGCCGGAAGAGTTGCGATCGCTGGCTGGTTTGCGGGAATTCCTTGGCCATGCCGACCCGATGGGGCTCGGTCCTCGCCTCGAAAAATGGTGCCGGGGCAATGCGCTGGGCTGGGCGTTCGATGGGGAACGCGACGAGGTGCGCCTCGATGGCGCGATCACCGGCGTCGATATGACACAGCTGCTCGAACACGATGAGGTTTGCGCGCCGGCCGGGGCTTATCTCCTGTACCGCGTGACACAAATCCTCGATGGGCGGCGCGTCGTGCTGAGTATCGATGAATTCCGCTTCTACCTCAAAAACCCACAATTTGCTGCGGTGGTCGATAATCTTCTGCTTACCGTGCGCAAGAGCAACGGCGCGGTGTTTCTGGCGCTACAGATGCCCGAGCATATTTTGGAGAGCCCGCTGGGGCCGTCGATCGTGGCGCAATGCCAGACGAAGATCATGTTCCCATCGCCGACGGCGGACCGGGCGATTTATATTGGCGGCCTCAAATGCACAGAGGGCGAGTACCGGGCAGTGCGCGAGGACATGGCGGTCGGCAAGCGCCGCTTCCTGCTCAAGCGCGAGAAGGCCAGTGTCATTTGCGAATTCGATCTCGGGCAAATGCGCGATTATGTCGCCATACTTTCCGGCCGGGCGAACACCGTGCGCTTTGCTGAAAAATTGCGTCAGGAGTTGGGCGATGAGCCCGCAGAATGGTTGCCCGAATTCTTGCGTTCCTACCACGATGCCAAAGACTGACAGGAGGACATCATGAAACCAGCTCTGTTTGCGATTGCCATTCTGGGCACTGGTACGGCTTTGACGCTGGGCATGGCGCCAAACGCCGCCGCGCAGATGGCGGTGATCGACAGCGCCAATCTGGGCCAGAACATCCAAACCGCGGCGCAATCGGTCATCGCGGTGGCGCAACTCAAGGCGCAATTATCCCAGCTTGAGCAGACCTATCAGATGTTCACCAACCCGACGAACATCCTGGGCATGGCGGCTGGAATGGAGAACCAGTCCATCGAAAACCCGATGCCCGTGGCGAACGCGATGGCGGGGCTGGTCGGCGGAACAACCGCGCCGTCCGGTGCGGCGGCAAGTTATTTTAACCAAAACCATGTTTATGCACCAACGGATGGTTCGACCGCGAGCGCTCAGCTGAATGCCAACGGCAATAGCATCGCGAATATCGAAGGCATCGCATCGACGAACCTCACGGCGATCCAACAGCGCATGCAGGAATTGCCAAATCTGGAAGCAGATTTGAATGCCGCGACCTCGATCACTCAGGTTGATGCGATCAATGGCCGTATCGCGGCGGAGAGCCAGTTCGTGCAGGCGCAGCAGGCGCAGGCGCAAAACCTCCAGGTGCTGGCGAGCGAACAGGTGCAATCGCAGCAACAACAACAGAAGGAGCAGTTCGTTGAGGATATGACGAATGCCTCTTCTGACTACAGCCAGGCAGCTGCCGCCGATAATACAGGACAATAGCCATGTTGAAATCCCAGATTATAATTGGTTCATTGATCATCATAGGTGGCTGCGGCGCACTTTATCTCGTTGTCGAACACAGCCACTCTGGACGCTCAACTGGTTCTTTAAGCACTGAAATAAGCCCAGCAAACCTGCCGCCTGAGGTGCACTCGGCGGCGTGGTATGTTCGCCACCCGGATGTTCTGAAGCAGGATGAGCGGCGCTGTGCCGGAAATGCCGAAATGATGACGCCGGCCGCATGCCAGAATGTGGCCGCGGCGGATGTGCAGCTCGCGGGCCCGGATTATGCGAAGGCTGCGGCTGCATTCAATGCACCAGCGGGACAATCGAAATCAACCCCGAAACCTCCATGAGGTGAGTGATGGCAAGCGCAAGCAATCTCGATCCGTTCTATGTGTTTGATCAAACGATCCAACAGCCATTTACGAACGGAATGACGGCCACGGTGAATGCCGCAATGTCGGCGATACAGGGGCCGCTCACGGCTATTATAGTACTATGGATTTTATTGACGGGTATACTCGTGATGCGGGGAGATGTCGGCGTCAGGACCGGCATATCGAGGATCATATCGGTCAGCCTGGTGGTTGGCATCTTGATGTCCGCAACACTCTATAATGAGTATATCGTATCATTCTTCTCGAACGGTATTCCAAACTGGCTTTCATCAGCATTTTTGGGAGTGACGGGTGCACAACCAACGGCGCATCAATTTGATGCGATCTGGAATGAAGCAAATGAGCTGTTTGTGACCGCAGAAAGGAACTTGAATTTCTACAATGTTCTGTATGCTGTCGAGCTTGGTCTTTTGCAGGATCTAATCGTCTTTCCAATCGGCATCACCTTCCTCATTTATGAGGCGACCAGGATCATGATCGATGTTATCGTCTCCATTGGTCCGTTTGTCTTGGCCGGTTATCTATTCACCGCTACCAGGGGGATAGCTGATCGGTTTATTGGCAAGCTGATCGGTCTGACAATTCTCACGCTGCTTATCGATATCGTGTTGAGCATTATCATCAACGGTGACGCGGCGTATTTCAATGTCAGCATGACAAATCTGAGTTTTGCGAATACGGCGGAAACGGTCACTATCTGCATCCAGTTTTTGGTTTTTTTGACGCTGGGCAGCTTGATCTGTGCCTTCTTACCGGCTGTGGCGAGTTATCTCGGTGGTGGTGTTGCCGTCAGCCCGTTGAGCATGGCGTCGTCAGCGATACAGGCGGGGCGTGTGGTGCAAATGGTTCGCGGTGGCGGACGGCCAGTTCCGGGGAGAGCGTAGATGCACAATTTTATGATTATCTCAGCAAATAATCTGGTTCACCTTCCCCTCGTGCTCATTCTGATCTGGGTTGTCTATCGGAAATTTTTCTCGACAAAGCCGCTCCCCGCGATATTGGCGGTTCCGGGGCGGTTGTTTCGACTTCTGCTGATCATCATCACTTTCGGGCTTCTTGCCGGGTGTTCCAATCCTGATCCTCTTGCCGTGGCGTCCGGGCCGCTCTTTGCGCTGAATGCCGGGCACTGGCAGCCGGCGCCGCAGGATCTGGCCGCCCCTCCCGAGGTTGCGGACCGGTAGGGCGTGATGGATCAGAATTCCGGCACATTCCCGCTCGCGCCCGCCATGCTGGACAAGCACTACAAGCAGGTTTTGTCCTTTCAGGAAGCGCGGGCACGCTCGGCCCGGCTGCTCTCCAAAGGCGCGTTGGTGGCGTTCGGCCTCTCCATGCTCGCCAATCTGGGGCTGGCATGGGCGGTGGCCTCGATGTTGCCGCTGACCAAATTGGTGCCGGTGTATTTTCTCATCCGCCCGGATGGCACGATTGATGATTCCGTCGCGCTCTCCACTTTGCCGGCATCCACCCATCAGGCAGTGATCCGCGCGGCCCTCTGGCAATATGTGCAGATGCGCGAAGGCTATTCCTATGATACCGCGCGTTATCGCTATGACATCGTCTCCGGCATGTCGGATGCCGCGACCAAAGCCGCCTATCAGGCATGGTTCAATTATCCCAACCCGCAATCCCCGCAGGTGACCATCGGCAAGAATGGCGTGGTGACGGTGGAGCCGATCTCGGTGGCGTTGATCGGCCCAGATGTGGCGCAGGTGCGCTACCAGCGCATTTTCGAAGCGGGCATGAATACATCCGTGACCACCACCTGGACCGCGACGGAGCAATTCGAGCAGGTCGATACCATGCCAGATGCCGAACGGCTGAATGACCCCGGCGGCATCATCATCACCAGCTACCAGGATGAGGAGGATACCGCGCCATGAGGCAGGCTTTTGCGTTGGTGTTGCTGGGTGGCTTGGCGGGCATGGCGGTGGCGCGCGGCGCCTATGCCGATCAGACGCCGGATGCGGGCCATTATGACAGCCGGATGCGCTATGTCGCCTATAACCCGGGCCAGGTGGTGCATTTATCGACCATCGTGGGGGTGACGATGGTGGTGAGCTTTGCGCCAGATGAAACCGTCACCTCCGTCGCCGAAACTGACAGTCTGCACCTGGCCGCCGTGCCGAAGGGGAATTACCTGTTCCTCAAGCCTAGCGCCGCGCTCACATTGCAGCCGATCATCGTGCTGACCCAGCGCCCGGATGGCGCGTTGCGGCGCTATGTTTTTGAGATCGAGACCGTCGATACGCCGCCCACGGCGGATGGGGCGGCGGGCGTGTTCTATTCGGTGCAGTTCACCTATCCGGCGGATGTAGCCAAAGCGGCGGCGGCGCGGGCAGCAGTAGAGGCCAAAAAGGTGGCGGTGCTCAACCGGCTGGCTTTGGCGCGGGCCACGCAAACCGCCGCACAGTCGGCATTCCAGAATGAGCAGAACGACCCTTATGCCGGGCCGCGCAATTACAAATACGTCGCACGTGGAGACCGCTCGCTGGCGCCACTGGCGGTGTGGGATAATGGCTACTCCACGCTGCTGCAATTTGCTGGCAACGCGCGCATCCCCTCGATCTTCGTGATTGACCCGGATGGGAAGGAGGCCACGGCCAGCTATGCCGTGAATGGTGATATCGTGCAGCTCGACCAGACCGCACGAGAATGGCGCCTGCGCGATGGCGGCACGGTGCTGGACATCTATAATCTCGGCTATCAGTCGGTGGGCGGCAATCCCGAGACCGGGACGACCAGCCCGGATGTGTCGCGGGTCGTTGTGCCTCCGGGCAACAGTTTGCCGGGAGCCGTGCCATGAGCGGGCAAGCGCCCAACGGGCCGGAGACGGGGAGCCGGAGCGATCAGGCGGCGGCCTCGCCGGTGGAGGACGGACGCTCGCCGGTCGCGGGCACGCCGCGCCGGGAGCTGACCACCGGCACCAAGCTCGGCATTCTGGCGCTGGTGGCGGTTTTGGGGCTGGGCTTCATCTGGTTCAATGCGCTGTTCAGCCATAAGCGGGCGGATCGGCAAGCGGCCACACAGGCGACCTACAATAATGGCGGCGAGGCTTTTTACGCGCCACCGGAAGCTGCTGCAAAACCCGTCACGCAAATCTTGCCCGCGCCGGCGGATACACAAACCGGATTGTTGGACGCACCCGCGCAAGCCTCGCCCGCCGCGGCGCCGATCCTCGCCTTCTCCGGATCATCGGTGCCGGTTCCCATCCAGCCGGCCTCCTCCAGCGCCAGTCCGCCGGGCGCCCTGGCGGCGGTGACGCCGATGCCGGATAATTCGCCTTTGGCGGCCCGGCTAAAACCCACGGTTCTCGATGGCGAACAGGCCTCGGTGCTGCAAAATCCCGATATGGTGATCACCGAGGGCACGATGATCCCCTGCACGCTGCAAACCGCCATCGACAGCCAGTTGCCCGGGCTGGTGACCTGCGTGGTGCCGATCGACATTCGGGGGGCCACGGGCAATGTCGTGCTGCTCGATCGCGGCACAAAGATCGTCGGCCAGTTGGAGAGCGGGCTTCTGCAAGGGCAGAACCGGGTGTTCGTCGATTGGACCCGAGCCGAGACGCCAAATCATGTCATCGTCACGCTGGATTCTCCGGGTTCGGACGAACTGGGGCGCGCAGGTTTACCGGGCGCGGTGAATAATCATTTTTGGGACCGGTTTGGCGGGGCGCTGATGCTGACCTTGGTGCAGGGTGGTTTGCAGGCCGGAACCCTGGCGGCGGCGGGGAACGGTAACCGCAATTCGACCTCGCAGCAGGCGGCGCTGGGATTTGTGTATGCCGCGCAGAGCAATGGGCAGTCGGTTGCCAACACGGCGTTGGCGAATTCCATCAACATTCCGCCGACACTGACCAAGAACCAGGGCGATACCGTGTCGTTGATCGTGGCGCATGATCTGGATTTTTCCAGCGTGTACCGGTTGCGGCTGGATAATACCGGCGCGGAGACGGGCAATGGCGGGTGAGGCGGCACAATTGCTGAATTATCTGATGCAGCCGCTCAGCACCTGGCTGGATGATCCGGCCACGGAGGAGATTTGCATCAACCGGCCCGGCGAGCTGTTTGTGCGCCAGCGCGGCCAGTTCCGTATGGATGCCGTTCCGCTCGATTATGCCGCCCTCGAGGATATCGCCACGCTGGCAGGTGCATTGCGTAAGCAGGATGTCGGGCCGCGCAGCCCGCTTTGCGCCACCGAGTTGCCGGGCGGCGAGCGGTTGCAAATCTGCATGCCGCCCGCCGTTCCCGCAGGTACGCTCAGCATCACCATCCGCAAACCTGGGCAAACGGTGGCGCTGCTTGAGGTGCTGGCCAGCCGCTATAGGGTAGCGGGCTGGAATAACTGGGCCAGCCGCAAGCAAGCGGCGCAGCGGGATTATGCCGCCTTGCTTGCTTTGTACGATGCCGGGGACATCAAGAGCTTCCTGGAACGTGCGGTGCAGGCGCGTCTGACCATCCTGCTCTGCGGCGCCACCGGCTCGGGTAAGACGACGATGAGTAAAACGCTGATCAGCGCCATCCCGGCCCATGAACGCCTCATCACCATTGAGGACACGCTGGAGCTGGTCATACCCCAGCCCAATCATGTCCGGCTGCTCTATGCCAAGGATAATATCGGTTCAGCGCGGGTGACGCCG
The DNA here is from genome assembly GCA_021846225.1 of Pseudomonadota bacterium. Classification (GTDB taxonomy): domain Bacteria; phylum Pseudomonadota; class Alphaproteobacteria; order Acetobacterales; family Acetobacteraceae; genus Acidocella. The sequence goes on along the minus strand of JAJZCG010000026.1, from coordinate 7,425 downwards.
GAGATGCTGCTGCAGGCCAGCCTGCGGATGAAGCCGGATCGGATCCTTCTGCAGGAGCTGCGCGATGACGCCGCCTGGACCTACATCAACGAAATTGTCTCCGGCCATCCGGGTTCGATCACCACCATCCATGGCCGCGATCCCGAACAGGCTTTCAGGCGTTTGTTCGCGCTGGTGAAGGGCAGCCCGCAGGGTGGCAGGTGGGATGACAAGACGCTGATGGAGTTTTTATCCGCCGCCGTTGATCTGATCATCCCCTTCCATAATGATGGCGCGGTCTACGAGATTGGCGAGGTGTGGTTCGCCGCTGACGCTGCGCGCCGCGGCGAGAGTGCTGTGCATTTGCTGCGGGCGGCATGAATCATGAGCATCACGATCTCAGAGCAAACCGGCCAGCTTATCGTCAAAATCGGCTTTGGCGTTATCCTGGCGCTGATTGCCTGGACCGTGGTGGCGTCCTTCGTGTTCTTGCTGGGCACCGGGCTGCTGCATGCGTTTCCACAGCCATTCTGGCAATGGTGGCTCTATGCGTTGAATTTTGACGGCAACCCGCGCGTGGCGCTTTGGCTTAAAATCGGTGCCGGGGTGGGCGTCCTGCCGCCCGTGCTGATGATCGCGGCACTCATCTATCGCAGCCAGCAGGTGGTGGGGCCAAAACTCCGGCGGCCGCTCTTTGGCGGCATCGTCAAATCGCCGCTGGCGGTGACGGATAATCATGGCCGCGCTGCCTGGATGGCGATGTCGGCGGCGTGCGAACGGTTCCCAGGGCCCAACCCGGTTTTCGGTGGCATCGTGGTTGGCGAGGCCTACCGGGTCGATCAGGATAAAATGGCGGCGCGACGTTTTGACCCGCACGATGCCAGAAGCTGGGGGCAGGGCGGACAGGCACCGTTGCTGATCGATCCGTGCCGTGAGGGGCCGACCCATTCGCTGATGATCATTGGAAGCGGTGGCTACAAGACCACCACGGCGATCTCGACCCTGCTCCATTGGACCGGGGCCGCCGTCATTCTCGACCCGGCCGGCGAACTGGCACCTATGCTGCGGGATGCGCGCAAGGCGATGGGGCAAGCGGTGTATGAGCTCGACCCGCGTGCGCGGACCGGCTTCAACGTGCTGGACTGGATCGACACCGCCTCGCCGCTGGCGGCAACGAATATCGATTCCGTCGTCGCCTGGGTCTGCGGGGATACCAAGCCAGCGGCCAAAAAAGATGATTTTTTCGATAGCATGGCGCGCAATGTGGTGCGCTGCTTTTTGGCCCATATTCTGTTCGACCAGACGGCGCCGGCCAAGCTCAAGACCCTGCGCGCCGTGCGCCATGCGATTGCCATGCCCGTCAATGAAGTCCGCGCCGTGCTGCGGGGAATTTTTGAGGCGAGCCCCAGCGCCTATGCGCGCCAGCTCGCCGGGCCGGTATGCGGGCTGGTGGATGAGACGTTTAGCGGGGTGATCGGCAGCGCCGCTGAATTGACGACGTGGCTGGCCAACCCGGCCTTCGCCAATCTGGTCTCGGGCAATAGTTTTAAGACTTCCGCCTTGCTGGATGGCAAGGTGACGATCTTTTTGAAAATGCCGTTGAAGGCGCTGGAAACAGAGCCAGGGATTTCGCGCACCATCATCGGCGCATTGCTGAATGCCGTGTATGAGGCGGATGGCGCGATGCAGGGGCGGGTGCTGTTCCTACTCGATGAGGCGGCGCGGCTTGGTTACATGAAAATTCTGGAGACCGCGCGCGATGCCGGGCGCAAATACGGCATCACCATGCAGTTGCTCTACCAGTCGAGCGGGCAGATCGTCGAGCAATGGGGCGAGCAGGGTAAACGTTCCTGGTATGACGGCGTCTCCTATCGTTGCTACGCGGCGGTGCAGGATCTCGATACCGCCACCGAGTTGGAAAACTCCTTTGGCACCTACGGGGTGATGGCGAGTTCCGAGGGAATGAATACCGGCAAATCCGGCAAGGCCATGCAATCCTCCTCGCTCTCGCGTGGTTCGAATATTTCCTATCACGAGATAGGGCGGCCGCTGATCCGCAAGGCGGAGCTGATGCATGATGTGCGCGATGACGAGATGTTTGTCCTCGCGCGCGGCATGGCCCCGTTGCGTTGTGGGCGGGCGATTTATTTTAGGCGGCCGGAGATGCGGGCGCGGGTTGCCGCGAACCGCTTCCACAAGCCGGGGTCTCAGACCGGTCCCAACCAGTAACCACACCAGCAAGGAGCATGAACCGATGTCAGAAATAGACGCCGATCTCGACCGCGCCGCCGCCGCGTACTGGCTTTCGGTGGCCAGTAAATCCACGCCGGAGAAGAATGCCGCCCTGGCCCGGGCGGCGAGCCTGCTGCGCGATGCGCGGGCGGAAACGCGTATCCCTGACAGCGCACGCCAGCCAACGCTCAATGATCTGGACGCGCCGCCCTTGGACGTGGCGCACCGGCGGCGGCTGACACCGTGAGACACGGCAGAGGTTGAGAGTGCCGCCCCCAGCATCGCCTTTGTCCCTGGAGGCAATTGCCACACGGCTGGCCGCGCTTGATGCCGGGCAGGCGGCGATGAATGGCGCGTTGGGGTTGATGCTCGATACGCTGCATGTCCAGACCATCTTGCTGCGCAAGCTCGGTGAATTTGCAGCTGAGGACTCTGCGCCATCGCCGTTGCTCAAAACCCTGCAGGGCCTGACTGCCGCGATCATGGATCTTGATGCCTCGGTTGGCGATGTGGAACGGAAGTTTGACGGGCTGGCACAGCTTCTCAGCGTCGCTTTTGGCGTGCCGCCCGGCGAAGGGCTGCCCGATCCCAACGGGCCGGACTGGCAGCAGGGCCCGGCCATGGATGGCAAGGGCGGCTGAATGCTGACTTATCGCACCGGAGCGGCGGGAGCGCCGGCAGCGGCGCGGTTCATGAGCGAGCATTTGCTCCAGCAGACTTTGTCGCCCGAGATGGCGGCGATGGCGGAATATTATGAGCAGGGCGTGACGCCGCCGACGCTCGCCGATGCCGCCGCCTCGCGCTACGGCCGGTTCATGGCCGGTGGAGCGCCTCTGGCGGCGGAAACGCTGGATGGGCTGGTGCGGATGGAAGCAGAGCGTCTCGCCGAGAGCGGTGTCACGCTTACCGCTGACCCGGGTGACGAGCGGGATGAACTGATCTTACGTGCCCTGGCAGCTTTCGCGGCGGCGGGGCTGGTGGGCCGTGAAGAGGCGCTGGCCTGTCAGGTTCGGTTGTCTGGGGCGAGACCAGCCAGCGAAGGGGGCGGTGTGGGGGCAGACGACCAAGAGAGGCGCTTGGACGCTGCGATGGCTGAGGCCGCCGTTGCACCAGATCGTAGCAGTGCGACGGCAGCGCCGCGGCGGGACATGAACCCGATGCTGGCGCGGCGGCTGGGGGTTGAGCCGCATCGCGGGCTGAAGCCGGATGAGGTGGCGTGCCTGTTGAACGGACAACGCGCCGATGGCGGTGCCATTGAGGGCCGGGTACAGCGTGCCTCGAGCCTGCCATTGGCGCAGATTTTTGGCTTGGACGCAGCGCGGGTGCCAACGCCCGAAGAATTGGCGCGGATGCTGGCGGGGCGGAAGGTGAACGGTGAAGCGTTGCCCGCCGAGGAAGTTGTGCGGGCAGCAAGGCGTTTGCTCTCGGGCTTGGGTGTTAAAGACAGGACGCTTTCCCCTGAACAGCGGACGCATATTCTGGCCGGGCGTGATGCCGAGGGGCGGGCGTTAAGTGCCCGCCAATACCGGAGCATTCTGGAAGCCGCCAAGACGCGGATTGGCTATATCGATCTGACCTTCTCCGCGCCCAAATCGCTCTCCATCGCCTGGGCCTTTGCCCCGACCAAAGCTGAACAGGCGATTTTGCATCAGGCGCATCGAGACGCCATTGACAATGTCATGGCCGTCATCGAGCACGAAATCGGCCACGCCTCGATCGGGGATGCCGCGAAACGGGGGTATGAGGCCGGTGCCATCGGCTGGGTGTCCTTCGATCATTACGCGGCCCGGCCAACGGTTGAGATCGTGCGGGAAAACGAGCAGGGCCAGCCGGTCACGGAGTTGCACATGCTCACTGGGACGCAGGGCCGCGCACCGGGCGACATGCAGATGCACACTCATGTTGCGGTGTTCAACATCGTGGAAACGCCGAGCGGGCGGGTGGGCAGTATCAATTTGGCGCTGCTTGAGGGGCGGATTCATGAATGGGGTGCGCTGTATCAGGCCTATCTCGCCAATCATCTGCGCGCGCATGGCGTGGCGGTGGAGCTTGATGCCCGGACCGAGATGGCCAAACTCTCTGCGGTGCCGGAGGGCGTTGTCGCGCAATTCAGCAAACGGACCATGGGCGGCGCCGCAGCCGCACGGGCCTATGCACAATCCCTTGGCCTTGATTGGGAAACACTGTCCCCAGCCCGGAAAATCGCGTTGCTGAAAGCCGGGGTGCAGAACCCGCGCGAGGCCAAAAGCGATGATGTGAGCGACCTCGCGGCTTGGCAGGCGACGGCGACGCGGCTGGGATATGAGCACCGGAGCGTGCTGCGTCCGGATGATATAGCGCCCCTGCCCAGCCGTGAGCAGCGTCTGGAGGCCGCCTTTCAGGCTGCTCTACCGTTGCTGGGCAGGCAATTCGACCGGCGGGCGGTGATTGATGGTGCGGACGCTCGTATCGCCGCCGCCAAGGGGCTGATCGCCGCGGGGATTGGCGAGGCAAGCGATGTCGATGCCATCACACGGGCTTTCCGTGAACGCGGTGTTCAGCGCCGGGGTGAGAACGCCGCGTTGATCTGGGGGCGTGTACCGGGGCGCCAGGGCAGGGACCGGGTGGCAGTGACCACGACGCTCGAGCTTCGTGCGGAGCAAACGCTCGTTGAGACGGCGCGGGCCGGGGCGCGGGACCGCAGCGCCGCGCTGTCGTCCAAAGCCATCGCGGCGGCGGCGGCTGCGTTCCCGGAGATCGATTTTACCAGCGCGCATGGCAGGGCGCAGCGGCGGATCATCGACCAGCTGGGTGCTGGTGGCCGGGTGGGGCTGGCGATCGGCGTGGCGGGCTCCGGCAAGAGCACATTGCTGAAACCCTTGGTCCGTGCCTGGCAGGCGGATGGCAGGGTGGTCCACGGCATCGCCCTGGCTTGGCGGCAATCGGATGATCTGGCGGAAGCCGGGATTTCCACGGGTAACACCAGGGCTGTCACTGCGTTCCTGCGGGGGGTGGAGCGGGAAACACTGGTCCTCGGCCGTAACTCTGTCGTGGTCGTCGATGAGGTGGGGCTGCTCGGCACACGTCAATTAAACGCGCTCATGGCGGCGCAGGCAGAGAGAAAATTTCAGCTGGTGATGATCGGCGATCCGAAGCAGATGCAGGCGGTAGAGGCCGGGCCGGTGATCGAGCTGCTGCGCCGGGCCCTGGGCGCTGAGAAAGTGCCGGAATTGGGCTCTTCGGTTAGGCAGAAAGCGGAGGAAGAGCGCGAGACCGTGCTGATGTTGCGCAATGGCCAGACGGAAGAGGCGATACGCCGCAAGGATGCGAACGGCACGTTGCGGATCGTGCCAGGTGGGTATGAGGAGGCGGTCGAACATGTCGCTGCACTTTGGCGGCAGCGGTTTGAGGCGAACCGCGATCGGTCGGACTTCACGATATCGGTGAGCGCGCCGAGTAACGCGGAGGCGCATGATATCAGCCAGGCCATCCGCCAGCAGCGCCGGACCATTGGAGACATTGGGCCGGATCAGATCACGGTCAAAGCTACCGACGGTGCAGGGGAGCGGGACTATGAATTGGCGCTGGCCGTGGGGGATCGGGTGCGCCTGTTCCGGCGTGTAAATGCCAAATTCACGGAAACCGGCACGGTGGGGAATATCGGCCGCAACGGGTCAGTGCTGGAAATTATAGCGGTCGACGCCACCGGGCTGACCTTGAGGAACAATGCGGGCCGCGAAGGGGTGGTTGCCTGGGAGAGCTTGCGCGATGGCGCCAGCGGCAGAGTTCAGTTGGCCTATGGCGATGCGCTGACCACAAATACCGCGCAGGGCACCACCGTGACGGAGCATATTCATGCGATGCCGGCCGGCACGAAGCTGGTCTCGGCGTTCGGGGCCTATACATCGGGCAGCCGGCATCGGGAGCAGAGTTTTATCGTGACATCGGAGGGGGCGGAGCGGGCTGATGTGATTGCGCGGCGGTCATTGGGCGACCGGCGGGAGATTGGGTGCGGTGATCTGTTGAACAACATCATCCGTAATTTTGCTCAAGCGCCTGAGAAGGAGGCGGCGCTGGTATTGATCGATCGTGCCGTTGGCCTACGGCGTGGCGCGGTTCAGGCAATGCAGAGGGTTCACCAGGCAGCCGAAGTGCTGAGGGATGTCCAGGATCAACCGTCGATGCTGGCTGAGGGGTTGATGAGCCGCCGGGTTGCACAGGCGTTCGCCGATATTTTGCCTGGTTTGGCTGCGCAATTGCGCCGTCATGGCGGGGCATTGGCGCGTGTTGCCCGTATCGGCGCGGATGTGGCAGAACTCTTGGCCAGGGTGGCCCGTCGCCCGTTGGTCAATCGTCAGAGCGAGGCGGAATTCTGGCATCAGGTCGGGCAACGAGGCCAAGATTGGCGGGATCACATGGAGCAGCGGAAGCAAACGAGGCGGCACGGCCGATGAGCGAAGCAACTAGGTTGTATTGCATAATGCGCTACCACGATCTATATGTATCCCATGACAAAAGCCTCAGCCATGACCACCACAGCCAAGCGCAAGGACCATCCGCTGTCGATGCGGCTGCCGGAAGGTGACATCGCCATCATCGACCGTGCCGCTGATTTGCGCGGGCGCTCGCGCACGGATTTTGTGCGTGAGGCTGCGGTGCGGGCCGCCGAGGAAGTGCTTATGGAAAGCACGCTGGTGCGTATGAGCGCAGAGGGGTTTGAGGCGTTTATTCAAGCTGTCTCCGCGCCTGCCGCGCCCGTGCCGGAAATGGTGGCATCCCTTCGCCGCAGGGCGCCGTGGGAGAAGACAACGGCAAAGCGCTGATGGCGGAGCCTCCGCTCTCCGTGCCTGAACTGCTGAATGCCGGTCACAATGTATCCCAATTCTTCTGCGGCAAGCCATCGCTCGACCACTGGTTGAAGACGCGGGCGCTGGCCAACCAGCAAAAGGGGTTCACGGTGGTCATGGCCATCCATGTGCAGGGCAGAGTGGTTGGCTATTACGGCTTGGCACCCACCGCCATTGTGCCAGCCAGCCTGCCGCGCGCGATCCGCACGGGACAACCGCCGAACCCGGTGCCGTGTATTCTGCTCGGGCAACTCGCAACGGACGTATGCATCCGGTGAATGACGCGGGCCTTACTTTTTCAGGTGTCGTCGTTCTCTGATGATATCCTCCAGGTTTTCGATGCCGAAGTCGGAGAAGGCTGCGGTGCCTTTGCCATCTGGCCCATAAA